>CALVNY010000009.1 GCA_944350085.1 uncultured Clostridia bacterium | reverse complement strand
TCAACAACTGCAACACCAACTGCATTACCCATTGTAAGGTTAGTACCTGCTTGGTTTTGGTTTGCAAACCATGCCAAAGTTCCTCCCATTGTTAAAGATACTGTTAGAAGGATTGCTAACACAACAATTGCAATGGATGTAAAACTTATTCTTTTGCTTTTTCCCATTTTTTCCTCCTTATTTAGAGTCTAATATTTATAACAAAGTATTAGCTAACTATATTATAATAAATAAATAAAAGTTTGTAAACAAAATAAATTGCATTTATTACATAATTTGACATTAACTACCATAGTAAACAATAAACTAAATTTTAAATATTTTTCCAAAATTATAAATTACCATAGTTTAAATTATAATTTTTAAGTTTATTGTTGCATAATTATATGACAAAAAATATAAATTTAATTTGTTTTAATTTTATGTACTCTTTTAATTTACCCTAAAAACAAAATAATATTTATAAAAAACAAAAAATGAGTGGAAACTTCCACTCATTTTTTAATATATAAAATTTGATTATACTGCAAACATTTGCAAATTGGTGATTTACAAATCAACAGCATTTAAAACCGTTTGTTTTGCACAATTAAAATTAACAAATTTTTAAATATTAAACATAGTAAATCCATGTTGGATTGTCTGGGTCAAGCAATGGATTGTCAACATTTTTAACTTGATATGCTTGAGCAACAAAATTTACTGTAATATCTTTGTCTGCCATTTGATTTGTTAAGTTTCTATTAACATAAACAACTGTGTCATTTAAAAAGTTATATTTTTCGCCGTCATGAACTTCTTTTGCTAAGCCCGTGGCACTATCTATTAAAACATACCAACAATCGCTGCCATCTTTATTTTCACTAAAATCCACCAATTTCCAATATGTTGAATCTGGTTCTTCTGTAAAAACTAAGGCATCTTTGCCATAATTTCCATTGTGAATTGGTGTTGAAACTTCAAATCTTACTCTAATATATGCGTCTGGACTAACAGTGTTTACTTCACTGCTTTGAAGCAATATTCCACTTGTTACCCTTATTGGCTGACCTGGCAAAACTCCACTTAGTCCCTCTGGCAAAATTGGTGTGCCAACATTTCCATCTTCACCAGTTATGTGAACTTCAACATTTCTAGCAAATATCATTGTTGCTGAGTCCGTTGCTTGTGCAGTAAGCCAAGCAGCAGTTGCTCCCATTGAAATAACAAAAATTAAAACAAAGGTTAAAAGAGCAATTACTTTTGAATAATATCTTACATTTTCACTTGATGCTTTATATACCAATTCTTTTAACCTCCTTTTAATTTAACAATTTTTAATTAAAATTTTAAATATATTTATTTAAGTGTGTTTTTTTTTAAATATTAATTTAATAAAATCAAAATAAAATATATTATTTTTTTATATTGTAAACAATTTTTAAAATTAAATAAACTTAAAACATAGCACTTAGCAAATTGTTTTTTAAATTACAAAAATTTATTCATCATCTGGATTAATTTCAAAACCATATTTTTCTAAATATTCTGCCCAATCTGCCGGGTAGTTTTCTTGCCAGCCTGGTTCAGTTTCATACGCTTTGTATTTCCTTTGAATTGCATCAACTGTAACTGTAAAAATTACAGTTTTATTTGCAAAGGCTTTTGGAAGTGTTTGGTCAACATAAATTCCATTGCAAAACACTGCTGGCACATTTTCGTTTGTGTAACCCACATAATAATATTTACCATCGGTATTGTTGTAAATCCATGCATCGTGTCCATTAAGCAAATATTCTGCATTATTATATAAAATTGGCCTTATATAGTTAGTTACATCATCATCTCCAACATAAGCTTTATATGAAATTCTAACATAAGCATCTGCACTGGTTGGCTTTCCTTCCACATAAACCATATTTTGAAAATTAATTGTTTCGTTTGGTGCAATCATTTCAATTTCGCTTAAGTGTGAAACCAAACTTACATAAATATTGCCAGTGTCAGATTCATTTGAAAAATTGTCGCTATCAGTAAACCATGCAAATGTTACAGACAAACAAATAAGCAAAATAAGAGTGCCAACTAACACTTTAATTGAAGCCTTATTAAATTTTAACCAACTATCTTGGTAAAATTCTTTCAATTTTTTTCTCCTATTAAATTATTTGTTCTATATTTTTTACTCAACTAAAATCAAATTAAAATTAAAATAATTTATTGCCATGCAGTCCAGCCACTAGGGATTTGACTTAAACTTCCAAATGGTGGATTGTTTCCACCAGTTTTGTATGCATTGCTTTCATAAACAGTAATTTCTGCCACAAAAGAAACATAAAGTTGTGGATATGTTGATGTGTCTATTGAATTGTTTGTTAAACTAACAACCACATCAGCAGTTTCATTTTCCTGTAGCACCCTATTTAAATACCAATTATATGCAATAGGTGTTGTTGCTGGGTCGCCACTATTAAACACATCGTCAACATATTGCGAAACCCAAACTTCACTATTGTTGTTAATTGTTGCTTCACTTTCAAAAATTGGAAGTTTGTTAGTTTCCCCTGTATGATTTTCTTCCAAATAGTAAATTGTAAAACCAATAATTCTTACTAATCCACCAGCCCAACCTTTATTTTGAACTTGCAAGTTTAATGTAATGCTACTGCCAATGTTTGGAGTTGCATAAACTGGAGTTTTGCCGGGGGTAAATGTGTAAACATCATCTTCTTGGGTAAAACTATCATTATGATTTATAGTTGTTTTGCCACCAATTTCCGTGCCATTTTCCAAAATCCTTATATCAACTTGAGCAACCTTGGAATCGTTATATTCAGTAGCATTGTCTGTAAACCACGCCTTAACAAAAACTACTGAAACATTAACAAAAAGGGTTACCACTATAACTAGTGATATAATTATGTAAACCCACCTTAAAACTTCGCTTTTGTTAAATTTGCTCATACTACTCCCATTTTAATTTCATAAATATTTTAATATTTAATGAAATAATTGTCAAAACATTATAAATAAGAAAAAATTTTATATAATTTATTATAGATATAATATTTAATAAAATTTGATTAGCCAATAATAATATCAATCTTAGTATTTGCAAAAATTATTGTTTTTAATGTTGCAAATTTACATATAATTTGTTTGTTATAATTAATAAAATTTGTTAAAATAAATTTTGTAAGGAAAAAAGAAATGGTAAACGTTTTTAAAAATAAAGACACAATAACAAAATATATTTTAATAGGCGTTAGAGCAATAGTTTTTGGGCTTGCAATTACAATTGTTTTAAGTTTGCTTTTTGGTTGCAAATACTTAAAAGTTGTTTCTGACTCTATGACCCCTAAATATGCTATTGGCGATGTTGTTGTTGTAAACACAAAAGTTAAATATGAAGATTTGCAAATTGGAGATGTTATAACTTACAAAAGTGGACTAACCAATGTAACCCATAGAATTGTTGATATTAATTCAAGAGGCGAAGTTATAACACAAGGTGATGCAAACAATTCTCCCGATTTTAGTGGAAGTGGCATTTCAAAAGACAAATTAGTTGGAAAAGTTATGTTTGGAATTCCAAAACTTGGCTCTCTACTTGAAACCATAGCAAAACCAACCAATTATATGATTTTAGTTATTGCTTTGATATTGATTTTATTTATAACAATTATGTAATTTATAATGCTTTAATTATATTTTAAATTTTAAGCAATAATAAACAAAATATTTGATTTAATTAAAATTTAAAAGTCCACAAATTTAAACAAAAATATAAATACAAATATAAATATAAATGTAAGATTATTGAACTTATCAGTAATTTACTTATAAATTTAATAACAAAAAAGAGCAATTAAATTGCTCTTTTTTTGTTAGATTTGCCAACTAAATTTAGGCATATAACCATTTTCTTCTAAGATTATAATTCCAGGAATTGAAACCACACCTGAATCAAGAGTTGAAACATCTGTAATTCTTCCTACATAAATTTCATTCTTAACATTTCCAGTTGTAATTTCATTTCCAGAACCAGCAACAAACAATGTGGTTTTTGTTCTATAAGCATAACAATTTGTTAACACTCTATAGTAATTGTTAACACTCATTCCGGCAACGTTACCAACTAGTGCAGCAACTTTGTCGCCAGAAGCAACATTGTATTCTCCAATTAAAGCATAACAATTTGAAATACAATTTTCGGAACTATTATTGTTGTTACCAACAATACCACCAATGTATGATGCTGAACCTGTGCTTGTGCTTGATGTAATTTGTCCGTCAAGCATAATTACATAACATGTGTCAATGGTTCCACGGTCACCTGTTAATGTGTAAGTGTCATTATATGCAGCAATACCACCAAGTTTTAAGTTAGTTGTTGTGTAGCCATCTGAAACAATATTTAATTTTCCAGTGTTGTAAGAATAAGAAATTGATTTGTAGTTGTAACATGCAATACCACCAACGTCTTGTCCTTTTAATTCGCCTTCGTTTCCAGAATTTATAATTGTTCCAAAGTTTCTAGCAGCAATTCCACCAACTTTTGTTACATAAGTTGAAGTGTTTGTGTTTCTTTGTACTATAACGTTTGATTTATTAATTGTGTTTGTTATTGTGCCATAGTTGTCATTAACTATTCCACCAAATTGTGTTGTGTTTGTTGCATTTCCATTTACTTTAATTGAACCTGTAACTTCACAATTTGAAATAGTGCCTTTATTTGTAATTGCAACACCACCATAGTATTGTGTTCTTGTGTTGTACAAATCACTATTGATTGTAACATCTAATTTTAGATTTTGAACAGTTGCACCTTCGGCTATTTCATAAATAAATGCAATATTAGTGTTTTGTTCTGTTGTGTATCTAATGTTACTAATTGTAAAGCCGTTGCCTTTAATTGTTCCAGTAAATGGACTATTTGCATTACCAATCATTTCCCAATTTGAATAAGAATTCAATATTATATTTCCGTTAATAGTAAATGTTCTATCCAAGAAATATCTAATGTTGTTTAACTCTTCTTCTTTAGTAATTACATAAGGACTATATTCTGTTCCACTTCCACTACTAAATAAGTTAAATGAAATATTTAAAGTTGTTTCGCTATAATCACTATCGTAATCACCACCGATTATGCTTAATCTAGATTTGATTCTTACTTGATAATCGCCAACATCGTTTAACTTGTATGATGTTGTTCCTGCTGGCAATTCAATGCCACCCGGAACTGTTTCAACATAATTTGAACCATCAAACTTTTTAACATCTAAAACAATTTTACTATCGGCAGTAACATTTGTCCAAGTGATTGTTCCTGTAACATTGTTATAAGCAAAGTTCGTTGGAGCAAGTGGAATATGAATATGTATGCTATCAGACCTTGTGCTTGAAATGTATGTTCCATAGTCATAAGTGTCTTCTTCTTGATTGTATGAACCATCACCTACTGCTCTAATGTAAATTTTGTAATCTTCATAAGCTATGTCTTGAAGAGTAAAGTAATTGTAGTTTACACCCAATTCTTCAAATGTTCCAAAGTTTTCAGCATAGTCTTCATATTTTAAAACTTCAACATGTTCAACTACAACTTCTTCTCTGTCATCTTCTGGGGTTTCTGGGTCATCTTCACCAACATACTCTATTGTTTCAGTTACAACATAAACATCATAACCCAAAGCATTTTCAACACCTTGCCATCTAATTATATTTCTATCTTCGCCATCAATTTCAGTTTTTCCTAAAAGAATAGTTGGGGTGTTCAATTTTGTAAATGTTCTTGTTGCAATGTTAGAACTTAAATAATAGAAAGTAATTTCCTCTTGACTATCGCCAACAGTTCCTGTAATCAATTCATTATTTCCTATAAATTGAACAGAAATTGTATAGTTTCCTGCTGGATACAACGCATTGTCAAAGTCAAATCCTGCATTTCCTTCTAAATCTGTTAATATAGTTTCTTCTCCGTTAATTGTAAGTTTTACACTACTTGTTGCTTCAAATGGAAGACCTTCTACAGAATTCCAAACAACCTCACCACGGTCAACTCTTAAATTAGGTTCTGCAACTCTAACAACTGTAATTAAATCAGAATATACACTTGTTAAATATCCATTTGTTGGTGTAGAAATTTGTGGTGTTCCACCAAGTGCTCTAACTTTAATATGATATACACCAGGTGCAAATGAGTTTGGTAAATTGTAATATAAGTCGCTACCAACATTTACTTCTTGTTCAAATGGTTCAGTGCTTCCACCATTGTCGGTGTTTCCACTAATATATACTTGGTATCCACTAGCACCACCAACATCGTTCCAAACAATTTGACCATCGTTTACTCTAACATTTGATGGAGTATTTAATCTTTGATATGAATAACTTGCGCTAGAATATTCACTATTAACATTTTGTGTTGAACCACCAACACCATTTGCAGTTCCTAATTTCATAACTTTAATGCTATATCTATAATAATAAGTGTTGTAATCTGTTCCTACATAGTAACTTACGCAAGTGTCTGGCAAGCTAAATGTAACACTTTCATCATCTTTTTCAATTTGTGTTAAATCAATTTCTTCTGTTTCAACAACTTGCTCACCAGTTTCGCTTCCTCTTTCTTTTATGATCATAACTTTGTAGCCATTATCAGCATTAGTATTTGACCATACAAACTCACCATTGTTTAAAACGATTGATGGAACAATGTCATTTTTAATAACAACTAATTCATCACTAACAACACTTGAAATTTTGTTAACTCCATCACCAATTGCTTGAATTGTTATATAGTATTTACCTGCAGGATAATTGTTGTCTAGCTCATACGAAACTACTGTTGAGTCTAGTTCATGAGTTTCGTTAATTGTGCCGTCTTCATTTCTGATTTTAAATATAAAGTAATTTGCTGTGCTTGCATTCCAAGTAATAACACCATTTGAAACTGTAAATGAAATTTTGCCTAGCAATGTTAGAGATGTTGTAGATGGAGTATTACTATTTAAATATAAGTCTCCACTATTTCCATTTTCTGTTCCATAGGTTTTGATAGAGATATTGTAAGCAATATCTTCTTTTAATCCAATGTCTTGAACATTATATGTTTGACTAGCATCACCTTCAACTGTAATTACTTTTAACACAACTTGTTCTGCTGGCAAGTTTGCAGGCACTGCTTCAATTATATATTTACTATAAAGAGTTCCATCTGCAAGTTTAACAGGAGTAAACACCAATCTACCATCAACTATCATAGTTGTGTCATAATGTACAGGACAAAGTGGAGAATCAAGTTTTGTTGCAGTCATAAATGTTGTTGGCTGAACCCCATCAACATATTTAATTGATGTTGTATCTTGTGGATTTACAGTGTTTCCTTTTGCACTAATAGAAATTTTCCAAGTATTAACATCAACATCAACAAAGTAATAACAAATTACATAGTTTTGATCTTCTCCCGGGTCAACCACTGTAAATGGTTGAACGGTTTTTGTTACAACTTTGCTATTATCCAAACTTGTTAATTTTAATTTAATATACGCTAATGGATAAAATTTTGCAGTGTCAGCATTGTCAATATAAGGTCCAACTGCAACGCTATAAAATGCATTAAACACTTCGCTTGTAAATGTTAGTTCTTCACCGCCAGCCTCTCCGCCAGCCTCTCCGCCACCAGATTCTTCTAGTTTTGAAGTATCATCTTTGCCAGTATCTTCCCCATCTTCGCCACCAGTGCCAGTTCCATCATCAGGATTTTCTACTCCAGTAGCATAAGCAGCTAAAATGTCATCTTTTAATACATTCCAAGCAACATAACCATTTTCAATTCTAATGTTTGTTAACTCACCCATTTTTGAGAAAGGAATTTCTGTTGCAACACCTGTTGTTAAATAAGTGTCACTTAAAGAAATTGGTGTTACTTGTAACTTATAACTTCCTGCTGGAACCAACCCATCATCATTTAATGTATAGGAATTTGTAGTGCTTGATGCTTTTTTAATTACTGTTGTTCCTTCACTATTTAACACTTGAATACTATAATAATCAGCACCCGTAACTTTGTCCCAAACAAAATCGCCATTTTTTACTGTTAAGTTTTTAACTGTGTCAAGTGGGGTAAAGTTTACACTTGAATTAATAGGTATTGAATTAAAGTATCCTATGCTTGTATTGTCGCTAGTTGTATTACCATTTGCATAAACTTCTTTTACTGTGTATTGTTGTGGCAATGTTGCAGGAATTGAAATTTCAGTGGTGCTTCCACCATCAACAACAATAGTTTCTTCTTTATCTTCCATTATAGGTTCGTTAGTTTCAGGGTCAAACATTGGCTCGTTAGTGTCTGGATTTGTTTCTTGAACTTTATATGAAACTATAATTGTATAACCTGTAGCATTTTCAACTGCATTCCACTTAAATTTACCATCATCTAGCACAAAATTTGTAACTTGTGGTAATTGATAAATAGTTATGTTATCACTAAGTTCACTATAAATTGCACCTTCCATTGTAGACTTGATTGTTATGTTATAACCAGTTGTAGCAATAACATTTGGTGCAAACTTTCTGTCGTCATAATTTTTGTTTGTAAATTCTACACCATTATTATATAAAACATACAAAACATTTGTATTTAAATCTGTTTCGTTCCAAACAAGATATCCATCTTGCATTCTAAGTCCAGTTGGAGTGGATAATTTTTTAATTTTTTCAGTGTCGCCAAGAACAGTTGGCAATGAGTTTTGAGTAATAATTCCATTTCCCATTACATAAAACTCTAATTTATAATCACCAGCCTCAGCATCACTTAGGCTATAATGTGTTACATTTGTTGCAAGTGTAAATTCATACTCATGAGTTTCAACTCCACCAGACGCATCAGTAACATATTTTGTAAATATCAACTTAAATGATTCTGGCAAGTATTTGTCTTCACTTGTATGAGTGGTTTCCCACAAAATTTCACCATCTTCAACTCTTAAATTAGCAACACTTGCCAATTTATAAATTTCTCTTTCATTAGAATAATCACTATTTAAATATCCTGTTAATGTTTCACCGGAATCGTTTGTTCCATGTGCCATAACAGAAACATAGTAACTTGTTTTTACTGAAATATCACTTGGTATTGTATATTGCAAAATTCCGCTTGTTATATCGTAATAAAGTGGAGTTTCTTCACCTGTTTTTAGGCTAATTCTATAATCATTAGTTGCAATTTCACTATTATATTTTACTGCATCCCATGATGCAACACCTAATTCAATTGCAAAGTTTGTTGGAGCGTTTAATTTAATAACTTTTAGTGCACTTGACATATCGCTGTAAATTTCAACGCCTTCTGCATTTTTTACAATTACTTTAACATAGTATTCTGTGTTTTCTGCAATGTTTGCAATTTCATAAGTTGTTTGAGTGTAATTTAATGATGGTTCGCCATACAACACTTCGCTTTCACCAGACTTTGTATAAACATAAACATCATAAACATAAGCAGAATTATCACTTGTTACAGGATTCCAAGTAATAACACCATTTTTAACTTTTAATCCACTAACTACATTGCTTTTTATAACTGTAACTTCTGCACTAAAATCACTTGAAATAATGTTTGAATTATTTCCAACTGCTCTAATTTTAACTAAATAAGTTCCTGCTGTTAAGAAAGACAAATCATTTGACAATTCATCATTTAAAGATTTTGTTGTCCAAGAATCACCTGAATTATTAGAATATTCAATTTCATAATTTGTTACTTGAGCAACTGAGTTGTTTTCCCATGTTAAAACGCCATTTTTTACAGCAATGTTTTCTGGAACACTTAGTTTGTTAAATGTGTAAACTTCACTTTCATCGCCAATAACATATCCAAATTGATAATCACTTTCAGGGAATAATTCGCTACCATTATAAGTTGCAGTAATTTTAACTTGATAAGTGCCACCAAGCAATTCGCCCACAACTGAAATGCTATTAGTTTCTGCAATATAATTTTTATTGTTGTAGTTAACAATGTAACTATTAGCCCCTGTAACAGCATCCCAAGTTATTGTGTAATTTTCTTTGTCAACACTTGAAACTAAAATGTTAGTTGCTTTGCCTAATTTTTTAATCTTTAGCACATTGCTCTTGTCACTGTCAAAGTAGCCTTCTCTAAATGCCAAAACATAAACTTCTTGAATCTCATAAGGAGTTGAACCTGTAAAGTTATAGTTTTTACCTGCAGCAATTTCCTCATTATTAACAAAAACTTTGTATGTAACATCATTTTCTTCTTCAAAATCTATTTTGCCATTTAAAACACCAACTTCAACAGTTGCAACCTTGTTAAACACAACTTCAAATTCTGCACCAGAAACAGTGTTTGTTCCATTTCCAATAGCCTTAATTTTGTATGTGTTTGTGCTTTTTATAGTTGTTGGAGTGTATGTTGTAGTATCAACTGAAACCTTTGGGGCATCATTGTCCACAATCTCATAACCTCCAGCACCTGTAACAGAATCCCAAGTTATTGTGTTATTTCCTAATTTAACATTTTCAACCAAGCCTAATTTTGTAAATGTAAATTCACTACTTGTTGTGTTAACTAAAACATTGTTAATTGGGTTTGCAACAACATAAGCTGTGTGTTCCCCTACTTGCAATGTTGAAAGTGTAAGTTCATTTAAACTAGCAGTCAAAACTTGTTCGTTTTCAGTGCCTTTATCAACATAAACAGTAAAAGACGAATAATTTTCGTTTGTTGTCCACATCAATTTGCCATCTTTTGAAATTGATGTAATTTCAGGGTTGTCAACAACCACAACATCGTGCTCAGTTAATTTTTTATCACTATTTGCAAAAGTTGTGTTAGCGTTTGACACTGCCATAACTGAAATAGTGTAATTTCCAGTGGTTAATCCCAAAGTTGTAAAGTCAATTTCATCATCACTATTTAATGTGTATTGATTGTTAGTTGAACCACCTTCCACAAAAACAATTATTTTATCAATATTTTCATTTGTGGTTGATGCAGTAAACACATTTCCAATATAAGTTGTTTCAATATCTTGTGCGTCTAATTTAGTAAAATCAAAATATTCTCCAAACTCACTTGTGCTATTGTCGTTTGTTACAACTTTTAATCTTGCACTATGTGCTCCTGCCAATAAGTTGCTTGGAAGTTCATATTCAACTTTCGTTGCTTCGCTTAAAATGTTGTCAAAAGTTGCAACATCTTCATCTGTTTTAATTTCAAGAGTAAAACTTTCAGCATTTGATAAGTTGTCCCAACATATTAATGTTTTATTATTGTTTGAATTTTTTAAACTTAAATCGTAATTTTGTCCAACTGTTTTAAGTTCACTATTAGCATAGCCTAAACTTGTGTCGCCAACAAGTTTGGCAGTAATTATGTAACTACCCTTTGTTGTATAATCACTTACATTAAATGAACCATCTTCTGTTTTTTCTACTTTTATTGTTTCTCCACCATTTATAATGTAGAACACAATTTTGTTTCCATTTAAACTTGTTGCTGAATATGTAACCGTTCCTTCACTTAATGAAGCATTTAGGTTGTTAATATCAAGTTTTGTAAATTCAAAATAGTTGCCAAATTCTTGTGACAAATTTTCATTTGTTATTGCTTTAACTCTTGCTTCGTAACTTCCAGCTGTTAGTTCGCTTGGAATTTCAAACACAACTTTGTCAGATGTTGCCAAAATATCTGAATATGTTTTTACATCATCACCAGTTTTAATTTCAAGAGTAAAACTTTCAGCATTTGAAATTTTATCCCAAACAAGTTGAGATTTGTCCAAAGCAGAATTGGTTAAACTTAATGCGTAGTTTTGACCAATAGTTTTGCTTGCACTTACCACATAATTTGAATTAGTTTGAGGAATTATCCTTGCAGTAATAATATAACTACCATTTAAGGTATAATCACTTACATTAAATGAACCATTTGCAGTTTTAGTGACTTTTATAGGCTCGCCATTTGCGTAAATTGTAAATAAAATAGTGTTTCCGTTTAAGTTTGAATGAGAATAAGTAACTTTGCCGTTTTCAACACTTGCAACCAAATCATTAACATTTAATGTTTTAAATTGGAAATATTCAGTAAATTCTCCACTTAAAGTGTCATTTCCTCCAAGTGCTTTAACTCTTACATTGTATGTTCCATTTAGTGTTGAACTTAAAGTGTAAGAATTTGTAGTCAAGTTTTCAATTACAGTTGGTTGCACTTCATCTTGCTTTAATATTTCAAGAGTGTAATTTGTTGCATGTTCAACTTCGTCCCAAGTTAAAGTGGTTAAATAAGTTTCTTCATCAAGCGTCAATGTAAAATTGCTTGTTTGACCAATTTGATAAATGGTTGATGTGTTAACACTATATTCACCATCAAATATCAATGGATCCTCATCATTTATGGCTTTAACTTTAATTGTTATTTCATTTGTCCCTGCAAAATATTCTTTTGCATCAAAACTTATTGTGTTTTCACTTAAAGTTGCAGAAATAGTTTCAACATCAACACCATTAACATTAACAACATATTTATTTGCTTTTTCAACTTTATCCCAAGTAACCACGCCATCATTTGTTGTAAATGAAGTAGGAGCAGTTAATTTATAAACTTCAATTTCATCTGAATATGCACTTGCTGTGTATAAGTTTTGTAGTTCGTCCGTTGGTTTTGCCTTAACTTTTGCTGTGTAAGTAACGCCAGCAGTTAAAGCAAAAGCATATTCATTTTCACTAAGAGTAACTGGAGTTGTTGGGCTAGCCCCACCTGTTAAAACTAATTCATAATTAGGTTCACGAGTTTGCCCGTCAGTTCCATAGGAAACTTTGTCCCAACTAAACTTGCCAGCACTATATGTTAAATTGGTTGGAGTGTTTAGTGTTTCTTTGCCAAATTCACCAACAACATAAATTGTTGTTGATTTTCTAAGTGTTCTATCTTCACTTTCATAATCATTATCAAAAGTTCCTTTCCATGTAAACACAATATTTACAGTTCCAACTCCAACAGGTGTAACAGTTATAGTTTCACTAAGTTTACCTGAAACTTCTTCTTTGTCGATTGTGGCAATAGTTTCATCACTAGATTCAATAACCATAGTTTTATCTGTTGTATTGCTTGGATTAATTGTGTATGTAATAGAAATAGGTTGTCCAACCATTGCGTTTCTAACAACATTTTTATCCAAAGCAATTTCCGTTGCCAAAATAACATTAGCATTTGGATTTGTAGGTTTGTTATTGCAACTACAACCTCCAACAAAAATGCTAATGCATAATGTAAACATTATTAAACTTAAACTCAATTTTTTCTTCATAACTATTACCTCAAATGGTCAATTTGATTTACTTTTATATTTTAGCACGATTTAAAAATCAATCAAAACGATTTTATTATATATTATTTAATATATACAAGTTTAATTTTATTATTAAAAAAGCAATTAAAAAAGCAATTAGTTTTAAAAATGAGTTTTAAAAAAGTAATCACAACAATAGAATAATACAACAAAATTTAACTAAAAGTAGCCCTATAAAATCAGCACATTAAAATTAATTACTAATTAGAATTGCAAAAATATAAAAATTATTATTTTATTAAAAATCTAAAACAAACAATTAAAACAAAATTCAAAAATAAATAAAATCTTAACAAAAATAAAAAAAAGAAGCACACGCTTCTTTTATTCTTCTTCATTTTTAGTTGGTTTTATTTTATTACTAAAAATTGCCCAAACAACAAGTCCTGCAATTACAATCAAATATGTAAAAATTGAAATTAACCATTGCGTTGCATTTAGTGTTACACTTGGGTTAAATGCTATTTCATAAAACATAAATGGCGTAAATGTAATTAATTGCTTCCCCGAAATTACTATGTTTTCTAAAATTGTAGTTCCAACAATCAACAAACTAATTGAAACTAATGCACTCACCCAACCTTTTTTTGATATTGCATTTATTGATAAGGTTAAAACCGACATAAACACAGTAAACAAAATTAATCCTAAATATGCTAACAAAACATTTGGAACACCATAACCACCTGTTGATTTAAAAAATATTAATAATGTTGAAAAATGCAAAATTATAGCCAAAATTTCAGCACAAACCAAACTTAATGTTTTAACAATTAATTTAGCAAAAATCATATTTTCTGGCAATATCCCTGCACTTATTGGCAATAACCATTTATTTTGTGATATTTCCTTACTGATTGAGTTCATAATCATAACAATATAAATAAGTGTAAAGTATGTTAACATAAATGTGCAAAAGTACATTGTGTAGTTTGCATAAGTTAATTCAAACAATTCTTTTATTGCACCCATCATTTCATTTGATTCTTCTATGTCGATTTTTGAAACCAAACTCATCATGGCAAAAACTATTAATGCAAGCACAACCATGCCACAAGCAAATAAAGAATACCTTAAAAATTTTTTTGTTCTAATTTCTTCCAAAAATTCTTTTTTTAAACATGCCTTAAAAACCATATTAGTTCTCCTTACTTAAATTCATAAATATTTGCTCTATTGTTTGCTCTTTTAAAACTATTCCATTTATGTCTACATTAATTCCACTTAAATTTTTAAACATTTTCTTTTTGCCACCATTTAAAAATTCAATTTCAATAAAGTTTGCTTTAGGAGTAGCAGAAACAAAATATTCACATTTTTTTGCAGTGTCAATAACTTTTTCAAAATCCGATTCATTTACATAAACCTTAAAAACATTTTCGGAGTATTTGTTTAAAATGTCCTGAATATTTCCTTCAACCTGAATTTTGCCATTAACAAGTATTCCAACTCTATCACAAACTTTTTCAACATCTCCAAGTATGTGAGTGCTAAAAATTATTGTTTTTCCATCTTGCTTTAATTTTTCAATAATTTGCATCACTTCATATCTGCCTTGTGGGTCAAGCGCACTCATTGGTTCGTCCATTAAAATTATTTCTGGTTCACTAATTAAACCAGCCGCAATTCCCATTCTTTGTTTCATTCCACGGCTAAAAGTTTTTATTCTTTTATTTCCACAATCGCTAAGCCCAACATCTTTTAAAACAATATCACTTTTTTCTTTTAATTTTTCCTTAGACAAATTTAATGGACTAGAAATAAATTCTAAATATTCATAAGGAGTTAAAAAGTCATAAAGTGCTGGAATATCTATTATATAACCAATCAATCCTTTTAAATCATTAGCAATTTTTATTTCTTTTTCATCAACAAAAATTTTGCCAGCATCAGCATTTAAAACCCTAGCAACAATATTAAGCAAGGTTGTTTTACCTGCACCATTTGCTCCAATTAGTCCATAAACTTCGCCTTTATTTAAAGTTAAATTAATACCATTTAAAACATTTTTTAACCCAAAACTTTTTTTAACATTTTCAATTTTCAACATCTTTGTTTATTTCCTTATATTTTCTAATAATTTTTAAACATTTAGGACAAGTTGCGTCATTGTTTGGTATTACAATTTCACCACAATTTTCACATTCAAAATAAATAACATCTTTGTTATAATCAGGCTTGTCTTCAATTTGCATTTCAGCAGTGTTTTTATAAATATCTATGCCCTCTGTTGGCTCAACAATTACAAATTTATCACCAATATATTTAATTTTTATTTCGTTTAAATTTTTAAAATAATTAGTTACATCTTCTGCGTATGTTCCAATCGCTTTCCCCTCAAAAACTTTGCCATCTTTTTTTGTGAATTTGCAAATTATTGAATAATAATTACACATTTTAACTTTACCAAGAATTTTTGTGGTTGCTGTTGAACTATGACGCACATTTACCACTGATGCAGTAGTTAAATTTCCTTTGCGCTCTATCCTGTAAGAATAAAATTTTTTATACACTTTTAAAAACAATATAATTGCAAACACCAAACTTAAAACACTGGTAACAACTAAAAACAATACACTAAATTTTAAATCTTTTGGTTGGTCATAATCGGCTTCAATGCTTTTTCCATTGTAAAATTTAATTTCAATTGTTTCAGTGTTTGTTACTTCATTTAGTTTGTATGTTGTTGAAGTCTGTCCATAAAACGTTTCACCATCAATTTCAAACATATATGTCATATAGTAATAATTAACCTTGTTTATTGACATATTAGTATCATAATCAACAACCTCGGCATTTAAAGTTATTCCATTTTTAACAATTTCTTTATTTTCTATATGTCCTGCAATTTTAAGCCAAAAAAATATTGCCACACCTGTCCACACAACAAAAAATAAAATAAAAGCAATATTCTCAATAATTTTAAATTTATTTTTCATTTAAACTCCTACATCAACGGTGCAAAAAATCTTAAAACATTTGCAATTACTTTTTCATACCATTTTCTACTTTTCACGGTTTCTGTTGTAACTTGAACACTTTTGTTTATTGTTTCAATAAAATCTTGTTTAATATTTAAAATTTCTTTATCGTTATAAATTAAAACGCCATTTTCAAAATGCAAATACAAACTTCTAAAATCAAAATTAATTGTTCCAACGCAACAAGTCATATCATCAACAATAACCATTTTTGCATGAACAAAGCCCGGCTTAAATTCATAAATTTTAACACCAGCATTAACTAATTCTTTATAGTGTGCCCTGCCCATGTACCAAATAAATTTTTTGTCTGGAATTCCGGGCATAATAATTCTAACATCAACCCCACTTTTTGCTGCAATCTTTAGTGCATCAATAGTTGTGGTATCAAGCAACAAATATGGCGTACAAATATAAACATATTGTTTTGCAGAATTAATCATATTAACATAGTTGTTCCTTGCAATAGGCTCAACATAAAGTGGACCACTACCAAAAGGCTGAACATATGACGAATTTGTTTTAGAATATTCAACCTTATATTTTTCAATATCAAATGGTTTCTTTTCTAGTTTCCAATTATCTGAAAAAAGCACTATTAATCCCCAAACCGCTTCACCTTCAAGCCTTACTCCTGTGTCTTTCCAATATCCAAATTTAGAAGTTATGTTTGCATACTCATCAGCCAAATTTATGCCACCAACATATCCAATTTTACCATCTATAACACACAATTTTCTGTGGTCACGGTATTGTGAATATTTGTTTATTGTTGCATTACATTTGTTAAATTCTATGGCTTCAATATTAAAATCTTTTAAATTTTTAAAATATGTTCTTGAAATTTTGTCCATACAACCAAAGTCATCATACAATATTTTTATTTCAACACCTTTTGCAGACCTTTCTTTTAAAACCTTTAAAATTTCATCCCACACTTTACCATGTTCTATAATATAATATTGAAGCAAAATATATTTTTCGGCTGTTTTTAAGTCGTTAATTAATTCCTTAAAATAAGTTTCTCCGTTTTTTAAATACAAAACACTTGTATTTTTATAAAGTGACATATTAGTAGTTTTTTTAACATACTCAGCAATATTAAACTGCTTGTTGTGTAAATTTTCAAGTTCTTTAAACTCATTTTCACTATTTTTCATAAATTGCAAACTTTCTTGTTTAATGGCATTAAACAATTTTCTTTTTCTTTTTGTTGCTCTGCAATTTCTTAAATACAAGTATAAAACTGTTCCAAACAAAGGAAATACTGCAATAGTTAAAGCCCAAGTTATTTTATATATTGGTTCATCATTACTTCCAATCAAACACAACACTGCCAAAATAGTTATAACTATAGAAATAATTGAATATACAACTGAATTTATATAGTATGTTAACAAAAAAAACAAAATTAAGTTAACAAAAAATGAAAAACAAAGAATAAATCTTTTTGAAACAAAAAAACTAAAAAATTTTTTCATATTTTCTCCTTAAATTTAATTTTTTATTATTCCAATTAAATTTTAATTCTTTAAATCTACTATTTTTAAATTTTAAAACTTCATAGTTAATTATATTTAAATTTAAACATAATAATCAAAATAGTATTATTAAAAGCGAAATAAAAATATAAAAACTAAAGTAAAAATATATATTATATTTTACTATAATATATTATAAAGTCAAAATAAAAACAAAATCAAAATTAAATTAGACTTTAAAAAAATAAAAGGAGTTTAAAACAACTCTTTTTATTTTTTTGTTAAACATTTACACTAAATTTAATTTGTTAAATTAATTTAAAAACACATTTTGCAGGGTTGTGGTCGGAATACATAAAATCATTATCAATATTTTCAACTTCTATTACCTCAACATTGTCTGAAACTATAAAACCATCAAGAACAACTGTGTAATTAACTCCCTTTGTGTAAGCAATATCGGTGCTCCTACATGTTGGAACATTGTTTGCAGTTGCAAAAGAATATCCATCAGTTAATTGATTTGCCGACAATGAATATGTCCACTCTGGCTTTTTCTCCTGAGTTTCAAATTTGCCAATGGAATCTGCTATGTCGTGATTAAAATCGCCACCAGCAACAACATAATTTCCTTTATCCCTTTCTTCTTTTAAAACACTATTAAGTAGGGTTAATTGCTCTGCACGAATTAGTCCACCTTTGTCATACGCACTCATATGTAAATTAATCAAAACAAGTTCTTTGTCACTGCCATTAATTTTTAATCTATTAACACTAAAACACCTATCTAAATCAAAAAACTTTGCAAAAAATCCTTCATCAATAGGAAAAGAACGCCTAATTGAACTATCTATTTTATATTTAGAAAATGTTGCAATTCCTGCATCTGTTGCCCCATGTGGGTCAAGTATTGGATAAAACAAAAATGCACTATGAAAATTGTAAGCAAATGAGTTTGAGTAATTACTAAAACTTTCTTTCAACATTTCAAATTGATTTACTTTATAACTTCTTGTTGCCTTAACATCAACTTCTTGAAAAAACATAAAATCAGCATCTAACTCACTAGCAACACTAATTGCACCATTTGTGTTTGTTAAAACAGTTTCTTTGTCTTTTGCTTTGCTTCCTGTCCCTTGTGTTTTAGTGCCGTCTAACATTTCCCCACTATCCATAAAAAATGAAAAATCGTGAGTGTATGCTCCAAATCCAATGTTATATGTTGAAATTGTGTAGTTTGTATTTAATGAAACCAAATTTTCACTAGCGTTTGACACTTCCAAAACTTGGTTATCTTCAATTCTATAATACTGAGCACTCAAGTAAATTAAATATCCACCAAGTATTAGCACAACAAGAAGTATTAAACTAATTATTGTCCAAAGTGTAATTTTAAATATTTTTTTACCCATAATTTACCCACCTTTTAAATTAATTTTAATCAATTATTTTGCAATTAAAGTAGCGTTTTTAGATTAGTAAAAAATATTGTAATTTTATTAAATAACTTAGGCAAAATTAATAAAAGTTTTAATTTTTTAATTTTAATCGCTTTCTGGCCTTCCAGTCAATTCTCCATAATTTTTTAAATTTTCAAATCCTTGTTGTCGCATTGCCTCATAAGCAATTATTGCAACCGAATTAGAAAGATTTAAACTTCTTGCATCTTTAATCATTGGTATCCTAATGCAGTTATCATAATTTTTTTTAAGCAAAGTTTCTTTTAGCCCGTAACTTTCTTTACCAAAAACAATAAAACAACCATCATCATATTTTACATCAACATAGGTGTGTTTTGATTTTGTTGATGCAAAATAAAATTTTGCATTTTTATTTTCTTGCATAATTTCATCTAAACTATCAACCACAGTAAAATCAGCCAAACTAAAATAATCAAGCCCTGCTCTTTTAAAATACTTGTCTTCCAATTTAAAACCAAGGGGCTTAACCATATAAAGTTTTGCACCTATTGCACTACAAGTTCTAATAATATTTCCTGCATTTTGCGGAATCTCTGGTTCTACCAAAACAATGTTAATCATCTTAACCTCTTTATTTTTTAAGTATACAAACAATTTTTGTATTTATCAATCAAAACAAAATGATTTATTTAAACTTATTTTTATAACTTTAAAAAGCATTATGAAATTAATAGAATAAATTACAATTTACTTTTACATAAAATTTATTTTTTTAATCAACAATTTTTTTTAATAATCTTTTTATTTTTAAACAATTATCCTTAAGCTTAAATAAAAAGAGCAAGATTTACCTTACTCTTTAAAATCTAAAACTGCATCTCTTGTTACAACAACATTTGCCCCAGTGTTTAAAATGTTGCTAATTACCACATCGCCAAAATTTAACTTGTCGGCTTTTACATTTCCAATTAATTTTATTGCTTCTTCAATTTTCTTTTTTGGAATTGGTTTGTCAGTTTTAACTGAAACCACTCCATTTTTTGTTATAATTACCGAAGTTAAAACTCTAACAGGTTCTGTTAGTTCACTAGTTGCATATTTTTCTCCCCTTATGCAGTTATTTCCACTAACCTTAATTTCATCATCAACTTTTTCAACTGTAAGTTCGCAACCTAATGGACACATAATACAAATCATATTAGTTTTCATTGGACTTTACCTCCAAATTTATATCACCAGTTATTTCACTTTTGTCAAAAGAAATTGTTAACATTTCACCAGGAAGCCCAGCCATAACAAATTTTTTTGCAATTATTTTGTCATTGCAAGAAACAATTAAGTTTGACTTAACAAATTTTTTCCTTACCCTAAATTTTAAATCAACTTTTCCTTCCCCTTTAACAATAGTGCTAGGAATTGTGTATGTTACTATATCAGAGTGCAAAACATTAAATTCTTTGTTTCTTTCAAGTTTTCCTAACGCATTAAGCGCAGCACATTTGCCTGCTTGCAAACTTTCCATTGTTACATTGTCAACCAAATCATGTACATGCAAAAAATTTCCACAAGCAAAAATATTATCGTATTCTGTTTGCATATAATCATTAACATAAGTTCCATTTGTTACTCTGTTTATTTTTAAATCACTAACCAAATCAGTTTCAGGAACCAACCCTACTGACAATATTATGGCATCACATGACATAAACTTGCGTGTATCTTCCAATTTATTGTAGTTTTCATCAACTTGTCCGTAGTATATTCCTTCAACCCTTTTTTCTCCCACAACTTCAAAAATTGTTGTGCTGTACATTAAAGGAATATTAAAATCATCTAAGCATTGGCTTATGTTTCTCCTAAGTCCACTGCTTGTTTTATTTATTTCCATTACTGCTTGAACTTTTGCGCCTTCTAGTGTAAGCCTCCTTGCCATAATAAGTCCAATATCGCCAGAACCCAATATAACAACATTTTTGCCAATCATTTTTCCATAGATGTTAACTAGTTTTTGTGCTGTTCCGGCAGTATAAATTCCAACTGGTCTTGTGCCTGTAAGCAAAATGTTTCCCGCAGTTCTTTCCCTGCACCCCATTGACAAAACTAGTGATTTGTATTTAACATTTTCAACACCATTTGAACTTTTGATTGTAACAACATTATTTTCTTTGTCAATGTTTGTAACAAAGGTGTTAAGTTTAACATCAATGTTTTTTTCATTTAAAATTAACTCTCTAAATTTAAAGGCATATTCTGGACCCGTTAATTCTTCTTTAAAATAATGCAATCCAAAACCATTGTGAATACATTGATTTAAAATTCCACCCAACGTTTCGTTTCTTTCAATAATTAATGTTTTTGCATTTAATTTTGAACTTTCTATTGCTGCAGCCATTCCACTTGGTCCGCCACCAATTATAACAACATCATATTGCATAACCTACTCCTTTATATTTCCTACTATAAAGTTTGTTCCAACACCTTCTTTGCAAACATCTTCCAAAGTTTCATTGTTTGATTCGGCAATGATTGATATAACCTTATCCAAACAAAAACCACCTTGACATCGCCCCATACCTGCTCTAACTCTGCGTTTAATACCATCAACCGAATTTATTTTAAGAGGTCTATTTAGTGCCATTTTAATGTCGCCAACCGTAACATCTTCACATTTGCAAACAACTTTTCCATAATCACTATCTTTAGCAATTAAATCATTAAGTTCTTGCTTTGGCAATGTTTTACTTAAAGTGTATGGCACAAGTTTATGTTTTGCGTTCTTTTTTAAGTCATAAGTTAATTGCATTAACTCGCTTATTACATATTTAGAAATTGCTGGTGCACTACTTAATCCTGGTGAACAAATGCCAGCCAAATTAATAACATTTGGTTTTAATTTACTTTTTTCAATCACAAAGTCATCACCAACAACTGCTCTTACACCACTAAATATTCTAATAGCTTTCTTTAAATTAACATTGTTTAACATTGCAGAACTTTTTTCTTTAATTTCTTTTAATCCCAAATCAGTTGTTTTAACAGATGAATCACTTTCATAACTTGTTGGTCCAACCAAAGTGTTGCCATCAACAGTTGGAGTAACCAAAATACCTTTTGAGTGTGCACTAGGCAAAGGAAATATTGTGGAGTATGCAACCGAAAACTCACTTTTATCTAAAATGTAATATTCTCCTCGTTTATATTTAATATCGTAAGTTTCACTGCCAATAAGTTTTGCCATATCATTATAAGCGTTTCCTGTGCTATTTATAAGATATTTGCCAAAATATTTTGTTTTGCCGTTAGTAACTTCATAAACACCATTTTTGTGTTCAACCTTGATTGTATTATAATTTAATTCAACCACTCCACCATTTAAAATGCCTTCTTCTGCCAAACTTATGGTTAAAACATAAGGGCTAACTATTTTGCTAGATTTAGCAAACAGCCCACAAGTTATATTTTCAGTTATGTTTGGAATACGCTTTAAAAGTTGCTCTCTATTTAAAATTTCCAAATCTTTAACGCCATTAGTTAGTCCTCTACTATACAACTCTTCAACTTTTTTTAAGTCGTTACCTATAACATAAGCACCACAATTTCCCAATCTAACACCAACTCTATTGCACATTTCGGGGTACATTAAACTGCCTTCAACATTAAATTTTGCTTTAAGTGTTCCGGGTGTTGCATCAAATCCAGCATGAACTATTCCACTGTTTGCTTTGCTTGTTCCACTTGCAACATCGCCCCCTATTTCAAGTAAAACAGCACTATATCCCGACAGTGTTAAATCGTCAAAAATACAACTTCCAATTATTCCTCCACCAAATATTATGGCATCATAAACCTTTTCCATTTGCACCTCTCAACATTTTCTTACATTTTCATAATATACTTTAATTAATTTTAAGTCAATTATTAAACTTCAAACTCTAATTTAATTTATTTTGAAAATTAGAATTTATACTCGCAATTTAATTAATTATTTTTTTATTATTTGTTATCATATAAGTAGATAAATTTAAGGAGTAGTATTATGAAAAGATATGTAATTGGTCTTGATGAAGGTACTACAAGTTGTAGAAGTGTTTTATATGATATTCAAACAAATTCAATTTTAAACATTGTTGGCGCACCTTTTAAACAATATTATCCAAAAATTGGTTGGGTAGAACAAGATGCCGAAGAAATATGGGCAAGCCAATATTACACATTCAAAAAAGTACTTTCCGAAAATAAGATAAAACCAGAAGAAGTTTTAGGCGTTGGAATTACTAATCAAAGAGAAACTGTGGTTGCTTGGGACAAATCAACAGGCAAACCTATTACTCGTGCTATTGTTTGGCAATGCAGAAGAACAAGCAAATTTATTGAAAGTTTGTCGAAAGAAATGCTAGACAAAATAAAAGAAAAAACAGGTCTTATTGCCGATGCCTATTTTAGTGCAAGCAAAATCAAGTGGATTTTAGAAAATGTTCCAAAAGCAAAAACTTTAATTAAACAACACAATTTATGCGTTGGAACAATTGATAGTTATTTAAGTTTTAAATTAACTGGCAAATTTTACACCGACACAACAAATGCCAGCAGAACAATGCTTTTTAATATTCACAAAATGTGCTGGGACGATGAACTATTAAACTTTTTTAAAATCCCAAAAGAAATTTTACCAGAAGTTGTAGATTGCAACCATATTATTGGAAACTTAATTGATTTCCCTGAAATTCCATTGTGTGCAATGATTGGCGACCAACAAAGCAGTTTGTTTGGGCAATCTTGCCTAAACAAAGGACAAGCCAAAGCAACTTACGGAACAGGTTGTTTTGTGCTATTAAACTCTGGCACAAAACCAGCAAGTGTTAATAATATGTTAACAACTATTGCCTACACAATAAACGGCAAAACTAATTACGCTTTGGAAGGTAGTGTTTTTAGTGCTTGCAACACAATTAACTGGATGCAACATAATTTGAACTTTTTTGAAAAAGCACAAGAAACCGAAAAAATGGCTTTAAGTGTACCCGACACTGACGGAGTTTATTTTGTTCCTGCGTTCACAGGACTTGGAGCACCATATTGGAATAGCAATTCAAAAGGAACAATTATTGGACTAACACTAAACACAAAAAAGGAACATATTGTTCGAGCTGGGCTTGAAAGTATGGCATACAACGTTAAAGCAATTCTTGACGAAATGAAACTTGCCAACCAAAATGTAAGCGAACTAAGGGTTGATGGTGGAGGAAGCCGAAACAATTTCCTTTTACAATTTCAAGCAAATATGATTAACAAACCAGTTGTTAAAAACAACAACACCGAAGCCACTGCCATGGGAGCAATTTACATGGTTTTGGTTGCAACTAACACTTGCTCAATTTCCGACATCAAAAATATGTTTTATTCAAGCAAAACTTTCACAAGTGAAATTTCCCCTAAAACAAGGCAAAAATTGTACAACAAATGGGAAAAAGCAGTAAAACGAACTTTTGATTGGGATTTATAATATAATCTTAAAATTAAATATAAACTTTTAATATTAAATTAAAAAATTATAAATTAAAAAAATTGAAAAATATTAAATATAAAAAAATAAAAAAACACTTTGCTTAAAAGTGTTTTTTATTTAATCAGTGGTTGAACTAACATATTTTGCATAAATCACAATGTTTTCTTCAAATTTATATGTGTCAGGAATTTTGTTAGTAAATTCGTTAGTTTCTTTGTTGTAATTAAAATAATATCCTTCCAAAATATAGTTGGTAGAAACTTTGTCAAGCCCTGTAATTAACATACCAACTCTTGGCGATCTATAATAATAATTTCTTAATGCACCAACATTAACTTCTTCCCCTGTTTCAGTAAAAGTGTATATTTTTACAACACAGTTTTTAGGAGAAAAAATTGCAATGCTTATCATTATTGTTAAAAACATAATAACCATAATAATTGGTATTAAAAAATATGTCATTAAATTTTTCTTTTCCATAATATATCCTTTATTTTAAATAGTTAATTGCATATTTAATTTTAAAATTTATTAAGGCACAAATAATAATTTTGTCAAATTTTATTTTTGCCACAAATTACTGATTATATTATAACAATTAATTTTTATTTTTCAAAACAAAAATTAAAAAAGTAAAAAACTCGCACTAAAAGTGTGAGTTTTCTATTTTTATTATTAATTTTCTATTTTTATTATTCATTTGTTTCTTCGTATTGGCTTGGGTGCTTAACAAAGAAATCTTCCTTAGGATTTAAAAATGTCGGTTTGTGATTTTTTGGATTTTCAATAAAATCATAAATCAATTTTTCTTCTTCCTTCCAACTAAATATTTTTTCATCAATTCCCATAAATTTAACTAGTTTTTCAATGCTTGTTGGAGCAACTGGATGAAGAAGCGTTATTGCAACTCTAACCATATGCAAAGTGTTAACAATAACTTGTTTTTCTAAATTTTTGTCTTTTTCAAACATACTAGAATTTTTAGCAAAATATTTGTTCATATTTCTAATATATGTGTCTAGTTCGTAGCAAACCATATGGAATTTTTGTTCCATCATAAACTTTTCAACTTTAAGCATTGTTAAATTGCCTTCAATCAAAAATTCGGTGTCTGGTGTGCCGTAAGGCATAACACCATCAAAATCTCTTTGCCATGTGTAGCACAAATTTCTTAAAACCCTATTAAACACATTGGTTAATAAATTGTATTCTCTAACTACAGGGTCTATTTCATTTGGGTCTGCATTTGGATTAAATGCTTTTGGCATAAAGTTTGCACTATTATTTGAAACATTCATTGTTAAATAATGCATTCTTAATTGTTCTTCAGTGTAATAATTTAAAAGTTCGTTTGCCATTGGAGGCTTAATGTCGGCACTACTACTTGCTTTATTATTCAAAAACAAAGTATGCTTATTTGCAACAATATTATCAACCATCAAATCGCCATCTTTAATGTCCATTGTTGGATTTTTGCCTTGTGTTGCAAGCCACAATGCCATTTGAACAGGTCCATAAAAATAAATGTTGTCTTCTCCAATAAATTGATAAACATTACAATCTTTACTGCACCACCAATCTTTCCAAGTATTGGCTTTGCCAGTTCTATTTAAATATGCTTTTGTCAATGAAATTTGTGCCCACAAACTTTCTGGCCAAACATAAAATGTTAAGTCTTTGCTTTTGTCTGTGTCTGGACACTTAACTCCCCACTCCAAATTTCCCGTAATTCTAAATGGAGTTAAAGTTTTTCCTGTTCTATATCTAATTCCTGCATCGGTCAACATTTCACACGCAAACTCTCTGTCACTTAATTTATTAAATATTACTGTAAAAGAATTTTTAGTTTCATCGGCATATTCAAATGTTGGAAGCAAAAATTCAATTTCCTTAAATTTTTCTAAATATTCTTGTTTTATATAGATTTCAGGTTTCTTTAAAAATTCTCTAACTTCCTTAATCATATATTTTCTAGTTGAAGTGTTTTTATCAAGATAATCTAACCACTCTTTTAGTTCATCAATATAGTTTTCTACATTAAAATACCAGTTTCCAACTTCTTTAAATTCAGGAGTTTCGCCACTTAGTACGCTTACAGGGTTTATAAGTTCTTTTGGCATATATTGATGTCCTAAATCGCACTCATCAGCATAAGCGTGTTCGCTTAAACAACCATCAATAGGGCATTTCCCCACAACCTGCCTACCATTTAAAAAGCAATTCATTTTTTTATCAAAAAATTGCAAAGTGCTTTTATATTCCATTGAGCCAGATTCAATTAATTTTTTAAAAATTTCTGCACTAAATTCATCATGAAAAGGTTTTTCTTCACCAAATGCACTTGCTCCATATATGTTAGTTGAAATATGATAGGAATCTAAAATGTCCTTTTGTATATTATGATATTTTGTAACATAATCAACAATGGTCCCCTTGTAGCCTTCTTTTTCAACTGCTTTTCTATATCCTTCCATTGCTGGGCTTCCATAGCAATCTGTGCCTGATTGATAAATAACATTTTCAAATCCAATTCTATCACGCATAAATCTTGCAAAAAAATCGGAATGAATAAACAATGTTATATGCCCACAATGAAGTGATTTATTGCCATAAGGTAATCCACTTGTTACAACAGCTCTCTTTTTTATTGCAGGTCTGTGTTCTATCATATTTTTTAATCTAATATCACCAAAATCTTTCATATTAATCCCCTTTTATAAAAAATAAAACACCTTAAATCGCTTTAAGGTGTTTAATATTTAATTTACTCATTTTACCCAAAGCATACAAAACTTTGTGTACTAAAAAAATTAATACACTAAAAATTTATGTTTTGTTGTTGTTGAAGTAAAATACTGTTCATAAATTTCTCCTAGAACATTAAAAGTATATTATATTATCTAAAATTAGTCAATAAGTGTTTAATATTTTTTAATAATATTTTGTGCTTTGCTATTACATAATAAATTTCTTTAACAAAATTTTAAATTTTTTTAAATTTTTTATGACATTTTAAGGGTTTTTATAATAATTATTATATGTAATTTTAATTACATCTTTTTATATTAAAATTATTTTGTGTGTTTTTTTGATTTTAAATATAAAAATTAAATTAAGTAATTGAAAATATCTTTTAATTGTTATATACTATTGAAGCATTTAAGGAGAATTTTTTTATATGAAAAATGAAAGTTTAAAGAGAGACATTTTAAACGGTTTAATGATAGTTGTAGGAACAATTATAATGGGCATTGGATTTAATTTGTTTTTAACACCAAACAACATATCATCTGGCGGATTTAGTGGACTTGCAGCAGTTATTGCATTTTTTTTAAATAAAATTCAAATAAACATTAATCCATCAATAATTTATTTGATTTTAAACATAGGTTTATATATTTTTGCTTATAAATTAGTTGGTAAAAAATTTGCTATTTTTGCATTAATTGGAATTGTTTCATTTTCCGTTTCAATGGAAGTAACCAGTTTGTTTAATTTTTATGTTAAAGATGATTTACTTGTTTGTTCACTATATGGTGGCACCTTGTTTGGCTTAGGTTCAGGAATTGTTTTAAAAAATAATGGTTCAACTGGTGGTTGTGATATGCTTGCAACAATTGTTAGAAGCATAACAATAAAATTAAAAACTGGTCAAATAATTTTTATTTGTGATTCAATTGTTTTACTTTTAAGTGTTTTAGCTTATGGTGCAAATAGTTTGCTTTACTCTTTAATTACAGTTTGCTTGGCAAGTGAAATAACAGACCTTGTAATTGATGGTTCAAGAGGAATTAAAGCATACTACATAATTACAAACAAAAAAGAAGAAGTTTCAAACAAAATTTTTGAAACCATAAAAAGAGGCGCAACTGAAATAAAATCAACAGGTATGTACACACACCAAGATAAAAGTATGATACTTTGCTTGATAAACAAATATCGTGCACCTATGCTTAAAAAATTGGTTTTAGAAATTGACCCCGAAGCATTTGTTTTTAGCACTAACATAAATGAAGTTTTAGGAAATGGTTTTTATGTTCCTCAACAAAAGAAAAATGAAAAAAAGAAAAAATTGTCCAAAATTAATAGCCAAAACTCAAATAAACCTATTGAATTACAAAATGAAAAAGTTGAAGATAACAGCATCGATGACGCAACTAAAAATGTTGAAATTGAAAATGTTGAAAATGATTGCAAAAACAATGAAAATGCAAACACAAATAACAACATCGTTTCAACACCAGAAGATAATTTAAACAACAATAAAACCAAAAAAACACAAAAAAATAAACCAAAAGATATTTAATATATTTTAAATTCTATTTTATTTTTAACATAAAAAGCAGATTCAAATCTGCTTTTTTTATTTATATTTATTATAACGCCACTATTAAATTTATATTTATATTTATATTTATATTTAACAATAAAAACAATATATAACTAAAATTTAAAACTTATCAAATTTATATTTCGAAATAAAAATGTTTACATTTTGTTGTAATTAATTTTTTAAAATTTAAATATTTTTTACTCCTAATTTTTTAATCAATATTGTTGCAAAATAGTTAAAATTTTTACTATTGAAATAACAAAATAAATATGTTAAAATTATTAAGCAGAAGGAACTTTTAATGAAAAACTTAGTAGGAAAAAATTCAATATACATATCATTTTCCAATAACATAGAAAATAATTGGAATTTTTTTAACGACGCTATTCCAATTTATGACATAGAAACCGACAACAAAAATAATAATGTTGTTGTTGCAATAAATAAAGATTTTTATATTAAACACAAACTATACTGCACCAGCATTATAACTAACGCAATTAAACAAAAACAATTTAATTCAGTTATTTTAAATTCTTTTAGTTTTATAAAAAACATATCATTGCAAAACAACATTTCATTTAAAAATCTCTATTTTACTAAAAATTGTGATTTTGATTGTAGCACTTTTTTAAATTTAAGTTGCAAAAACAATTTTAAAAACCTTATTTTTGAAAACAACATTAGCATAGATGATGCTGATTTATTATCAAAAAAAAATATCACTTTTTCAACAATACAAAATTACAAGTTATTTAATCTAAATAAAATAAGTGGCAACAACGATTTATTTTCTTTTAGCGATTATTATTATTTAAACAAACTTAATATAACACAGGATTTAGATGAAAAGGAACTTCAACAATTAAATCAATTTTTTGGCTTCAATAAAAATTTGTTTCAAATCAATTTAAGTTGTAGTATTAAAAACGCTTTAAAAATTGTTGAATTGTACACAAAAAACAATTCAAAATATAGTTGCACCACATTTAACTTATCTTTACCCAATATTCTTATAAATAGTTCCGATAGGGAAAATTTATATAACATAAATAAAAACTTAAAAAATGTAAAAAGCAAGTTAAATCTTATAGTTGGCAAAGAAAATTTAACTTACTTATCATACATTAAAACAATTAATCCTTTAAAAAAATATGCAAACAAAATTAATAGTTTGAATTTGTCACCGCTTGAAAAACTTGTTCTTATTGAAGATTATGTAAAAACAAAACCTTACTTAGATAGCAAAAACAAAAACATTTCTAGAAACTTTTTTAGTTCCTTAAATTCTGATTTTATTGTTTGTTTTATATATTCTTACACATTTAAAACATTATGTGATTTATGCAACATAAATTGTTGTATTTCAACTTGCAAACTAAATTTAAGCAACAATAAGTCAAGCGAACATTCAAAAATTATTTGCAAAGTAAATGATGAAAAATATAATTACAATGGAATTTTATTGTTTGACCCAACTTTTGATGCAGTTGACAATAAAACAATTTTTGCCGAAGAAAAACCAACCGACAATTTTTTGTTTTTTGCAAACACTCTGCATCAATCTAAATTTTACTTAAAATTTTCGCAAACAGATTTTGGATTGCTTAAAATTGCAGATGATAGTAATGCATTAAAAGAAAAAGTCCAAAATATTGAAGCATGCAACCAAATAAATGAACTTTATAAAACAAACATTTTGCCTTACACAACAAATGGTAAAATTTGTGAAGAATATAAAATTGCTTTAAATAAAACATTAAGTATTTTAAAAAACAGCAATCCAATTCAAATAGACACATTTTTTGAAATTTTAAAGTCTGCAAGACAAAATTTTGATTGTGTAAATGATGAGGATATTAAAAGAATAAAAACTATAAATTCCTACAAAGCAGTAAGCCAAATTAGTGACAAAAGCGACAATATGTTTTTAGATAAAAGTATGCTTGAAATAGATAACAATGAAGAACCATTATTAATTTTTGATGAAATATAAAAAAACTCTAATTCCTTAGAGTTTTTTATTTTTTAATTTATATTTTTGTTTATTAAAATTTTACTTTAAATATTTTTTAATTTATTTATTTTCCACCATAAATTTTTTGTGTAAAGTAAAGCAACCACTTTAGTGGGAAAATTTTTGATGCAAAATAAAGCAATTTATACTTTCCACCAATTATTATCAATGGCTTTGGTTTTCTCTTTAAACTATACTTGTAAATTTTTCTTGCAACTTTGTATGGTTCCATTCTTTTGTCTTGCCTACTATCAACCTTTTCAGCAGCAGTTTTTACTCGTGTTCCATATCTTTCATTTGTTTCGTAATTTTTAACCCTGTTTTTTGTAAATTCAGTTCTAACATCCCCCGGACACACGCAACCAATATTTACTCCAAAAGGAGCACATTCCATACGCCAACTATAACTCAACAAACTAACTGCAGCCTTGCTTGCACAATATAGCCCTCTAAAAGGCAAAGGAAATAATGCACACGCACTGCTAATATTTATGATATTGCTTCCTTTTGCCATAAGTGGCAAAGCATATTTTGAACAATTATAAACTCCCATAAAATTTACAGCCATAATGCTTTCAGCCTTTTCATTTGGAATAAGTTCCAATGCTCCACTAACTCCAAACCCAGCACAATTAACTAAAATATCTACCCTGCCATACTTTTCTTTAATATCATTGAATGCTTGTTTTACTTGATCTTCATCAGAAACATCACATAGTATAACATTTTCCATTTTATATAAATTTGCATTTGCCAAAATAACAACTTGGTCATTATCCCTTAAATATAAATTAACAAGTTCTCTTCCTATTCCACTAGTGCCACCAGTAACTACAACAACTTTATCCATAATTCACCTTCACATTTTTATTATGCATAAACATTATATCAAAGATTTATAATAATCTCTATTATTTTAATAAATAAATTATTATAAAAAAACATTAAAATATTAACACAAGCAAAACAAAAAACATAATATGAAGTGTATACATTAATTTGTATACATCCTCCCCCCTTATTCCAACTAAGTTTTAGTTGTTAAATATAAATTAATTTGTGCTATGATTAAATATTCATAGCACAATTTTTTTATTTATAAATATAAAAACCCCAAAAAACACCTATATTATTAACCTTTTAAATTTGAATAATTTTGAACAAAATGTGCAATATGAATAATTATGAATAAATATTTTGTCAAGTTAAATCTAATTTTTAATATTTATAAGTTATCCACTTATGCACAAAAAAATATTTATAAATTTTAATGAATATTTATAAAAAATTGTATAAAAACACAAAATTATGTATAAAAATTGTTAAGTTATCCACATTTCCACAAAAAATTTTAAAGTTATCCACAATTTGTATGTTAAACATTTTTCTAATTTTAGAACAAAAGTGATGAATATATATAAATTTTAAAAGTTATCAACAAAAAGTTTGTGCAATTATGACAAACTTTTTTGCCGTGCAAAAAAATAAAAATAGGTATACATTTTTTATGAATAAAAATGTATACCATAAATTTATAATTATTTTTTTAATCATCTTACCACCAAAGGCAAGTGCAATTGTTTGAATATAAATTTAAAATATTTTCATAAAAGTAAAATTAATTTTGTATAACAACATTGCTTTCAATAGGAGTCATCCCTGCAACTGGTTCTGCACCACCTTCTATAACTATACCATTTTGAGGTTGATATGTTTCGTGCCTAATAAGTTTTTCTTCCTTTAACTCTCCATTTACATAATAATCTAAGTATGCCTTAACCTCATAACCATCTTTTGGATATGTTAATCTATAATATTCCCCTTTAAACAAAACTTTGTCTGTGTATTCTTTATTAGTGTCAACAATTATATTGTCGCCACCATGTTTGATAGTCCTTACAGTTTCACTTCTAGTTTTAATTTCTAGCCCTTCTTCCATTTTTTCGCCGTAAATATCAACATAGGCTTTTTCGCTATCACAATATGCACTAATAAATATTGGAGTGTCTAAGTTGTTAGTAAAACGCAAATCAGAAATATATTCTGCAACCATAGCATCAAGAGCAAGAGGAACATATTTTACAGGCAATGTGTGTTTGTTTACTTCATCTATTTGAATATCTGCCCTAATTAGTGCATTATATAATGTTGTGCTTGCCTGACAAATTCCACCACCAATTCCATCTGTAAATCGTCCGTTGTAAATGATAGTTGCCACTTTGTATCCATTTTCAAGTGTGTGTGGACCTGTTAAATAATTAAATGAAATGCTTTCCCCCGGATTAATCTTTAATCCATCAATTTTTGCAAGAGCAACCCTAACATTGCTTTTTCTAGCGCCCGTGCTGTCCGAAACACTTGTGCTAAAACTTGAACGCAAGTTGGTTATGCTTTCATTATATTCTTTTGTTATTTCAGGCTCGGTTTCTTCCAACTCTAAGTCAATATTTATTTTATTGCTAATTAAAAATTGTCTATTAATTTCGTCATACAACTTTTCTTTATTTACTTTATATCCATTTTTTTCATCTGTAATGTAAAACTTGGCTTTGCTTCTAGAATTAAACACAACTTCAGAATTTACAGGCTCAAGTTCGATTTCGCTTAAAATTTCATCAATTTTTTCATCTAATCCTAAAAACACATAGTTAAATGCAACATTAACTGTTCCACCATTTTTGATTATTTTATTTGTGTTTTCTTTTTGAATTTCATAAGATGAATTAGTTCCATGCAAATATGCTTCTTCTAAAATTGTGTGTATGTTTGAATTTATCTCAAAATCACTATTTGTTAGCGTCCACCTTTTATCTTTATAGTTTAAATTCAATTCAAAATTTTCTGCTTTTTCATTAAAGGCACTTACCAATTTTTCGTTGGCTTTTGATAGTTCCATGCCTCCAACATTTATTCCATTAACATTGGCATTGTAACTTAACATATTTGAATTGCTACTATCCATCAAATATAATTCACCAACAACAACCATTATCAAAAGCAAAGATATTATTGATGTTGCACCAATTAAAATGCCTGTTTTGTCCTTTTTCTTAATTTTATTATTTTTTGATTTTTTTAGATTGTTTGTTTTTTTGCTAGTTTTACTCTTTTTATTTTTGGTGGTTTCATTTTTGATTTTGTTGTTACTAGATTTATTCGCTTTTGTTTCTTTTGTAGTATAAACTTTTGACAATTTATTTTCATTTTTATTTTGAATATTGCTATAATCTTTTTTATTTATTATTTTATCTTTTTTATTTTCCACAAAATTTTCTCCTACTGTATGATTAAATTTAGTATGTATAAATTTATAATAATTATGTAAAATAAACTCCAATATTTTAGTGATAGTTATAAAAAAAATAATCTCTAATGTTGGAGATTATTTTTTAATTTCATCTTTTAAGAAATGTTTAATATATTCAATTATATCTTCTTTTTTATTTTTTAAAGTTAAACTTAAAAGTTCAAAAGTAATTAAACTATAAACCTTTTTTAAATTTTTGTTTGTTATTCCCATATCCATTAATTCTTTGCTAGAAATGTCAATGTCACTTTGTTTAAATGGAACCTTTGCATCAAACAAATCTTGAATATTTTGTTCAATATTTAATGTGTCAAATCCACATTTTATAATATTTTTATTTTCTTCACTTAAATTATTAAACATAATACATAGTTTATTGTAAGCATAAGCACTATTTGATTTTGTTGTCATTTCCCTTAAAACTAAAATTAAAGATTTTATGTTGTTAATGCTTTTTTGCAATCTTAGTCCATCGGAACCTAACATAATATTTAAGTAAAAATCTATTAGTTGGTCATTAAATTTGTAAGATTTAAATATATTGTAAAACACAACACACATAAGTGCAGTAAACCTTTCTTCGGGTTTGCACTTTTTGTACATATTAAAAACATTTCCTTTTAATGACACTTTAAAGTTTTTAAAATCACTATTAAATATGTATCGCCATAGCCCCAAACTATTTAATAATTTAATTGCTTTAACATGTGCGTAGGCATCATATTCACATCTTTCATCACTTGTAATCATTAATTTAAGTTCTTTAATAATTCTGTCTTTTGAAATGTCTTTTAACTGATAGGCATATTTTTTTGCAGATTTATAAGTTTCTTTTTCAATATTTAAGTCTAGTTCACAAGCAAACCTTACTAGCCTTAATATCCTAAGTCCATCACTACTAAACACATGTCTAGGCGAAATTATGCATTTTATTAATTTATGTTTTATATCTTTTTTTGCATTGAAAATGTCAATTATTTTATTTTCAACTATGTCATAGTACATAGTGTTAATTGAAAAATCTCTTCTTGTAACATCAACTTCCAAACTTTTTACAAATTCAACATCTTTTGGAGTGTGAAATCCACCCTTTTCGTAAATATCCTTTCTAAATGGTGTGTATTCATATTGTTCTCCAAAACCCGTTAACAAAACTGTGCCTAATTTTTCATTAACCACTTGAGAAGAAAATCCACATTTCCCTGCAATCAAACAAATTTCATTAGTATTAGGTGTTCCACTAAGGTCAATATCAGTTGGATATGATTTTAAAAAGTAGTTTCTTATATACCCACCAACTATATAAATTTTTTCATTTTCAGATTTAGCAGTTTCCGCCAATCTAATTAAATTCGTACTTATTTTTTCCATTTTTAAAACCTTACAACATTAATTCCTAAAGCAGTTCTTGTATTTTCATCAACTTTAACTTTGTTGCTAATTTCAACGCCTGCAATAATTAAAATTTCGTTATTTACAGCAAGCACAGGTAAATTATGACGAATTCTGCTTGGAACTTTTTTATCAATTAAATAATCACTTAAACTCTTTGTTCCACCACCAAATTTTTCAATCAAATCTCCATCTTCTCTAAAACGCCAAACAGCACCAGATGGAATTTTTTTGGCATCAACTAAATGGGTAAAACATTTTGGATCACGCTTTGTAGTGCGTCTTATTTCAATAACCCCAAAATCTGGTATGTTAAGTTTATTATTTTCTCTTTCAAATTTATAGCAAACCTTTTTTGCTTTATAATTTCTATTTGTTATTGTAATGTAATTGTACTCTTTAATAACACTAATTTTGTGTGGCAAATTGATTTTATTTCCATTTTCCCCTTCAAGTGCCAAGCCAACTATAATTTTTAAGTGTTTTCTTTCAATATCAACTGTTGCACCAATTTTGTTAAATGCTTTTATAATAATTCTATTTATTGCACTTGGTTTGTAAATTGCAAAATAACTTGTTGGAATTTTTGCAGTGTTTTCATTTTCATAAATAACACCTGAATCGTTTAAAGTTGAATAAATATATTCATCATCTTCCCTTGCAATAACCCCAAAGTTGCAAATTGTTCTATCAGCATTAGGCCATTTTGACCTAATCATTGGCATTAAAACATTACGCAAGTAATTACGGCTATATTCATTATTTTTATTTGTTTCATCTTCAACATAAGGAATTTCGTTGTTGCTTACATAAGCACGGATTTCTGCTTTCGAAACTTTAAGCATTGGACGAATAAATTTTCCATCACGGATATAACTCATTCCACTTGCTCCACTAAGTCCACTACCCCTTAAAATATTTAAAAGTATAGTTTCAGCTTGGTCAACCATGTGATGTCCAAGAGCAATTTTATTAACAATTCCTTTTTCAATTAAACTATTAAAAATTTTATATCTGGCTTCCCTTGCTGCTAGTTCAACACTAATTTTCTTTTCTTCACTAAGTTTAAGTGCATCTATTTTAAAGCACTTTACAGGAATTTGATTTTTTTTGCAAAAATTTTCAACAAATTCAGAATCTTTTGCACTAACTTCTCTAATACAATGGTCAACATTGATTGCTACAACTTTAAAATTTAATTCTTTACTAATTTCATTTAGTGCAACAAGCAAGCACATACTATCAATGCCCCCAGAACATGCAACACCAATTATTTCATTTTCGTTAATTAAATTATTTTTAACAATCGCTTCCTTAATCTTATCCATAATTTCCACCTATTATTTACTACAAAATAATTATACAATTATATGCTTTGATTGTAAATAGCAAACTTATTTTATTATAACATATTTTCAAAAATTTTCCGTAAATTGGTGTAATTTTTTTAAAAATTAATTAAAAAACTATTGTATTTTAACTAAAACTTAAATTTTTTGGTAAATATTTTCAAATTAAAAAAATATTAAACTCTATTGAACACTCTAACAACAACCACGCTCATATCATCTTTTGGCATATTGGAATTTCTTTCCATAGCAGATTTTAATATGTCATCAGCGATTGTTTTTGGATTAATAAATTCTAAATTGTTAATGTATGTTGTAAGTTCTTCCTTTTCTTGAAATGCATCAGTAATTCCATCACTAATCAAAACAATAATATCGTTTGCCTGAATAAGTTTTTTGGTAATATGAGGTTTTACTTCTTCTAAAACCCCTATTGGCAAACCACTACTATCAATTACAATTGTTTCATTGTTTCTTTTAATAAATCCATAAGTTGCACCAAGTTTTATAAAATCACAGATTGAATTATTAAGGTCTAGCACACAAACATCAACTGCCGAAAAAGTTTCTTCACTATTTAGTGACAACAATTTATTTACACTATTTAAAATTGTTTCGTTGTCAAATCCTGCCTTGTAAAAATTTTCAATTAAACTAATTGCCACTTTGCTTTTTCTTTTTGCAACATTTCCACTTCCCATGCCATCGCAAAGCGCCATCATAAATTTCCCATCTGCTATTTTTATTAATGAGTGCGAATCCCCACTTTCATCTGAGCCAACTTTTGTTGTGCTTGCATACCCAAAAACAATATCAAATTTTGCAACAGTTTTTAATGTTAAAACCACTGCCCCTGCAACATTAGAAACTTCACTTGATGAAATTGCCATTTGTCCACCACAAACTTTGCTTACAATCTTTTCCAAAACTTTTTCGTTTAAATTAAATGTTTTTATTAATAATGTAACAATCAATTCGTTTGCACTTTTCTCATAAACCAATGCTTCTAAACACATCATATTCTTATAACTTAGTTCTTCAATTATTCTATTTTCTCTGCTAATATCAAAGGATATATTTGTGTCTAGTTCTTCTGCAAGCCCACGGATTATTGAACTAACCCCATTTAATTGCTCTGCCACTAAAACTCGGCTAGCGTCCATATTATTAACCATTGTTGCATAATGTCTATAACTTAAAAGCAACTGATTTATGTTTGTTATTATAATATTAACTCTACCACACTTGCTTGTAAGAAATGGTGGAACATCAAGCAATGTAACTTTTCCTCTTTCAAATCCTGCATTAATTAACCCATCAAAAACTTCTGCTGTAAGTTTGCCATTGTTTCTTAAACAAGTATTTTTGTCTGGGCAGTTTGCACAGCATTTTTCAATCACTTCTTCTTTAAGCATTTGTTTGGCATCATTTAATGGAATTGCACCTTTAACCATGCTTCTATAAACACTATCCATTTCACAAAAAACATTTGCCACTTCTATCATTCTGTTTTTGATTCCTTGTTTGCTTCTGTTAACAACATTTCTAACAGCCAATTTTTCTTTATATCCACCAAGCAAATCATTTATTTTTGTTGTAATTGAAAGGGGCAATATCAAAAATATTATCCCCCCAACAAGCACTGCAACAATTCCAAAAACAACTTTCGTTTCATAAACTTTAAAATAAAGATTTAACAATATTTCACAAACTAAAAGTCCAATTAGTGCCAAATATTTGTTGCTTTTAAACCCTAACGCAATTAGCGAATAAATTCCAAAGCAAGCTATGTATGTAATTTCACCAACACAAATTGCATGCCCAAGCCCTATTGTTAAGCCTATAAGCATACAAGTAAAATCTTTATAAACATAACAAAACAACAGTATTGAAAATGTGGCAAACACCTTGATTAATTCAACATTAAAAAATGTTATGGCAGTCAAACCCATGCTAAAAACTATTAGTATAAGTTCCCCACAAACAATTTCGTCCAAATTAAGTTTAAATGAAAAACCTCTTTTTATTGTTGCTCCCAAAAAAATATAAGCACAAAGAAAAATACATACAGACAAAATTATAGCAAGTAACCCCATTAAAATATTGCTAAAATCTATTCCATTAACAAACATAATTGGCAATAGTGAAATTGCCAAATAAATGCTTATTGAAACAGCATTATAACCTTTGCCTATCTTTTTATGCACTAAATATGTAACAATGCCAAAAGTTAAAACACTAATTAGTACATAAAGCATATTTATTTCAAAATTTCCAAGCCCAAACCCTAAAGCAAAAGCAAGAGTTGTTCCCCATAAATTAGTGTTACTCCAAAGGCACGCAAAGTAAATGGAACACGCAAAAGGCATTAAATATGTATAGGGAATTTTTGCCTTTGAAAAAATATAAAATATAACAAACATAATTAAATATTTTAAAACAATTTTTAATCCCTTAAATTTTTCTGATGTGTAAAATCTTGTTTTAACTTCTGTTTTTTGCATCTTTTTCCCCTTTATAAAAAATATTTTAAAACAATTTAAGTGTATCAAAATTTATATTTTAAGGTGTTATATAATATTAAACAAATATATCTTTTTATGGTTTATTTTGTAGAAAAAAACCAAGCATCTTGCTTGGTTTAAAATTAAAATATATTTTATTGTATTACATTGTTAAATTTAACAACATTGTTTAAAACATCATATTCAAAAACATCTATTCCTAAACTTGCAAAAGTTTCACTATAATTTTTTGTGTTAAGGTCGTTATTTAAGTTTTTGTTGTCTTTTGCAATATAATAATGATTGCTTGAATAATTTATTAAAACATCATATTCATCTTCATTGGTTATTACCATATTAAAACAATCATCTAAATAGTTACTAATAATTGATGTTGTCTTACCATCAACTGTTATATTTAAGTAAATTCCATTATTTATGTTGTTATAATCCAAACTAAATTCAATTAATTTATATTCATCACTAAAAAGCCACCAAAGTTTACCCACAACTTGATTATTATTTTTTGTAATGCTAGGCAAAATATCACTATTAGGATTGCAAAAAGAACTTAAAGTGTTATCAACATCATATATTTTTAGCCCATTGTAAATAACATTTGCATAACTTAAAGTTTTAAATTCTCCATCTTTTTCAACAATATTATCGTAAACATTATCAATATAATTTTTTAATTGCAAATTGGAATTAATTTTGTTATTTACAGAAATTTTTGAAAACATTGAATCTTGATCAATATAGCACTTGTTTAACATCTCAAACAAGCAATGTTTTTCATTAAATTCCACAACATTGTAAGAAACATTTATTTCTCCATCTAAGTAAATAATTGTAAACGAGTGAGGCCCAAGCGTACTTGTGTTTGGAACTTCTATATTTGGATATCCTTTTATAAAATCTGTTGTTAAATTAAATGTATTAGTAACAAATCCTTCATTTGTTCTAAATTTAACAAAAACTTCAATGTCATTAATATTAAAATATTCATTTAAGTAATATTCATCTTTAATTGGTGTTACAACATAAAATTCAACAACAGTTTTATTCTCATCAGTGTTGGTTTCTTCATTATTGTCATTTGGAGATAATGGTGTTTGATTATACTTGTGGTACAAAAAAATACCAACACCAACAATTAAACAAACCATCAATCCCAAAAGCACAAATATTAATATTTTTTGTTTTTTACTAACTTTTTTCATTTATTATTTTCCATTTCTTTTAATTTTATAATAAGTCCATTTTTAATAATTTTTGAAGTTTTAAAAATATATACCCCTGCAGAAATCACACATGCAAAAATTGCAATTCCTATTAAGTTCCAAATAAATGGCCCAGCATCTCTTCCCCTAAAACCTGATGATTGTTTGATGCCAACATAAATTACTAATGAAAAACAAGTGGCAACACCCAAACAACCAACTATAATTAAAAATATTCCCCAACCATATAATTTTTTATAAAGTTTAACAATGTTTTGTATTTTTTCATCTTTTGAATATTTGTCAATAATTGTTTTTGAATCCATAAACATAATTTCCTTTATGTTGTTTAATTATTATCAAATAATAAGTTAAGAATTTAATCTAATATGTATTATAACAAAATCCTTATTTATAATCAAGTTCTACATATTTATAACAACTCTAAAATTAAAGTAAAAAAATAAAAAATAATGTTGACACATAGGTTTAAATAAGTTATAATAATCTCGTCACGGTAAAACGCTGGTTTTTCCGTTTTACATATATGGTCCCATGGTCAAGTGGTTAAGACACCACCCTTTCACGGTGGTAACAGGGGTTCGAGTCCCCTTGGGACTACCAGTTTAGTATGCTAAAAGCATACTTTTTTTTATTTCCGTTTGGGGACTCGAACTACGTTCGCCACTTCGTGCCAGCCTAAACAAAAGTCGCAACACTCCTTGTTTTAATAGTTTTATTTTTAGTTATTTTGCATTAAAATTTAAAATAAAATTAACTTTTAAATTAAGTTTTTTATTAATCTTTATTTACAATTAAACTTTAACCAATTTTAATAAACAAAAAACAGTAGCAAAGATTAACACTTTTGAAACTAGCGTAATAATTAAAAAATTGAGACAACAAATATCTCAATTTTTTATTGCTATTTTATGCCGTGAAAGTTATTTGACAAGAGAAAAAATGAAAAGAAATAATGGTCACAAAATTCATTATTCTGCCTTAACTTGCAAAACTTATTTCATAAACTCCTATTAAGTACACCATGAAATAAATTAGCAATGTGGTTAAATAGCATAAATCGAAAAGTATTTCCCCTACCAACACTTTCACTTTTTATCTAATTTATTTAAATTAGTAGCTCAGGCTTAATTATTTGAGAAATGCGAAAAAACTAGTATATAAAAAGCACAGGCACAATTGACATTTGAGTAATTTTTGTTTAAATATATAACTTTTTTATTATTTATATGCTATAATAATTTCAGTTGGAGAATTATATGATTGAAGTACTAATTATTAGCTGTTTCATATTTGTAGCAATTATAATATTTTTCTTTTTAAAATTTAGATATAATAAATATGTTAAATATCTAAATAATAATAGCATATCTTTAAAGAACCTATTAGTTATAAATAACGAATTTTCTTTTTATACAAATATAAGAAATTTTGATGAAAGTCATACATATGATAACAGTATATCTTATAACAATATTTCATGTGAAGATTTTTTGATATATCAATTACAGTATAAAAAATATGATATAGAAAAAGAAATCCAAAAAGTTAACATAAATAAAATTAATTATGACAAATATTGCACAAAAATATCCAAAATAAAAAATTTTGGCGAATATGTTGAAAATGATCCTAAATTAAATAAAAGTTATTTGTTAAAAATAGAAAAAAACTTTTTTCTAAAAATCTATTAAAGCCCACGATTGATTTTAATGTTAAAATAATTTTATATTGTGCAAAAATAAATGGTGATATTTATCAGAAAAAGACCGAAAATTTTTCATCAGAACATATCTTGTTATTGATAAAAAGGTTGAACAATAAAAACAGGGACTTTTATAATGATAAAGGAATTTGGGATTCTTTATGTAGAGTTGAAAGAGGCAAAGTTTCAAACAAAATGAGATTTTCTATTTATAAAAGAGATGGTTACAGATGTCGCATATGTGGACGAACCGAAAAACATGACTATTTGGAAATTGATCACATAAAACCAATTGCAAAAGGTGGTAAAAGCACTTACGACAATTTACAAACTCTTTGTAGGAGATGTAATAAGAATAAGGGAGATAGTTTCTAATAAAAAAGAGCAAATATTTTGCTCTTTATTTTATTTATTTAATTTTCCTCTATCTTTTCAAACATTAAAATTTCTTTTTCATCTTTTATCATATCAATTAATTCTTCACTATGTATCTTATTTGTATATATAAATTCAACTTCGGCAATTAAATTATCATTATCAACAAATGTTTTAAATTTTATAAACTTTGAAATGTTAAATTTTTCTTTAAAATGGTCAATATAATTGCCATTAACAATAAATTGTGCCCTAACAACAATTGCATCTTTGTTTTTAAAAAATGAAAATGGCAAATGAAGAATTAATTGAAGTATAATTGTAAAAATGGTTACAAATGTTCCTGTAATAATTAACCCTGCACCAAAGCTCATACCAATGGCCATTGTTAAACACATACCAACAGCAGTTGTTAATCCTTTAATGTTGTCTTTTTTATATAACAACATTCCAGAACCAATAAAGCAAAGCCCTGTTGCAATGTTTGATGCTACCCTTGATGAGTCATAAGAAATCCCTTCAAACTTAGACAACTCATAAAATCCATATTTTGATATAATCATAAGCAAACACGCAGTAACGCACATTATTGTGTGAGTTTTAATTCCTGCATCTTTTAATCTATATCTCCTTTCGCAACCAATTGCAAAACCCGCAATTGCCGACAAAACCAACCTTAAAATTAGTTTCCAAACACCAGCATCATAATCTAAAATACCTATTGCTTCAAAAATTTCATTACCCATATCATTAATCCTTACAATTTATTATATTTTTTATCTAAAATAAAGTCAATGTTGTAACTAAATTTAACACAAATATATTTATTATTTTTTTAAAAAATATGTTACAAAGGCATAATTTTACACCAATTGTAATAAAGTTATGTATTGCACTATGATTTTTCATGTGATATAATCAAAAAAATTAGGAGAAAGATTATGAAAGCAATTATGTTCGATTTTGATGGCACTTTAACTATTAAAAGCCCTAATATATGGAAAGCAATTTGGGAAAATTTAGGATATGAAACAGGCAAAGGCTCATATTTTTCCATGTTATTTATTATGTTTTTAACAAAAGATATTACTCACCAAAAATGGTGCGATTTAACTTGTGAAAAATTTATGGAAAAAGGACTACACAAAGATTTAGTTAAAAGTATAACAAAACAAATTAGGCTAAATGATGGTGCGACTGAAACATTTAAAACTTTAAAAGAAATGGGATATTCTTTGCACATAATTAGTGGAAATTTTAAATCTGTAATTAAAGAAGTTTTGGGAGAAAATGCAAAATACTTTGATAGTATTAATGCAAACGAATTTGAATACGACAAAAATGGTTATGTTGTTGGAATTAAAGGAACCAACTACGACTTTGAAGGCAAAGCACATTTTATTACTGAATTTAAAGAAAAAAATAATATGCCAGCAAAAGACATTTGTTTTGTTGGCAATGGTGACAATGATGAATGGGCACATTTGTCAGGTTGCAGAACTTTGTGTGTAAATCCAGAAAACACCGATATAACAAACAAAACCAAATGGCATCACGCCATTGAAAATGTTACAAACTTAACACAAATTTTACCTGAATTTGAAGATAATCAAATGGAATAAAAAAGTTCCTTAAAAAAGGAACTTTTTTTGTAAACAATAATTACTAAAAATACAATTAAATATTTTTTGTTATTTTTATATTAATCAACAAACCAATTAAAACCTTTTTTATGGTTCTATTTAGACATAATAAAATTTATGCAAAAAATTTAAAATAAAAATAATTGTAATTTAAAAGTTTTTGTTATAATTAGATTTTTAAATTATAAATTTTGTTTTTATTGTTATAATACAATTATAAAATTCAAAATATTATATTAAAATTATTTAGTATAAAATTAATTTTTTGTTATAATAGTTGAAGGAATTTAAAATGGTTAAAAATAAAAATTACAAAATAGTTAAATATTCTTTAATTGGAGTTAGTTGCATAATTTATATAATTCTTGCAACACTTTTACTAACAAAAGTTTATGTTCCAAAAAGTTCAAAATTAGTTGCAGTTGTTGCAATTCAATTTGCAGGCATATTTGTTTCATTACTACCACTTTTGTTTGAAAAAATATTAAAACTAAACTACACTCTATATGCTTGGGGCATATACTTAGCATTTTGTATTTTAAGTATGGGGCTTGGCAGTGGATTTGGAGTTTATGCCTTAGTGCCATATTATGATTTCTTTTTACATTTAATGAGTGGTGTGCTAATTGCATTTTTAACCTATGCAACATTTTCTAAGTATATAAATAAAAATGTTTCGTTAAGCGCACAACTATTTTATGCTTTTTTATTTGCCTTTTGTTTTACCGTTGTTGTTGGCGTTATTTGGGAATTTTGGGAATACACATTTGACCACCTTGCCGATTTAAATTGTCAAAGATATAATGATGTTGATGGAACACCTTTTGTTGGACATCTTGCCGTTGTTGACACAATGAACGATTTAATTGCTGACGCCATTGGAGCATTTATAACAAGTGGTGCATTAAGCCTATTTTACTGGATTAAAAAAGAGGAACCAAAAAATTTGTTTACATTTAAAACAACTACAAATAAAATATCTTTACCACCTAACGAAAATTTAAATGATTCAAATAACAATAATAGCAATGATATAAAAATAGAAAAAGAAGAATAAATTTTAATGCAAAAATAAAGATACCCAGTATCTTTATTTTTTTAAAATTTAGATATTTATTTTTTAATATTTATATGATAAACTAAATATGTAAAGTAAAATTTTTTATGGGGAGAAAATATTATGTCATATTTAGATTATTTGGAATATAGAAAACAAAAAGATGTACCCAAAAAATTTACTCTTGAAGTTCCTAATGGACTAACTCAACAAGAATGTATGTATGTTGTTAGTGCAATAAGTTCTTTATTGCCTAATTCGAACTTACCAAAGGATAATAAATTTTTAAATTTAGACAATAACACAAAAAGACAACTTTTAGCAAAAGTGTTTGAAAAATCTCCCCACACATTTGATTTTGCTAAGTCGATTTTTAAAAAATACATACTTAACACTAATTGCTATCCAAATTACCCCCTATTTCCGTATAACACTCACGCTCCTCAAAATAGATATAAAATTTTTGAAAAAGCACGAAATTATGCATACACATACTACAAAATTAGAAACTATCAAAATAATCCAAATGATACAAAGATAATTCAACAATACAATATTCCTATTTGTTACACTGAAAATAATTGTGATTGGTTTGAAATGTTACAAACAATTCCAAAAACACAGTTGTATATTAATGGCGAAGCAAAAAATATTCAACAAATAGCAGAAGAATATAGAACGGAAGCAATATCTTCTGTGTTTACAAAGAACTTTAAAAATAAAGTATTTTTCTTCCCACTAGAAGCAAAAGATAAAAATGGCAAGTATTATACATTTTTAAAGCAAGTTGAAATAACGCAAAACAACCAAACAAATGACTATATGATTAGCATTAGTGTTAGTGCAATTCCTAAAAACAATGCAAAATACACTCATCAAATTTTAAGAATAGATTCTGGTGGCTATCACTCAAATTCATCCCCTAAAGAAATTAGTTTAAAAAATGGCAACCAAAGTATTTTTAATACAAAAAGCAAAAACAAAGATGTCAACAATAACAAAAACATCACTTTTATGCCAAACAAAACAAACGGGGTTCATTTTCATTTGTTTAGTAAAGAAAGTAATTTTATTTATTTTAAAAATCCAACAACTGCTGATGCCATTGGAATTGAAGATGTTATAAATATGTGGCAAAATTTAGAATATTTTAATAACTCAAAATTACATCCTTGTTTAAAAAATTTAATCAAAAATCCAACATCAAATGAAAACTTTTCTAAATTATATAGATTATGGGTTATGGACAATAATATTAAAAACAATGAATTTAACACTTTGTTTGTTGAAAATTATTTAACTCAAAAAAATTTACTTTTGCCACAAAATCATATTCAAGAAGCATCTAAATTTTTGTACACATTAGAAATGTTAGAATGTATGGATAATATTGTTGATATGTGTTTAAATATTTCCCCAACCCCAGTTGCTTTTAATGATAAAGATTATTTGGAAACTTTATATAAAGATTCAAAAAATGAAAATATATTTAAAAGCAACAAAAATAGAATTGAAGAATGTGAAAGTAAATTGGACACAAAACAAAGCATTATTGAAAATAATGAAGGATATAATGATTTTGATTTAGAAAATAATTAAAAATACCCTTTGGGGTATTTTTTTATACAGTTAACAATTCTGTTTAAGTTAATAATTACTAAATTACCATAAAAAATAAATGTTAAAATTAAGTTACCAATTATTTAATTTAATAATTTTTTAATTTTAAAACCAACATCTTAAAAACAAAAAAACACCTTTAAGGTGTTTTTGGTAGCGGCGGACGGATTCGAACCATCGACCTATCGGGTATGAACCGATCGCTATAACCAACTAAGCTACGCCGCCATATAAATAAAGCAATTTGAATAATCAAATTGCTAATTAAATTGGTAGCGGGAGTGGGATTTGAACCACACGACCTTTGGGTTATGAGCCCAACGAGCTACCGAGCTGCTCCATCCCGCGACATTACTTTTGTATTCAAAAGCATTATTAGTTTACTTTAAATAGACCATATTGTCAATAGTTTTTAAAAAAAAACTATTTGTTTTTAATCTAATATTGTTATTATGCAAATTTTTTGATATATTATTTATGTAATTAACTTTTAAATTTACATAATTATATTATGAAAAACTTTTTGGTGATGTTATATGAAAAATGATTTTTATTACATAAAATATAAAAACAATGATTGCTTTAAAATTGATTGTGTGCATAACGATAAAATTATAGGTTTTATAAATTACAGGTTTAATTTTAAAAATAGAAGTGTGTGGCTTAACAAAATTGTTGTAGAAGAAAAAGAACGCAATCAGGGTGTTGGAAAAAGTTTACTTAACTTATTTGAAAACGATTGTTTAAATAAAAGAATCTTTCAAGTTGAAGGAAAATATTATCCCGAAACAGATAACCAAATTGTAAAAAATTTTTATGAAAAAAATGGATATTCTATTGAAAGAGAAGGCTATGACACTTGCATTTTTAAATTATTAAGTCCAAATAATTTTAACGACACTTCAAACTTAAATTTGATTGATAATTCAAGTTATGATGCCGAAATGTAAAAAATAACTCAAAATTTTGAGTTATTTTATTTTTTCATATTTGCAATTTTCATAAAACTCGCACACTTTATTTAAAATGTTGTCATCTAAATAAGTATATGCTTGGTTTTTTATGTTTTTAGGAATTCCATAATATGCTTCTGCAACAGAACCTGCAATGGCACAAAGAGTGTCGCTATCCCCACCAAGAGAAATTCCTAACCTAATGCAATCTTCAAAGTTTAAAGATTCAAAAAATACTTCAAGTGCCTGTGGAACTGTGTGCATACAAGTTTCATTAAATGAATATGAATTTTTTATTTTTTCAATAGTAAAATTAAAATCATAGTATTTTTGCATTTCTTTTTTTATTTCATCTTTGCTACACCCTTGCAAAGCCAAATAGATAGCAACTGCCGTTGCCTCAGCACCTTTAATTCCTTCTTTGTGATTATGAGTAATTTCAGTAACTTTTCTACTAAGTTCTTTAACTTCCGAAATTGAGTTTGCAAAATATGCCACAGGTGAAACTCGCATAGCAGCCCCATTTCCAAAACTATTGTATGGCTTTTTTAATTGATTAGGAGCGCTAATCCAATCCAAAAACATACCACCATAACTTTTGTATGGATAAAGTTCAACATATTTTGTTATTGTTTTCTTTGCATATTCACCAAGATTTTTGTAATTTCCATTACACTCTTTTAATGCTTCATAAATTGCAACCGTTAAAACAGTGTCATCTGTAAAAAACATATCATTGTCAAACAATTTAAAATCTTTGGTTTTAATGTTGTTAAATTCGTATTTTGAACCAACAATATCTCCTATTATTGCTCCAAGCATAATTATATTCCTAAATCTAAATTGTTTTCTTCATTTACTTCATCATTTTCTTTTACATCTTCATTAGTTGGCAATTCTTTTAAAATTTCTTTTTGTTCATCTTCTTCAAACTTTTCTTTTGCAAACCCTGCAATTAATTCTGCTGTTTTTTGAATTTTATCATTTAATTTATCTTCCATATTTTTCCCCTTCATTATTTATTAATCAACTATATCAATATTTTCATCATTATGAAAAGAAGAATTTTCTATAATACTATCCATATTAGGATTTGATTCTTTTGATTCTTCATCACTTTCATTAATTTCTAATTCGTTTAAATCTTTGATTGAATCAATATGTAAGTTATTGTATTTCATGGCCATATAATTTAATTCGTTACTTTTTGTTACTAAATTTTCTTTTATTGAATCCATATCAGTATTTTTTAAATACTTAACCACATCAACCATAATAATTGGCAACACAAAATTTTTATCACGAATTTCGTGGTCCCTAACATACTCACTAAATTCAATAGCATGTTTTATAATTTCTTCTGAAGGATCAGTTCCCTTTTTTATTAATGCTTCTGGCAAAATTTTAGTTGCTGCTTTTTCTTCTTGCATAGAATATCTTTCAATAGTTACTTCATTATAACCATATCTATTGTCTCTAAAAGATTGTTTTAGTAATTCATCTGGAATGTTAAACTCTGTTGAAAGGCGATTACTATATGAATCGGAATCCTTTAAATGACTAGATGAAAATATGTCATCCGGACCCATGGAAATTATATTAACATCTTTACCCATCATATAGTTTACTTGATCTTTATATGAATCATAAAATTCCAAACTGGTTCTTACTGATTCGGAAATATAAGAACACGATATATGGCTAATGCCATTTTCATATTCAAACCAACTTTTAGTTTTAGTTTGTTTTTCTGCCACATCTTCTCTACTAATAGATAAATTAGAATCAGTCATTGTCATTAGAGAATAAAATGGTTTTCCTTCTAAGTGATAAACTGGGATTTCAATTAAATTTCCTTTAGAATCATATCTTTGAATTATTTCCTTTCTAATTCCATTTTCATTGTTTAAAACTGATTCTTCGCATTCTTTAACTGTTAAAAGAGTATTAGTTAATTCTTTCCTACAAACATTTGGAATTTTTTCTATAATAGTTCTACAATCACCAGGTCTAACAACTGATTGAAAATTATTATCAAGTAAATTATATAAATCAACCAAATCTTTTATTCCAATACTTGCTGAACTACTTATTTTGCTTATAGTATTAATTAGTTTTAATAAGTTAAGTTCATTTTTAGTAAAGTGCGAATCTTTGTTGTCAATTTCTCTTATATTTTCTTCATAAGCAATCATTTTAGGTAAATTATAATATTTATTAATTGCTTCAATGCTTGAAACAGACCTTCTAAATGATTCAAATTTTGAAGTGTTTGCACTTCTTAAACCAAAAAATCTATTTAAAATTGCGTCTACACATTTTTTACGATCGCCAAAGTATTGGGCCCCTTCAATAAAGTGATCATAATATTGTTTAGATATTTGAGGATAATCTTTAAGTGTTTCAAAAGAATCTATGTCAAACTTGTTAGTTCCTATAACAATTAAATCTAACAAATTTGAATTTAAATCTTCTGTCATTTCCACATTATGTTTTGCACAATCATTAAAAAGCGTTTTAAATTCGGAATACGCCCTAAAAGCCCTTGTGTAGTTATATATTTCATCTGGATTTTGTTTTGAAATAAAATCATAGCAAAACTTAAACCCTTTTAATGATTCAGGATTTTCAACCATATCTTGTAATAGATAATTGAAATCTGCATTAATTGATTCTTTATAGTTAAAATTTAGTAATTGATTTACAAAATTTTCACCGAAAGTTTCAACAAAACATGGTTCAAACACAATTAGATTTGAAATGTTATACAAAGTTAGGTTTGGGCGTTCTTTTAAAATTTTTTCTGCATGGTCACCATAAGCGTGTTTCATCAACTCTATAAAATCTTTTTGAAAATCCGATTCTTTTATTTCGCTTTCTAAAACATGATCTGTTGTATAAAGTGGGTAAAAATTTCCATCGTACTTTTCAATAAAATCAACCAGTTCCTTTGTTGACAACCTTTCCATAACTTTTGTGCTAGTAACTAACTTTTTATATAGCTTTGCTGTTTCAATATAATTCTTAGAATTTTGTTCAGTTTGCATAGTGTCTCCGTAAATTTTAAATTAAAATAATTTTAGATTTATTTAAAAATGTAAAATTTATTTATCGGTTTGCTTTTTTGTTTTTTCAATATCTTCTGTTTTACCTTCATATTCAGGCAAACTTTCTAACACTTCCAATGTGTCTTTGGTATTTAATTTTTTCTTAGCAAATTCTGCAAGAATGCTTGCTGTTTTTTCAATTCTTTTGTCTATATTATTTTCCATTTTTTGCTCCTTAAAAATCTTCACCCATTTCAGTTTCAGAATTGGTTTGTTGGCTATTGTATTTACTATTATCTTTGTCTTTTTTGTTGTCTTCTTTTTGTTCTTTTAATATGCTGTTTGTTAAATCTTTAAAAGATTTAAATATATTATTATTTTTAAAATATTTATTGGACAATTCGCATAATAAGGTTTGCTGTTCAATTAGTATATCTTTTTCTTCTTCAATTTGCTTGTCCAAATATTTACTGGTATCAATCATTATTATAGGCAAAACAAAGTCTTTTCCCCTAATATTATGTTTTTTTACATATTCGCTAAATTCAATGGCATGGTTAACAATTTCTTCTGCCGGATCTTTGCCAACTTTTATAATTGCTTCTGGCAGTATTTTGCACGCTCCCCTTCTCTCCAACAATGAGTATCTTTCAACTGTAATTTCATTGTAATAATATGCCCCCGCTTCACTTTCAGCCAACAATTCATTTGGCATAGAAAATTTAGTACATTCTTTGCTATAAACATCGGGGTCCCTTTCTAGAAATGAAGAAAATATGTCATCGTATCCCATAGCAATTATATCTACATTTTTGCCTAGCATATAATTAATTTCGTTGCCACTTAAACCTTTAAATTCAAAACCTGCTCTAACGGACTCAGTAACATACGAACAAGATATGTGGCTAATACCATTTTCATACTCAAACCAACTTTCAGTTTTTGTTGCTCCGTTGCTATTCCTATCTCTATTTATTGATAAATTTGAATCAACTGATGTCATAAGTGTGGCAAAAGGCTTGCCCTCAAGATGATAAACTGGAATTGTAATTTCTTTCCCTTTTGAATTTATGGCAGTTATGTAAGATTTTCTAATTCCTTTTTCTTTGTTTAAGATGGAATTTTCCAAATTTTCAACTGTCATTAATGTATCTACCATTTCGTTTTTACAAACTTGTGGGATTTTATCAATTATTGCTCTACCATCACTTGGTCTAACAATTAAATTGCTATTTTCATCTAGCATTTTATACAATTCGGCCCAATCATTTAATGACAAATAATTGCTGCCTGTCATTGTTTTAATAAACGTATTAACGAGTTTTAAATAACTTATTTCACTTTTAGAAAAATGTGGTTTTGCATTTACACCCTTAAATCTTTGTATGTTTTCTTCATAGGCCAATATGTGTGCTAAATTATAAAATTTTTTAATGCTTGATAATGTGTTATTGGACCTTCTATAACATTCATCATAAAATTTATATCTTAATCCAAAAAACCTATTCATAATTGCTTCTTTGATTAAATCTTGATGGCGTGTTGGAACAGCAATCATAACTGTTCTATCAAAATATTGCTTAGAAATTTCTGGATATGCTTTTAATTCTCTAAAAGATTTTATTTCCAATTCATTGTTTTTATCTATAATTAAATCTTGTAAGTAGCCTTTTATTTGGGGTGTCATTTCATTTTTATGCTTTGCACAATCAACAAAAACAGATTCGTAATTATAAAAAATATTGAATAATTTAGAATAATTGTAAACCTCGTCTTTGTTGTTGCTTTTAATAAAATTAAAACAATACTTAAATCCCTCTAATATATTAGGATTTTCAACAATTTTAACCAAGATATCATTATACTTGTTTTTAGTTACATAGTTATAGTCAAAATTTATTAATTGATTAACAAAATTTTTACCAAAATTTTCATAAATGCATGGCTCAAAAACAATAAAATTATAAATATTATTAAGTGTTAAATTTGGGCGTTCTTTTAAAATTATTTCTGCATGATCACCATAAGCAACTTTAATTAAGTTCATAAAATCTTTTTGAAACTGCGATCTTTTAAATGATTTTGGTAAAATGTTTTGTAAATCGCTAGATGAATATAAACAAAAACTTCCCTTATATTTTTCAAAAAAATCATATAAAATGTGAATAGGAAGCCTTTTTTCTACATTTTTGTTGGTTACAATTTTGTGGTAAAGTGGACTATCTTTAAACAATTTAAGATAATTTTTATTTATTTGTTTTCCATTACCCTTCTCCATTGTTTACTTCTCCTTAATCTTTTGTAGGACTTCCCTTTGTTACACTTTAAATAAATATCTATTGCATATTTATCAATAAACAAATCATTAGAATAACGAACAAGTGTTATAACATATTGCCTTAATTTTTTTGTTTCATAAAATTTGTTTAATAAATTATTAAATGTTTCTTTGTTATAATTTATATTGAGTTTTATGTACTCTTTAAGCGATTCTTTTGTAATGTTGTTAATATCCCAAGAATCAATATTTGATATGTTAATTTTGTAATCATTTGAAGCATAAATAAATAGTTTTGGATTTTTATTTACAATCTTATCTTGAATAGACATACTAGCATATTTAATAAACTTTTTGTCTTTGCAAATTTCTAATTGAACATCTTCTCGCATATATTGTAGCAATAAATTGTTATTAAAAACTATTTTTTTTTGTAATTCATTAGTAAATAAAAAACCTTTGTCAATATGTTTTTTAAAATAATCTATTTTAATTTCATCACTTGCATAAATAATATTTGTGTCATCATCTTCAACTGCTTTTAATTGAATATCTTTTGACAAATATTTTAAGTTTTCATTTGACATGAATTCTTTTTGAATTTCTTTTGGTGCCATATATAACGCATTAACATTTTTTTTAAAAAATTTTTTAATTTTGTTTTTGCTCCAACAATCAAAATTGTCGTTAAAAAATTTTTGTAAAACTTTTGCATTATACTTTTGTTTTTTGTTAAGTTTTTTATAAATTTTATATGTCAACTTAAAATCGAGATTAAACAATTTTTCTTCATATAATTCCATTTTGCCCCAACTATTTTAAATCTTTTAATTAAAATCAAATTTGTTTTTATTTTACATAGTTTATATAAATTATATAATATTATTATATAAAAGTAAATATATAAAAAAGATAAGTTATGTATATTGTTTAATTAAAATAAAAAAAACTACTAAAAAGTAGTTTTACATAAATTTTATATCTCCATTTAATGCCCAGCCAGATTCTCTTGCATAATCTTCCAAAAAGCCATAATCGTTCATATCATCAACTTTGTTTTGATAACTTTCCGTTTGGTCTGTAACTTGAAGAAGTTGATTGTCTAGCCTTTCCTTTTCTTTTGATAAATTACCAATTCTTATAAATTGATAAAGCAACACACTAATTAAAATAAAAAGCAAAGTAACACCAGCAACACAAAGCCATTTTATAACGCTTTTTTGTTTTATTTCCATATTACTTTCCTCCTTATAAATTATTTAAGCACAAATTTACCAAACTTAGTATATTTCAATGCTTTCAACTTTGTCAATTTATTATAAATCAATTTATGCAATTTATCAAGCATTTTGTAAAATGTAATTTTATATAACAAAAACCCAAAAACAAATGCCAACACAAAATAAAGCCTAAATTGCCCCATATTCATATAAAGATTAGTCACATAAAACAAAGCAATTAAAATTATAGGATTTAATATTTGAAAAACTATGTCAATTACTCTCCCTTTTAAAAACATTTTAATAAACTTTGTTACACACAAATATTCGGCGTAAACCGCACCAATTATAACAAATGTGGAGAATAAAATTGAACTATTCATCATTTAAACAACCTTTTAAAAAAGGAAGTTTTAACATTTTTGCCAGAATATTTGATTTCATTAATTGTTCCAGTTAAATTTAAAATTCCTTCATTTACATCAAGTTTTTCAATACTCATATCGCTTCCAGTAATATTTAATTTTGTTCCATTTATTAAAACATAAGCATTGTTTTCATTAATTGAAATTACTTTTGTAATGCCTGTAATTTGCAAATCTTTTCTGTTTTCAAGCACCATTCTTGTTGGTTTTTCAGTTTTAACTTCCAACTTTCTTACTATATTTTCCAAAACAGCCTCCTAATTTTAATAATTATTAATTATCATATTTTATGAAACACATTATTAAATTAGAATTGTTTTTAAACAAAAAAATAGGCCATTAACCTATTTTTTACTATACAATATATAATATCCTTTATCTCTTTCAAGCACAACTGCATTCCCAAATGTTTTTTGCATAAGGTTTTTAGCACTGTCTGCCCCATAATTTTTTTTAATAACAAGTGTCATACTTCCACCATTGTTTAAAATTTCGTACCCTTGCGTTATTAAATTAATTAAAACTGTTTTACCCGTTTTAATTGGTGGATTTGAAATTATGTGAGAATATGAATTAGTTATATTGCTATACAAATCACTCTCAAAAATATCTTTTATGTTATTGCTTTTATTTTCTATTTTATTTTTCTTTGCCAATTTTATGGCTTCGCTATTGATGTCAATTAAAGTAAAATTGCAATTTTTCAAATATTTTTCTAAAATTATTGATAATGCCCCGTAGCCACAGCCCACATCTAAAACATCTCCAAAATAATTTGAAGAATTTTTGATAATAGTTTTTATTAAAACTTTTGTGCCATAGTCTACACAATTTTTACTAAACACATCGTTGCAAGAATTAAAAATGAATTTATCACCATTGAAATTTTCTTCAAAAGTAAAATAATCATCGTCACTATGCGATTCAGCAATAAAATAATGTCGCATTATTCCCCGCTTGATTCATCTTCTGTTTCAATTTTCTTTACAACAGGTTTAACTGTTCTTGTAACAGTTCTTGTTCTTGTTGTGGTTTTTGGTTTGTTTGATGTAACAGTTGTGTTGCTGTTTTTACTTTTCTTTTCAATAGGTAAAGCAGACAACACAAGCAAAAACACAGTTAATCCAAACAAGAAAATAATCCTTGGTGCTTGAACAAGCAAGAAAATTAAAAATTGATTTCCTGTTTCTACAACACCAGATTCTCCTTTGTACACCAACATTACAACAATGCAAACTATAAAATAGAAAAATGTTGTAATTAGTGCTAAAATTGTTGCGCCCTTTTTAGTCATTTGATTTTCCTCCAATTATCTTTTAGTGATTTGATAGCCTTCTTTACTATCTAAAATGTCGTACCCCAATTCGCCAATTTTATTTCTTAATTCGTCAGCATAGGCAAAGTTTTTATTTTTCTTTGCTTCCCAACGCAATTCTGCCATACTTAAAACTTCTTGTGGAATTTCACCTTTTGTTTGCTCTATGGCATATTTTTCAATGTCAAGCCCAAGCACTTTGTCAAATGTTAATGACATTTCGTAAACTTCTTTTGCTTTTTCTTCATTTTTAACCATTTCCCACAAAACCGATAAGGCAAGTGGAATATTAAGGTCATCATTTATTGCATCTTCAAATTTTTGTTTGTAGTGTGTTAAATCTAAATTTTTGTTTTCGGCAATTTTATGTTTAAAACACTCATCATATAATCTAAGCCTGCTTATTCTGCTTGATTTTAAGGCATCAAATGTAAAATTTTGCTTTTTAGAATAATGTGCATTTAAATAAAAGTACCTGAAATCTAGTGGGTCAAAACCTTTTTGCTTTAAATCTTCCAATGTGTAAATGTTGTTTAAACTTTTACTCATCTTTCCGCCATCAACTTGCAAAAATTCGCAATGCATCCAAAATCTAACTGTTTGCTTTCCATTAAGCGCGTCGTTTTGTGCAATTTCATTTTCGTGATGCACTGTTTTATGGTCAATGCCACCTGTGTGAATATCAATGCTATTGCCAAAATATTTCCTACCCATTGCTGAGCACTCTATGTGCCAACCCGGATATCCCATTCCCCACGGACTTTCCCATTGCATAATGTGTTCCTTAGGTGCTTTAATCCAAAGTGCAAAATCATAAGGATTTATTTTTTCTGGGTCAACTTCAATTCTTGCACCAGCAAGTTTGTCCTCCAATTTTGTGCCAGAAAGCATTCCATATCCTTTAAACTTAGAAACATCAAAATAAATTCCTTTGCTAGTTTCATAAGCATAGCCCTTTTCCATTAATCCTTTAACAAACTCAATCATATCATTAATGCAAGAAGTTGCAGGAACAATGTTTTCCGGAACATCAATATTCAGTTGTTTAACTTGATCAAAGAAGAAATCTGTGTAGAATTTTGCAATTTCCCAAACCGATTTATTTTCTCGTTTGCTTGCAACTTCCATTTTGTCTTCGCCTTCATCTTCATCGCTAGTCAAATGCCCCACATCAGTTATATTCATAACTCCATTAATAGTATACCCATTATATTTTAAAACTCTACGCAAAGAATCCATAAATAAATAGGCACGCATATTTCCAATATGGGCATAATAATAAACTGTTGGCCCACAAGAATACATGTTTACTATGTTTGGATTTACAGGCTTAAATTCTTCTTTCCTTTTAGTTAATGTGTTAAATAGTTTCATAATGTTTCCCTTAATATTTTCTGTTTAAAAATTCAATAACATCTTCTAATTTCTTAGATATCTCTTTTGTTTCCTTTTCGTTTTTACAAATAGAACACACATCATTAGAAATAGAATCAATGTACTGATTCAACTCAGCAACACCTTTTGCAGTAATTTCGTAGTAAATATTACGCTTGTCATTTTCGTCTTTTTCGCAAGTAATAAAACCACCATCAATCATACTTTTGCAAAGCAATGCCAAGTTACTTTTAGCAATTCCAAGTTTGGTTATTAAGGTAATAGGTTTAACTTTTTTATTGCTATTTAAAACAAACAAAACCCTTCGCTCCATAGTTAACTTAGCGTTTTTGTTTGCACTATCTACACTAAATCCGTCAGTTATATTTTGTAGAATTATGCGAAGTTCAGTTATTTGTTTTGCTAAAATGTCTTGTTTCATTAAACCTTAACCTTATAAACTATTTCATAGTTATATTATCATAATTATTTTTTTTTTACAATGAATTTACACATAAAAGTAAATTTATAATATGATAAAATTGTTTTAGAATTATAAAACTTTTAAATTTGCAAATTACTTAATATAATGTAATTATTTTTATTCTATTTTATAAAAATTTAATAACAAAACAAAATTTAAAGTTTGATTAATCTATAATTGCCTTTAAATTAATTTTATTGTAAAATGAATTGAAAATGTAATTTTACACAAGGAGAAAAATATGCGAAAAACTAAGATTATAGCAACTATGGGACCCAGCTCTAGTGATTATAAAACTTTTAAAAGTTTAGTTCAATCAGGCTTAAATGTTGCAAGAATTAATCTAAGCCACGGCGAAACAAGCGAACATCAAAAAGTTGTTGACACAATAAAACAAGTAAGATGCGAACTTAAAATGCCAGTTTCCATTATGGTAGACACTCGTGGTCCTGAAGTTAGAGTTAAAAATTTTGATGGCGGACAAACTTTACTAAAAAAAGGTTCTTATTTTATCTTATATAATCACGACAAATTGGGCAACAACTTAGGCGTTTCCGTAACCGAACCTGATTGTCTAAAAGATATCCCTTTAAACACCACAATTTTGGCAAATGACGGATTAATTTCTTTTAAAGTTGTTGAGCAATTAAAAGATGGTGTTAAACTAAAAGTTTTGTCAGGTGGCGTGTTAAAAGACAGCAAAGGACTAACCTTTAAAGGATACACTCCAAATTTGCCATACATTTCTACTCGTGATAGAAATGACTTAATTTGGGCATTTAAAAATAAATGTGAATATGTTGCACTAAGTTTTGTAACAAAAAAAGAAGATGTTTTAGAAATTAAAGAGTTAATGAAAGAGTGCAATTATCAGTGCAAAATAATATCCAAAATTGAAAGCCTTGAGGGCGTAAAAAATTTAAATGAAATTTTAAAAGTTAGCGATGGAATTATGGTTGCTCGTGGAGATTTGGGAGTTGAAGTTCCATTTTACAAAGTTCCATTTATTCAAACCGAACTTATTAACAAATCAAGATTGCACGGCAAAATTACCATTGTTGCAACTGAAATGTTGGAAAGTATGATAAACAATCCAAGGCCAACAAGAGCCGAAGCAAGCGATGTTGCAACAGCAGTTAAAGAAGGTGCAAGTGCAGTAATGCTTAGTGCTGAAACTGCAGTTGGAAAATATCCTGTTGCAACTGTTAAAGCCATGAGTGAAATTTGCGTGCAAGCCGAACATGATATAGATTACACAAAAAAATTTAAAACTTTAGACTTTAATTCTAACGACATTACAGATGTTTTAACTTATTCAACTGTAAATGCTAGTTTTAATTTAAAAAGCAAAGCTATAATGGTGTTTACAACAAAAGGCAAAATGGCAAATTTTGTTTCAAGATTTTTGCCTATTTGCCCAATAGTTGCCATAACCGACAATGAAGGCACTTACAACTCATTATCATTGGTTTGGGGTGTTTCGCCAATTTTAACAAGCAATTTTGACGAAAATAAAATTTTTGACATTTCAGTTGAAATTGCAAAAAGCCACAACATAGCAAAAACTAATGACAATGTTTTGGTTGTTACAGGAACAACCGACCTTCACTCAAACATTATAAAAATTACAAAAATATAAAATCAAAAAGGAGACATAATTATAATAAAAGTATTTATATTTGACTTTGATGGCGTAATGTATTCTGGAGTGCACAAGTTTGATAATGTTCCAAGCATAGTAAATAAAAACAGAAGAAGTTTTTTTCCAAACATAACAGATGAAGAATACAACACAATATGCAAAGAAAATACTGAATGGCTAGAACATAGCAGTGGGGCTAGCATAATTAAGTATTTAAATAATTTTAAGCAAAAGTACAAAAATTTAAAAATTAACACAAGACATTTTTTGCGTTGGCAAGATAGCATAATTTACAGCATAATTTTAAATGATAATGAAAAATGCAATCCTGAAACAATAAAACAAATTTGCAAAAAATACAAAGTGTATGTTGTGTCAAACTCGTCAATTAAACATATTAAATATTATATGAATAAATTAAATTTGAAGTTTAAGTGGTTTAAAAAAGTTTATTCAAACAGATTTTTTGATTACGACCCAACAAAAGAGCACTACTATAAAAAAATTATTGATGCTGAAAATATTGAACCAAGTGAAGCCTGTGTTATTGGGGACAGTATTGAAAATGATTTACAACCAGCAAAAGAACTTAATATCCCCACTTATTTTATAGATGACGCCAGCAAATTAGACAGTTTAATTAAAAGAATAATAAACAACAATTAATGTATGCCCTTAATTTAGGGCATTTTTTATTTAAAGCAAAATCTAGCCACTAAATACTAACTTATTCTTTTTACAACATCTGCAATTCTATTTGCAGTGTTTTGTGCTTGAACCAAACTTTCACTCTCAACCATAATTCTAATTTTTGGTTCTGTGCCACTTGCCCTAACCATTATTCTGCCATTTTTTAAATTTTCTTGTTCAGCATAAATAGTATTACTTAAAATTTCACTATTAATTACTCGCAACTTATCAGTTGTTAAAACATTAATATTAACTTGTGGAAGCATTTTTACATCAAAAAATTTGGTTAAATCCCCTTGTTCTTTTAGAGTTTTTGAAAGTATAACTGCTGTTAAAATTCCATCTCCTGTGGTTGCATATTTTAAATTTATTATGTGCCCACTTTGTTCGCCACCAATTAAACAATTTTGCTTTAACATTTCATTTAAAACATACTTATCCCCAACATCAGCCCTAATTAAATTTATGTCTAAATTGTTCAAAGCATTTTCTATGCCCATATTTGTGTGGCTTGTGCCAACAACATTTTTTAAATCTTCATTTTGTAGTTTGTAATATTTTGCAAGAATGTACAAAATTTTATCTCCATCTAAAATATTTCCAAACCTATCAACAGCAACAATTCTATCAGCATCACCATCAAATGCAAAACCAATGTCTGCCTTAAATTTTAAGACATTTCTTTTTAAAACCTCAGGATACAAAGAGCCACAATTATAATTTATTTTATCCCCATTGTTTTTACAATTTGTTGCAAAAACATGTGCACCCAATTTTTTAAAAACTTTTGGTGCAATGCTAAAACTTGCTCCATTGCTTGCATCTAAAACAATTTTTAGCCCTTGTAAGTTACAACCAAGACTAACCAAATAGTTTATGTAACAATTTGCAAAACTTGGACAATAACTGTACGAACCAATTTCACTATTGTCTTTCAAATTGCTTTTTATAAATTTTTTTTCTAACTCATTTTCTTTTTCATCAAGTAATTTATAGCCATTTTTATCAAAAACCTTTATTCCATTAAATTCAGGTGGATTGTGTGAAGCACTTATAACAACCCCAAAATCACACTCTAATTTTTTAGTTAAATATGCAACGCCAGATGTTGGAATAATCCCCACATCAATAACTTTTGCTCCACCTTGAATTGCACCAGAACTTACTCCAAGCGTTACCAAACTTCCACTATTTCTAGTGTCCCTGCCAATTAAAATAGTTGGCTTTTCTTTAAGTATTGTTAAAGCATTTCCACATTTGTACATTAAGTCAAAACAAAGGTCGTTGTTTATTATTCCTCTAATTCCATCAGTTCCAAAATATATTCCCATATTTACTCCTTTTTTAAATATTTAGTTGCTCGATTTGGTTTTACTGTAGCATAGGTCCTTCCAATTACAAAATCAAACTCGTTGGTATCTTCAACAACTGTGGTTCCTGCACAAATATATGTGTTGTCTGCAATATTAAGTGGTGCAATTAAATTGCAGTTGCTACCAATAAAACAATTATTTCCAACTTTTATTTGGTTTTTATTTTTGCCGTCATAATTGCAAAAAATAACTCCACAACCTATATTGCAACCCTCCCCAATTATTGCATCACCCACATACGACATATGGCTTATTTTAGTGTTGCTTCCAACCACACTATTTTTTATTTCAACAAAATTTCCTATTTTTACATTGTTTAAAATTTTTGAATTTGGTCTAATATGAGCGTATGGCCCAATTTTACAGTTTTCGCCAACAACACTATCTTCAACATAACTTGAAGTGACATTTGTTGATTTGCCAATTTCACTATTAGTTACAACACTTGCATTTTTAATCTCAACATTGTTTTGTATTTTGCTACTTAAAACACAAGAACTTTTATCAACTAAAGCGTCATCACAAATTATGTTGCCACTATTATCTACTTCTTTTATTTCCATATAAAAAATTTTCCTCCACATTATCAACTAAATACATAAAATTTTATATGAGTAAACTATGTTTTTTGTTATAATGTTAAAAACTGCAACAAAATAAATAAATAATCATAAAGATTTATAGGGGTTATATGAATAAAATAAACGAATTAAAAAAATTAATTGGAAACACTCCACTAATTAAAATTGTTTATAAAATAAATGGAAATGTAAAAAATGCTTATTTTAAATTAGAGTGGTACAATTTAACTGGAAGCATTAAGGACAGAGTTGCACTAAGTATTATTGAAGAAGCCTACCAAAATGGAAACTTAAAACCTGGTCAAACCATTGTTGAAACTACAAGTGGCAATATGGGTATTAGTTTTAGTGCAATTGGAAAATACTTGGGGCACAAAGTGGTTATATTTATGCCAAAGTTTATGAGTAAAGAGCGTCAAGAATTGCTTAAACTATATGGGGCTGAATTGCATTTAACTGAAAGTTTTGAAGAAGCGTTCGTAAAAGCAAAAGAATATGTAAAAAAATGCAATGGCTTTTTAACATTGCAATTTGACAATCCTTCAAACACAAACGCTCACTATAAAACCACAGCAAAAGAAATTGCAAAAAAAATAAAAGCACCAAAATGTTTTGTTGCAGGCATTGGCACAAGTGGAACTTTAATGGGTGTTGGAAGTTACTTAAAAAAGCATTTCAACAGCAAAGTTATTGCCGTTGAACCAAAAAGCAGTTTAATTTTAACAAGTGGAAAATCACAAGGAGAGCACAAAATTCAAGGCTGGTCCGATGGATTGATTCCTAGTTTATACAAACCAGAAATTGTAGACAAAATAATTTCAGTAACTGACGAAGATGCCATTGCAATGGCAATAAAACTTTCAAAAGAATTAGGTTTGGGCGTTGGAATAAGCAGTGGAGCAAACATGGTTGCATGTGTTCTTTCAAACATAAACAACGCAATAAGCGTGTTTACAGATGATAGCAAAAAGTATATAAGCACCGATTTAACTAAAAATTACACCACCCCATTTGTTGACAGCATAGAACTTTGCTATTATAAAGTAATTTAATGTAAATTGTTAAATATAGTTTAATTCTATTTTTATAGTTAAATTTTTAATTTTATATTTTTAAATTATTAAATAAACAAGTTGTTAAAAAACAAAAAAAGGCTTAAATAAGCCTTTTTTTGTTTTTAATCAATTATGCTAAATGGAAGCCTGAATCTTTATTAATTCCAACAATTATTGTGCTTAAATAAGATTCACCCATACTTTGCAATGTTTTAAAGTTTGCACCAACACACATAATTTCACTATTTAATCTTGAATTATTAATATTTGCACTAGTAACTGTTGCTGGAAGTCCAGGAATACTTTGTTTAGAAAGTATTAATTTGTGGAATGTTGTAGCATCATAAGTGTCAGTATATTTTGTGCTTGAATTTAATTCACTCCTATCAAGATATGTGTAGTTTGTTGGTTTTCCTGCACTTTCTAATTGAATTGCATAATTTAACAAAGCATCATCTTTATTGTCTGCACTGTAATTTTTAAATAAAATAGCAGAGTTTGCACCAAGCATTGTTGTTAAAAATGATTTAATTATTTGTGCTGATTGATAACTTGTAACATCAGTTTGAAGGAATGGTCCTTTTAAATCAAACCAGTTATCAAATATAACATCACCAACCAATTTTAGAACTTGTCCATTTGTGTCAACTGCACCATCGGTTGTGTTTGTAACTCTTGGGTCCAATGCAGCAAGTGGCAAACCTGTTTGAGAATCATAGTAATTATTAGGATTTTGTTCATATGCGTAAACGCCATCATATTTTGTAAATCTGTCAACATAAGTGTCAGAACCTGATGGTGTCATAAGAGTTGTAACATGTCCAGCTTCACCTAATGTGCTATCTTTTATTGTTACATATCTTGTTCTTGTTGTGTAAATATCAAAACCACTCATATCACCAACATAACAATTGTCTAATGTGATTGAAATAGCACTATCCCCCTTTACACCATCAAGGAATCTTTGAATGTCGCAACCTGTTAAATATAATTTTGCTCCATTGTTTTTGATTCCGCAAAGTGATCTAAATCCCATGTATGTTGTGTTACTATCAACAACATTTTTTCCACCATTGCCTTCCATTTTTAAGTTATTAATATAAACTTTTGGAATAGTTGTGTTTTCATCTTCATACAAGCTTTTTACATATTCAGCTTGTGCTTCCCTTATTGGCAACCTTGTAGGGTCGCTTGTGTTTGTGTATGTTGGGTCAGAACCAATTTCTGTTACCATTTGTGCAAATTCTGGGGTGTAATAAAAATCTTTATACATTGTTAAATTTCTGCCTGTGGCATCATATTTTGCAATATGGAATAAACTTGGTCTTTCATGTCCAAAATCGTCAGTATCTCCACTTCCAACTTTTGCAAAGTAACTAACAGAGCTTGCACTAATTTCGTGATTATTACCTTCAAACACTAAATCAGCATATCTAGTGTAAATTCCTTTCCATCCACCAGATGTGGTTGAATAAGAATTGTGATTTTTGAAGTTTGCTGGTAAATCAGCATCTGTAATTGTAATATTGTCAGTTAAAACAATACTATCTTTTTGAGTTGCACCATCATTAAATGCTGCACTAAGTTCAGTATGATTTCTTACATTCCAAGCATCAATTACAGTAAATGTGTAAGAAACACTAATGCTTGAATCGAATTGTGAACTTACTTTTATTGTGTATTTGTTATTCAATGCATTTTCAGTAAATTTTATTTCCCTATCATTTATTATGTTAGCTACACTATTTAATGCTGTGCCTTCTAATAAAGTTTCACCATTTTGATAAATTTGAATCTGGGTAAATGATGTTGAACCTACAATTTTATAATCAAAATAGTAATTGTTTTGATTTCCAATATAATAATTTTCTGGTTTTTCAACAATATCTAGTGCAGTAGGCAATCCAAGGTAAGTAACCCCTTCTACCACTTCAAAGTTAAGAGTTTTAACTTCTTGTCCTTCACTTGTTACAGTTAAAGTAAATGTGCCTGATTTTAATGCTGAAATTGAATTTGGTTTGTATTGTTCATTACTGCTATCCATAAGTTCAACAGCATCACTTTCACTTAATGAAATAGTGTATGTTGCATCACTATCTAAAAGTTGATAATTTCTGCCTGCAAAAATTGTATATTTATTTAAATCTTCATCATATAAAATTTGTTCGTTTGCAGTTATTGTATTTGTCGCAAAATCATAACTCATTTCTTGTGGTTTGTCTGTTGATGTTTGAACTAAAACAGTGTCAGTTTTTTGTCCATCATTTGTGATAATAGTTACTTTTCCAGCATAAAATGGTGCAACTGTTTCATTTGTTGCATTAACAGTTATTTTACCATTGTTATCAACTGAAATTTTATTGTTTCCATCGTACTTAAATGTTACATTTTTGTTTGTTGCATCACTAGGCAAAATGTTCCATTGTAATTGATAAGTATTAGATTCGTCCAAATCAATAACTAATGTTTTACTATTATCTTGTGATTCAGTAATATCATCACCCACAAATGAAACGCCAGTTACAGATATATCTTTTGGCTTAAATATGTATTGAGCTCCAATTACACCTGCAATTAGGAATAAAACTAGTGGAACAACAATGATTGTAATTAGTGTTTTCTTATTCATTTTTTCTCCTTTTATTTATTTTTTTGTTTTCTTAACAAAAATATATTATCAAATTTTTTTAATATTTTAAACAAAAAACATATATTTTTTATTAATTTAAAAAAACTATAAATATATTATTTGTTAATTTATAAAAAATACTTTCTTTTTAGGCACAAAAAAATTAGTATATTTTCATATACTAATTTAACAATTTAAAATTTATTTTTATTGGGATTTTTTAATAATTCACAAATTAAATTTTTGCCGTATGATATTTTAATTTTAAATAAAAACTTCTTATTGCAAATACCAAAAATACAAATGGTATTATTATCATATAAATTAACGCCCTTGATGGTGGAGCTAAATAAATAAATTTAATTGTAAATGCCCCATAAATTATTCCCCAAACAAGACCAATTGTTATTGTTCTGCCAATGTTTTTACTTTTTTGAAATTGTGAAGAATCATACCATGAAACAAAAGGATATGCAAAGTCATACGAATAAGAATATAGAATATGTGACAAAGACAAAACGCTTGCACACAATATAATAATAATTCCTTGAACAAATGTGATTTTAGTTGTGATGCATGCAATAAATGAAGAGACTATTATAAAGAACACTGAGATTACAAAATTTATTAATACTTTTGACAAACCTTGTTTATAATAGGAAACTGGTCCACTTTTTAACAAATAATAGTTACTGCCTTCTTGGCTTACACCTGTTCCTGAATATATGTTACCCATAAGTGCAAATATTGATATCATTGCCAAATTGCTACCAAACAAAAGTTCATAGCCCAAATCTCTTAAATACAAAGCGTTAAAGAATTTATCAACAAGCAAAATAATAAACGGCATAATAATTAAGATTGTAAAGAAACTAAAAAATTGAGATGGGTTTTGCCATAGCATTTGTATGTTTTTCTTAATTAATGCACCAAACACAGTTTTACATTGTTTTGAACTTTTTGTGTTCATAACATTTTTTTGTTTTATGTTTTCAGTAACAGAAATTTTAAAATAAAATGGTTTCATAATATAGTATGTTGCAAAGAACAATATTATGGTAATTGCAAAAATTACAAGTGTTCCCCAAACAATTCCAACGCCATTGTACATATTTGCCAAAGTCATAAAAATCCAACTATTTTTTGCAAAATTGTCAAATGCTGTTTGCAATTTGAAAGATAATGTAAACCATTGACCAACTAATGATATATTAACAACAACTAAGTTAACAATCAAACTAAATGCAAGTAAACTTAAAGACAAAATAATAATCAAACTAATTATAACTGCAACAGTGTGTTTTTTAATAAATTTAATCAAAAGAACAACAGGAATTGAAATTAATGTTGCAAGCAATACTATCATTATTGGCAATATGAAAGTTGTAAACAACACCATAAACACATAAGAAAATGAAGATGTGTTAAAAACAGGATAAAGCATGCCACCTGCAACCAAACTAAAAGCTGTTTGAAATGTTAAAGATAGCAATATGGCAGTAATTATTTCTTGCATAAAAGTAATAACTATTTTACTTACAAAAACTTCGTTTGAAGTAACCGGCAATGTAAATAAAAATTGATTGTCTTTAACATTATACAAATTTTTAAAAACTCTTGAAATAGTACTTAAAAAGCAAACCAAACAAAGTAAAAACAATATGCCACCAAGCACACCTTCGTTTAAACTAAAACCTGCACTATCTCTAAAAAATTTTAACACAAAATACAATGCAATTGTTCCAATTACAAAACCAAACAACTTAAACAAAATGCTGTAAATTAAACTACGCTTATTGCCAGTTTTAAACAATGTAAATTTTTCAGCAAATTGTAACTTTATTAACTTTTGAATACGGCTAAAACTTTCGCGTATGGCCGATTTTTTCTTTGCATCCATTAATTACACCTTTATTTTCTTTTTGTTTTTTCTAAGAATATTTGTTCCAAAGACTTGTTTTCTTTCTTTAATTGTTTTAAATCATACACTCCTTGGCACACGCCATTGTTGATGATTGCAACTCTATCACATATTTTTTCAACAACCTCAATAACATGGCTACTAAAAAACACTGTGTTGCCTTTTTGTGCATGCTCACGCATGTATTCCTTAACTTCAAAACTACTTTGTGGGTCAAGCCCTGTCAATGGTTCGTCCAAAATCCACAATTTAGGATTATGAATTAAAGCAGAAATAATTGTAATTTTTTGTTTCATACCATGTGAATATGTTTTAATTTGATTGTCAATTGCTTTGGTTAAATTGAATTTTTCAGCCAATTCAACCAATCTTTCTTCTGCTTCTTGTGGGTCTACATTGTAAAGTTCGGCAATATAGTTTACATATTGTCTGCCTGTTAAACTTTCATAAACACTATGATTGTCAGGAACATATCCAATTAGTTTTTTTGCTTCCAAACTTTGTGTTTTAATGTCAAATCCACCAATCTCAATTTTACCCTCTTCAAAAGGCAAAATTCCAATTATTGTTTTGATAGTTGTTGATTTTCCTGCCCCATTTGCTCCAAGAAAACCAAACACCTCTCCTTCTTTAACTTCCAAACTAAAATCGTCAACAGCCTTTACTTTTGCACCGTCATAAGTTTTACTAAAATGTGATATATTTAACATATATCCCTCCTTATAATTTACAGGTTCACTTTCTGGTCTACCATCTAATGCCTTTAAAAGTTCAACCCTGTCTAATTTTTTAAGCATATATTCTTTTCTTAAATTTTCTTTATAATCCATATTTTTATAAACTTCTTTGTAAATCCAATGTGCAACAAACATAAATGCAATAAATCCAAAATACATAAGCAAATAAAACACTGGATATAACTTAAACGACAAACTGCCAATAGTAAATTTGAAAGTCACTTGCCTTGTTATTCTAAATATTGGCAACATTTGTGCTAAAAATTCATCATTTAAGTAAAAGAAGTTAACCCCAGCATCATAGTTGTACAACCATGTGTTTAATATTATCATTAACACAAAATAAACTGTAAATAAAGCAATACCATTTAATAATTGTTTAAAACTTCCTCTTGGCATAACTCTTAAACTAACAGCCAACAATGGAATTGCAAAAACAAGGGTGTGTTCATAAGCAAATTTTAAAAATGAATACGAAATTAAACCACTATCATTGTCTGGCAATAGAATTGCTATAAAAGCACCAACAACATTTACATACAAGTTAAATGAGAATAATTTTTTTGATTTTGTAATTATTGAAATAGGAATTAAAATTGTTGCTAAATTACACATGTGAAATGGTAAGTTGTGCAATGGAATTTCAATTGATGTGTAATATAAATTAAATTGATAAAAGCATGCAAGTGCTAAAAATACTATAACAGAATTTCTAATATCTTCATTTTTATTTCTAAAAATTAAATGAATTAAAAGCATAAATAGCAATGTAACTGCAATCCAAATGTGTTGACCAAATGTTAAAAATTCAACATTTATATCAGACAACATACCAAATAATTGTTGAGGATTGTGCAAAGGCATCATTAAAAGTAGTAGTGCAAACAAACATGCAAAAAAGTTAAAGAAAAACAATTTTATGTTTTCTTTAAAATTAAATTTATGTTTTAAAATAAAGATTAGATAAAAGTAAATAACTAGTTCAATTGATAGTTGTATTGACAAAGTAATTGCTTGATAACAAAAAGGTTTTGCCTCCAACACCCCTGTAATACATTCAACATTAGCCTTAAAGAAAATAATATTTAAAACTGCCACTGGTGCACAAAATAAAAGCATTATGTCTCTAACAGTTTTATTTTTAATAAATGGTTGAGCAGTAATAAGTAAAATGCTTAAACTAGAAACACCACGCAAAATATTAAGCATTGTAACTCTAAGTTTGCTACCAAACTGTGGATAATTAAATTTAACAATATGGTCAAAAACATCTAACTTAAAAATTCTAACCACAACTATTGCAAAAAAACAACCTATTAAAACATACCAAAAAATAGTTTTAAATTTATTGCTTTTGTTTCTTATTAAAAAATAAAGTGCAACACATATTATTGCAATGCTTAAAACAATTAAACTACTAGATAAAAACCACATTTTAAAAACCTTTAAATTTATTTTTTTAATAAATAAAATATCATAAAACTATATAATATCATTTATAATAGTACAAAAAATATAATTTCAAGTCAATTATTTTAAAAAATAAATAACACCAGTTTTGATGTTATTTATTTTGCAATTCAATATTGTTTAATAAAATAAGTTTTGTTATGTTGTCAAAATCATCTACTTCAAATGAAAGTGGTTTTTCAACAATGTCAATCATTTGATTTACATCAAACCCACTTAAAATTTTGCTTACAAATTTTGAATAGTCCTCTTGATTTAAGTAAACTTTAAATTCATATTCTTCATCAATTTCTAAAATAAAAATATATTTAATTTTTTGATTTTCATAAAAACTTCTTAAATCGTAATCAGACACTTTCCCATTTTTTACTATCATAATTAAAACAATGCTGGAAAACTGAACCCTATTGCAACAGCTGCTAAAACGCAATAAATTATAAAGAATATTATATTTCTTCTGCTAGCAAAAGAAAAGCCGACAACCACTAATGTTGCCAAAACAGCATATTCTTTAATTGTTTTTAAAGTTGCAAGTGTGGAATCCGACATGAATTTAACAACGCCATCATTTAAAAATATAATTCCAATAAGTATAACGGTTAAAAATGCCATTATTTGACCAAGGATATTAAACACTTTGCTAAAATGTCTTACAATAATCATAGCACTCCTCCAATTTTTATTACTTTATTGTAACACATAAATTTATATTTTTAAATACAATTTTAATATTTTTTATTGATATTTTAATTTAGTCCATACAAGTGCATAAACTTTCTCGCACAATATCAACACAATCATTATTATTATCCATAATTATGCTAGAGTTTATGCTATCATCATTTTCAATTTTAGCATCGTTAATAGAAGAATCAAACCTAAAACTATCTTTTTCTTGATTTTTTAAAATATAATCTTTTTTATTTATTAACAAATTTAATTTTTCACAAGTAGCACAATTTTGTTTTTCTAAAATTGCCTTTGTGCACTCTATTTCCATGTATTGTGACTTAAAACTTTTTGCCTTTTTTGAGTAAGTAATGTATGATGCAACTATGCCCACATTTATTTTTGAATATTTTTCACTTAAATCTGTCATATCTTTTAAATACTTACTATTTGAAATTAAATTATTTTCCTTTAACTTTTCAAGTTGTTGCTTTAAATCGGTATATTTTTTGTATTGTTTAATATCCAAAGTTGTTTCTAAATAGTCAACTTCATTTTGATTTTCAGAATATTCTTTGTAAAGCATTGCCAAAACAAATTTAAAACTTTTTATGTTTTTAGCAATTCTTTCCTTTTTTGCATTCAATTCTTCTATTTTACAATCTATATCATCTATTATTTTATTTACACTCATTTATTTGTTCCCCGCAAGTTTAATATATACTTAAATATATTTTTTTGTGTTTTTAAATATAAGGAAATAAATGATATAAATTTATATTTTTTTGTATTTTAAAAGATTATTTGGTAAAAATTAATTAACAAACAATTTTAAAAAGGTTAATTATGAAAAATTTATTTTTATATATAAGTGCATTTATTCCAATGTATTTATTAATTTTAATTGAAATAATAGTTGAAATAATAAATCACAATTTAAGTTTTAATGTTTTAAACACACTAAACCTTTGTATGTTGATTATATTAACCGTTTTAGGTGTTGTGGGCATTATTTGGAGCATTGTTTTTAATCACGACAAACCTATTGAAATAATCATACTTTCAAAAACAAACATAACAGACCAACATTTTTTAGGATATTTTTCTTTGTTTGTTTTGTTTTCTTTGTCGTTTGATTTAAGCAAAATAAGTATGTTTGTGGTGTTTATATTAATTCTTGTTTTAATTGGTGTTGTTTATATAAAAAACGATTTATACTACATCAATCCGTTTTTAAATATTTTAGGATACAACTTCTATGACATAACATATAAAGTTAAAGGTAGCGACAAATTAGAACGCGACAAAATTTTTTTTAAAGGCAACTTAGATATTGCAAACGGCAGTTTTAAAGTTAAATTTAAAAATAACAATTTTAACTTTTTAAGCAATCAAAAATAGCAACTTTTTTTTAAGTTGCTATTTATTTACAATCAAAATTAAATTTTAATAAAAAGTTGAAAATAAATAAAAAATATTATATACTTAAAACGCACATAAATTTGGAAGATTGGCAGAGTGGTCGAATGCGGTAGACTCGAAATCTATTGAACGGCTTTCCGTTCCACAGGTTCAAATCCTGTATCTTCCGCCAAAAAATAAAGACTATTTGAAATAGACTTTATTTTTTTATTTTGTTTTTTTAATTTATTTTATCACTATTAAAATTTTTGTCCCTAGTATTTTTCTTTATGTGATAAATATAAATACTTATTAATCCAGAACTTAATGTTAAAAATTCAGCAATTATGTTAGTATATAACCCAGTGAAAATATAATTTAAAATTAAAAATATTGAACACAAAACATATCCTAACCTTAAAACAAATAAGTTATCTTGCCACGAAGCATAAGTTCCAATTATTGTTGAAAACATTATGAATATTGAAAACCAATTTTCCCAAGTGAAAATACTTGATAAAACAAATAAACTTATAAATATTACCAACACAAAAATACTTGGTTTTAAATGTTTCTTTGAGTAAATAAAATAAACAATATCTTTAATAATTGCTAAAATGCAAATTATAAACTCCGTATAATATGACAATAAAACATATTGAACGGCAAGTATTATGTTATACAATAGTATGCATGCCAAAAAATACTCTTTCTTTTTGAAAAAGAATGCACTAACACATATAATTAAAACAATAATTCCAAGTCCTTGAATTAATATTTGCATAAAAGTCCTTTTAATTAATTTTACTTAAATTTTGTGTATATTTTATTAACAAAATAAATAATTTTAAATATGCTAAAATTTTTAAAAATATATTTAAAATTTATTACAAAATCTTAACTTATCACATTCTAATATTACAACATTTAATAATAAAAGTAAATAAACACAATACTAAACTCAAGTTTACTATTCACATTTTAAAAGTTATGTGATATCATTTAACTATAAACCTTTTGGAGATAAAATATGATTTACATCACAGGCGACACACATGGTCTTAGAGATGTTAGAAAATTTAATAGTAGAAAATTTTTAGAAGAAATAAACAAACCAGAAAATATTGTAATTGTTACAGGAGACTTTGGTGTTACTTGGAGCAACCGTGCTTTATATCAAAGCATAGAATTTTATTCACAATTTAAGTGTAAGTTTTTATTTGTAGATGGCAACAACGAAAATTTTGACATTTTAAACACATTTAAAGTGAGCGAAGAATATGGTGGCAAAGTTCAAAAAATTTCAAGCAACATTTCACATTTACTTCGTGGCGAAATTTACGAAATTGAAGGCAAAACATTTTTAGCATTTGGCGGAGCAACTTCTTATGACTCACCTGAAAGAACTAGTCACACAACTCGTGTAGAACACGAATCTTGGTGGAAAGAAGAAACCCCAACACAAGACGAATTTCAGCATGCCCTTGAAAACTTAAAAAAGCATGGAAATAAAGTTGATGTGATTTTAACACACGAAACCACAAGCACTAACATACAAAGGCGTTTTTGTTGGTCAATAATTAGTCCAACAACACAAATGCTTGATGAAATTGACAAACAAACAGAATATAAAATGTGGTATTTTGGTCACCACCATTATGATGTTCAAGTGTCGCCTCATGAAAGATGCATATTTGAAGATTTTGAAGATTTAAGCAATTTAGATAATATTCCTTACACCACAACTGATGAGCCAACAAACAATTAAATAAAAAACCTTGCATTTTAAAAATTAACAAATAATAGTTAAGTGCTTTAATTATAGTTTAAAAAAAATTAAAATAATAAAAAGGATCTTTTTAAAATCCTTTTTTTGTTTTTCTTTTATTTTAACTAAAATTTAATTTTTAAAATATATTTTTTGTTATATAATTTAAAAGAAGTTTAAGGAGATAGATATGATTAAAAAAGCAGTTATATTATGTGGAGGCATGGCAACAAGATTTTTGCCAATTTCAAAATCAATACCAAAGGAAATGTTTCCATTGCTTGACAAACCTATTTTGCAAGTTCTTATTGAAGACCTAAAAAAAGCAGGAATTGAAGATGTAATAATTGTTTTGGGCCGTGGAAAAGAATGCATTATGCGTCATTTTGACCATAATACTGAATTAGAGCAAAGATTAAAAGAATCTGGAAAACTTGACTATTTGGAAGTTGCAACTAAGCCTAATAAATTAGTAAATATGTACTACACAATGCAAGACGAACCAAAAGGAACAGGTCACGCAATTAAACTAGTAAAAAGTTTTGTTGGGAAAGACCCCTTTGTGCTTTTGTTTGGTGACGAAGTTATGCTTTGCGATGGCAAAAATGAAATTGAACAATTAATTGAAAATTACAATAAATACAAAACAACTGTTATGGCAGTTCAAAAATGTAGATGGGAAGACACATACAAATATGGCATAATAAAACCAAAAACTTTGGAAGATGGAGTTTATTCCGTTCTTGATATGGTTGAAAAACCAAAAGTTGAAGATGCACCAAGCAATATTGTATATTTAGGGCCAGCAATTTTAACTAGCGAAATTTTTGACAAATTAGATTTGTGTGAAGAAGTTGAAGGAAAAGAGCTTTACTTAACTGATGCTTTTTGCAAACTAGCAAAAGAAAATAAACTTTATGCACAAGAAATAAACGGCAAAAGGTTTGATATGGGAAACAAATTTGGATTTGTTCAAGCAAACATTGTTGCATGTTTAAATGATGAAAATTTCAAAAACGATATGAAGGAATATATCTTAACTTTGGCAAAGGAATTAGATGAAAGAAATTAACCACAAAGGAAATTATGAATAAATTTAAAGCAATAATAAACAAAATAAAATATCCAAAAGGCTGGGCATTGATTCTATTTTATGTGCTTGCTATAATAATTATTAGCGCAACAATAACTTTATTGTGCCTTGGGTTTACAGAAAAATTTTACTCATACATTCTTTATGTTTTATCTTTTATTTGTTTAACTTACTTTATTTATACAATTATTTATTTTGTTCCTAAAACCAAGGCGAATATAATAAAATGGGCAAATAAATACGAATTTACTAATAATTTACTTCGCAATTATGGTTTTAGAACAGTTATATTTTCAACCTTTACTTTTACATTTAACACCCTTTATGCTTTGTTTCAAACAATAATGGCTATCTCCACCCTATCTATATGGTATGGATCACTTGCAACTTATTACATAATACTAAGCACAATGCGTGGTGGAACAATTGTTAACAATAGACGAAGCAAAAACCGAAAATCTGATTACTATTTATTAGAAAGCAAAAAGCTAAAAAATTATAGAAATTGTGGAATTTTATTAATAGTTTTAATTTTAACATTTTCAATTGCAATAGTTCAAATGGTTGTAGCAAATCAAGGTTTTGCACACCCAGGTTTAATGATTTATGCTTTTGCATTTTATGCATTTTACAAAATAACACTAGCAATTATTAATATTGTTAAAGCGCAAAAACAAGAAGATGTGATTGTAAAATGTTTAAGAGACATTAATATGGCTGATGCCTTAATATCAATTTTGGCACTTCAAACAGCAATGTTCCAAGAATTCTCACCAAATAGTCCTATAAATAGCAAATTTAATGCAATAACAGGTGCTGTGGTTTCAATTTTAACTTTGTCCTTAGGGATTTATATGATAATTAATGCAAAACATAAACTTAACAAAATTAATGATATAAATTTTTTAGAATCACGAAATAATGAGGAGAAAGTTAATGAATAATATTAATGAAAATAAAAATATAAATGATAATAACAAAAATCAAAACTTTACATTTTCATATTATGCACCAACAAAAGAACAAAGGAAATATATTGAAAGCCTTAAAAACGAATACTCTCCCACCTCGGACCTAGAAAATAAAATACAAACCTTAAAAAAATTAGACAACAAAGTAAAACACACTCCATTAATAATTTCAATAATAATTGGCATTACATTTACACTTTTAATGGGGCTTGGATTAACTATGGTTTTAGAGTGGAAAATTTTGGCTTGGGGAATTGTTGTTTCGTTTTTAGGTTTAATACCACTTATTTTTAACTATTTTTTATATGTTCAAATTAAAAACAAACTAAAACAAAAATATTCTAAAACAATTGTGGAAATAAGCAACAGTATATTAAATAATTCCAAAAATTAAAGATGTTATTACATCTTTTTTTGTTTACAAAATTTTAACAAAACTTTTACAAAAATTTATTATAACTTTAAAAATTTAGAAATATTAAAATACTAAAATATGGGTGTTAATAAAAAAGGAGAAAATAAAATGAAAAATAATGAAGAATTAGTTAAAAAAATTAAACAAAATTATGAAAAACATGAAACAACAAAAATTGATGAATTAAAATTGTTGGACAAAAAAGTTAAAACACCTGCAATAGCTTTTGCATACATTTATGGCATAGTTGGCAGTTTGGTTTTGGGCACAGGCATGTGTTTAGCAATGAAAGTGTTTGCAAATCTTATGCCTCTTGGAATTGTAATTGGAATTTTGGGTATTGCAATGGTTTCAACAACATATTTAATTTATAAAAAGATTTTGAAATCAAGAAAGTCAAAATATGCAAACAAAGTTTTGGAATTAAGTGACGAAATTTTAAATAAGTAAAATTAATTAATTTTAGGAGTAAAAAATGGGAAACGAAAAACAACGCAAAGAAAATTTCTTTAAAAAAGCATTTAGAGAAATGGGTGAAAATGCAAAAGAACAACATAAAGTTGATAAAGCAAATTTTAAAGCAGTTAAAGCAGAATCAAAAGCAAATTTTGAAGAAAATAGAGGGAAAAACACCTTTAAAAGAGCAAAAGAAAACGCAAAAGAATATTGGAATTATGCAAAACTAAGCAATAAAGAAAAAAGAGAATTAAAGCAAAAAGAACTTGAAAAAGAACTTGAAGATGCAAATGTAAGAATTTTAAAAGCAGAATCCAGAATTGAAAAAGCAAAACAAGAAAGAAAATAACATATTAAATTCTATCACAAAAAAACAAACAATTTATAAGTTGTTTGTTTTTTATTTTTAAATAAAGGGCTTTGTGTTATAATAATATTTAAGGAGTTAGTATGATACCAAGTTTTAATAACAATGTTATTGTTGGAATAAAGTTTAATAATGTTTTTAATTGGTACTTAGCACCAAAAATTTTGTGGGCACTAAATTTAGATAAAGCACAAAACACTGACAAAATAAAATATGTTAATTTAATAAACAAAGTACGAAAAAATTTAGAAGTTTTAAATAATGAAAATTTTAATGAGTTTTTATTAAATTTGGAGCCACTAAAACTTAATGTTTTGGAGTTTAAAAAAAATATAAAAGAAATTGTTAATTTTGATATAAATTTTATTGAAGATTTTGTTCCATCAATTTTTATTGATGTTGATGACAAAATATTTTATGTTATTAAGCCTATATATGAATATTTTGTAAATACCATACCTTCCAAATGGAAAATTTTAGATGATGATTTTTTGGAAAAAATTGACCCCAAATATTATTATTGGAAATAAAATAAATTTTAATTTTTTTATCTTTCAATCAATAAATAGACAAAAAATTTAATAAGCAATGTAAAATAGAACAAAAAAAAGATTTAGAAAATTTTCCTACATCTTTTTTTTATTTTTGTTATTACATTAATTTATGTCTTATTTTATGTATTTTACTTTGTTTTGATTAAATGTCAAAATTTTGTTATCTTTTATATTCTCATAATATTTACTAAGTTTTCCACTTACAAAGTAACTATAACAACCATCATTTCCAACAATGATATTATCTAAAATGTTTATTCCGCTAAGCCCAAGAGTTAAAACCAATTTTTGAGTTGTGTCATCATCTTCCGGTGATGGGTTTTGCGTGCCGTTTGGGTGATTGTGTGAAAGAATAATATTACTTGAATTGCTTTTAACAACCACATCAACAATTTTTCTTATTGAAATTGATGTAGTGTTGCTAAACCCTGTTGCAATAATCTTTTTGTAGGCAACTCTATTTGAGTTGTCAACGCAAAGTATTAAAATGTTTTCTTGTGCCAAATCACCAATTTCGCTTTTGCAAATTTGAATTGCTTCTCTTGTATTAGTTATTGTTTTAATATTTTTAACTTGACTTTGTTTGTATTTTCTAAAAACATCTTTTAGCAAAACTAAAAAACTTGCAGAATAATTGCTAACTCCACTAACCTTAGTTAAGTCGTTAACTTCTGCATTTAATACCCCACTTAAACTACCAAATTCTTTAATTAAATTATGTGCAATAGGATTTGTGTCTTTCCTTGGTATTACAAAACCTAGCAATAATTCTAATATTTGATGTTCTTCAAAACCTTCAAGATTAGTTTCAAGTGCTCGTGCTCTTAATCTTTCTCTATGTCCACTATGTATATTTTTGTTTTCCATAACCATATCTCAAAAATAGTATAACATAAAAGAAATAATTTTAAAATTAATATAGTTTAATAAATAAAAAAAGAAGACGGCGTAAATATAATCAATGAGCCATCTTCTAATTATAATATTTGTAATTAACTTAAAATTATTCAAGATTTATTTAATTTTTAAATTTATTTATTATACTCATTTTCTATCCAATCTTTAAAAGCCTTTAAAACTTCTTTTGACGCAAACTTTTTGCTTCTATCTACAAGCATATCATCAGTAAATTGAGATAATGTCACATCATAACCTTCCGGAATAAACACTTCCCATAGTTCACTCCACCTGCTATTATTTTTATAATCATTAAATCTTGTTTTAGCAAGCACCCCATTTGATATACCATGAAATATTTTAAAAGTTTTTCCATCATAAAATGCTAGTGACTGTTTAAAATAGCAACTTCTATCCGCAACATTTTCCATTTCTTGTAAAAGCCCATCAATGCCAACTTTATCTATTAATTCTCTATGCACAAGTGCTCCCGGCCAATCTTTACATTTTGGCCACCCAACTATGTAAAATCCACTATCATTTGCTATGCAAGGCTTTTTTAATAAATCATAAGCAGTTTTCACTTTAAATTCAGCAATTTTATCAATATCTTGAATATATGGTTCTTGCACTTCTAATTCATATCCCACAATTTTAATATTAGAATCTTTAAACTCACGATTTGCAGATGCAATTTTGCCTTTGTTGGTTGTTAAGTAATAAATTTCGTTCATTTATTCTCCTTTGCAAATATTACCAAGTAACTATTTTAACTCTCTATTTTTTTATAATTAAGTCAATAATTAAACCTATTTTAATTCTTACTATTTAAACATACAACAGTTTCTAAATGTTTTGTTTGCGGAAACATATCAAAAGGTGTTATTGACAATATATCATATTTTTGTGTCAACAACTTTAAATCTCTGGACAATGTGGCGGGGTTACACGAAATATAAATTATTCTTTTTGGTTCGGTTTTTAAAATAAGATTACAAGTTTTTTCGCTTATTCCTTTCCTTGGCGGGTCAAGCACCAAACTAAAATCTCCTTTTAGTGAGCCACTTAATTTTTCAAGTTCACACTCAGCATCTCCACAAATATTAGTAACATTTGTTATGCCATTTTGCTCCATTAATTCATTGGCATTTTTTACAGCCGATTTTTCTATTTCAATGCCATAAACTTTTTTTGCAACTTTTGAAAGCATTGATGTTAAAACTCCTGCTCCACTGTACAAATCAACAATGGTTTCTGAATTTGATATATTTTTTAAAACGAAATTATAAATAGCGTTTCTTATATAATTATTAACTTGCATAAAACTATTGTTTGAAACACCATATTTTATTCCATTTTCTTCAATCTCTAAATCTTTTAGTCCACTAATGTGAATTGTTTTACCGCCCAAAATAACATTTGTTTTTTTGTTATTTATGTTTAATTCTAATCCAAAATTTTTAAAATTTTGCTTTAGCAATTTTTCAAACTCATTTATTTTTGGCAAGTCTTTTGTTGTAGAAACCAAAGTAACAATTATTTGATTGTTATAATATCTAGCTAAAACATGCCTTAATGTTCCTAAATTTGAAACTTCATCATAACCTACAATGTTTTGTTCAACAATATATTTGTTTGTTATTTCAATAAGTTTTTTAACAAAAGGTTCTTGAATTATGCAGTCATTTATTTCAACAATTTTATGGCTATTTTTTCTATACAGTCCAATAACAGTTCTGCCGTTTTGAAAAACAACCGGCAATGCAATTTTGTTTCTATAATTAAACGGATTTTGGCATGGAAAAACAGGTTCAACACAAAAATCTATTCCACCAATCTTTTTTAGAGTGTTTACTAAATTTGTGTGTTTTAATATCAACTGATTTTCATAATTAATGTGTTGAATATCGCACCCACCACATTTTGTAAAATACGGACATGGTGCTACCACCCTTAAAGGACTAGGCTTTAAAATGTTCAAAATTTTGCCAATAGCAAATTTTGACTTTAAATAAATTATTTGTATTTCAACTTCTTCATTAGTTAAAGCAAAAGGAACAAACACAACTTGCCCATCAATTTTTGCAATTCCTTCCCCCTCTATTCCCATATCTTCAATTTTAACTATAAATTTATCATTTTTTTGCATAAATCACCTAACACGAACTATTATAACATATTAGTTTGTGCATAAAAAATAAATTAACAAGTTTACTAAAATATTTCTAAACTTTAAACTTTTGTGTTATAATTATTATGAATTAAAGTAATTAAAAAATTAAATTAATAAGTTATTAATAAAATTAAAAATTTAAAAACATATAAATAAATTTTTTGTTTGTTGTATTTGGAGGTGTTACCTTATGAAAATGGATAAATTAAAATCTTGCCTAAAAGAAACATTACTAACAAAAGAAGATATTGACAAAATCACAAGCGAACTTGCTGAAAAATTAAATGAAGAATATCAAGACAAAAAAGAACCTATTGTTGTTGTTGGGTTGTTAAAAGGTGCAATTATGTTCACTTGCGATTTATACAGAAAGTTAAATTTCCCAAGCACTTTGGATTTTTTCTGGGCAACTAGTTATGTTGGAAGTGCAAGCACTCACAAATTAGATATAAGAAAAGATATTGATGAAGATGTTGAAGGCAAACATGTGATTTTGTTGGACGACTCAGTTAACACTGCAACAAGCCTAAAAGTTATTTTGGAAAAACTTCGCCCTAGAAACCCACTATCCATAAAAATCGTAACATTGCTTGATAAGCCAAGCGCAAGAAAATACGATTTAAAGCCCGACTTGGTTGGAAAAGTTGTGGACGACAAATTCCTTGTTGGATATGGTATGGATTATAACGATTTGTATAGAAACTTGCCTTATGTTGCAGTTTTAGATGAATCAATTTATAAGTAAAAAAGTTTTGCTTTTAAAAGTTTAAACACAAAAAATAACATAGTAGAAACTATGTTATTTTTTTATATTTTTATTTGTTTCATATATTTATTTCTTATTTGAAATAATTAACCTTTGAACAAAACATATAACAACAAAAACTATTAAACTAATTACTAAAAAAACATAATTGTCTTTAAATATAGTAAAGCAAAGTATTAATAGTGCAACAGCAATAATCCACAAAAATAGCAAGAGTGCAATTAACCAATATTTTTTCATATTTCACCATTAAACTGGAAGCAATGCGCTAGTTAGTCCACACAAAATTAAAAGAGAAACTGTGTCAATAATTGTTGTAATAAATGGGCTTGCCATAACTGCTGGGTCTAGTTTGCATTGTTTTGCCAATATTGGCAAACTTGCACCAACAACCTTTGCAAAAACAACAGTTAAAAACATCGCAAAACAAATAACACCTGCAACCAAATAGCCTTGTGGTTCGTTAAATAATCCATCTATAAACAACAATTTTAAATAGCATAATGCAGAAAGTGAAATTCCTAACAAAACTGCAACTCTAACTTCTTTCCAAACAACTTTAAAATAATCTTTTATTGTTATTTCGTTCAATGCAATCCCACGAATAATTGTTGCGCTTGCTTGTCCTCCAGCATTTCCGCCTGTTCCCATAAGCATTGGAATACATGCTGTAAGCACTATTCCAAACGCACTTTTGCTAAGCAATGCTTCGTTTTTTGTAATAATTAATCCAGTAAAAGTTGCAGAAATCATAAGCAACATTAACCATGGAACTCTGTTTAACCAAATTTTAAATACATTTGTTTTTAAATAAGATTTATCGTTAGGAGTGATAGCGTTCATAATCTCAATATCTTCTGTTGCTTCATCACTCATTATATCAACAACGTCATCAATAGTAACAATTCCAACTAATCTATTTTCTTTGTCAACAACAGGCAAAGACAAAAAGTCGTACTTTTTAAATTCAAGGGCAAGTTCTTCTTGGTCACAATTAGTTTCAACGCTTATGATGTTTGTTTCCATTAAGTCGTCCACAATCTCATCAGGGTCAGCCAAAAGCAATTCTCTAATACTTAAAACACCAATTAAAACTCTTTCCTTGTTAGTTACATAAAGCACATTTATGGTTTCCACATCTTTTCCAATTCTTCTAATTCTTGCAAGTGCTTTTTCAACTGTAATTCCAGATTTAAAATCCACAAACTCAGTTGTCATTAATGACCCTGCTGTGTTGTCTTTATATCTTAAAAGCCTATTAATTGTTTGTCTTGTTTCTTTTGTGCTTGTTTTTAAAACCTTTTCAACCACATTTGCAGGCATTTCATCAATAAAGTCAACGGCATCGTCTATGTACAACTCTTCAATTATGTATCCAATTTCTTTGTCGCTTAACAATTCAACTAAGGTTTGTTGAAGTTCTGGGCTAATATAACTAAACACTTCTGCCCCCAAACTTTTTGGAAGCAATCTAAATGTTATAACTAAATCAGCATCATTTTTAATATTTTCCAAAAGTTCGGCAACATCTGGAACAAGCATTTCTGATAATATCTTTTTAACTTTTGAATAATGTTTTTGCTCAATCAATTCTAGTATTGAATCCATAGTTGAATCTCCTTTTTTTATTGGCAACATAATATTATTTTTTTTGTTTACGCTTTACAAAAAAATATTTCTCTTAAAGCTTTGAGAAATATTAACTTATTAAGTATAACACATAAATTATTTTATAGTAAATACATTAATTAAAAATTAATTATAATTTTGATTAAAATAAAAAAATTTAATAATCAAATAACTAAAAAATATTTTTGTTTAAATGTTATAAATTTAATTTTAAAACCATTTTTAAAGACGCCAAATCATCTAATTTGGCTAAAATAGTGCCATTTTAATCCCCTATTTAATAAATAAATTGACAATTTTTTATGTTTACTGTACCATTAATTTGTAAGTATGTAATAATCTAGGTGCATTATGAATTCTTTAATTTTAAATGATTATAATCCAAGTGGATTGCTTTGGTTAACTGCAGCATTAATAATTGTAGGTGTGTTATTAATTATAGCAACTATTTCTGCTATAATTACAAGGATTACAGTTTGCTTAAAATATAATAATTTTAATAAAATTTCAACAGCAAAAGGTCACACTGCCTTTAGTGCAGCAAGGACACTGCTTGATGAAAACGGAATGTCCGATGTTAAAGTAGAACAACTTGGCTTTTTTAGAGCGTTGTTTTATGGAAATTGTTATTCCAAAAAAAATAAAACCATATATTTAAGAAAAGAAATAATTAACCAAACAAGCATTACTGCAGTTGGAATAGCCTGCCAAAAAGTTGGCCTTGTAATTCAAGACAAAGAAAAAAATAAAACCTTTAAAGTAAGGGCGTTTATTGCACCATTTATTTTATTTACTCCTTTTTGGGTTGTTCCATTAAGCGTTTTGGGAATAATATTTGATATTATGTTTTCTCTTGGTGGTGCAATTTCTATTATTTCAATTATTTTTTCAACTATAATTTATTTGCTTTCTGTAATTTATGCAGTAGTTACCATACCCGTTGAAAGCAGAGCAAATAAATTGGCACTTGAACTTATGGAAAAAACAAACATTTTAAATAAAAAAGAAAGGTCATTAATTAAAGAATTATTTAGTGTGTTTATGATTGCATATATAATTGAATTCATAATTTCATTATTGCAAGTTATTAAAATAATTTTTGAAATAATTTTAAAAGTTAAGTCGAATTAATATAATTAAAAAGTAAAACATCAGTTTTTACTTTTTTTATTTTTTTACTTTGTGTTATAATATTTTATATTTAAATAGAAGAGGGAAAAATGGATTACACAAATCTTATTGAAAAAGCAATGGAAGTTAATTCAAACGCATACACTCCTTATTATAAATTTAGAGTTGGTGCAAGCGTTTTAACAAAAAGTGGTGAGATTTTTACAGGTTGTAATGTTGAAAACATAACCCCTGCTCCTTGTTGTTGTGCAGAACAAGTTGCAGTAACTAATGCTGTTAAAAGTGGGCATAAAGATATAGTTGCTGTTGCTGTTTACGGAGATGGTTTAGATTACTGCTACCCTTGTGGAAGTTGCAGACAATTGCTTGTTGAATTTAATCCTCAAATGGATGTTGTTGTTGCAAAAAGCACAACAGATTATAAGATTTACAAAGCAAGTGAACTTTTGCCATACTTTTTTAGCCCAAAAAGTTTAAAAGAATAAAGGAAATTAATTAATGATTATTTTACTTATTTTGTTTATTGCTGTAATTGTTTATAATTTAAAAATTTACTCGGTAAATCAATATAATGAAACAGTTTTTGAAAAGAAAACTAGTTCCTCATTATATGGTTTAAGCACATTGTTAGTGCTTTTGTGTCACATTGGCTTTGTTTTGGGAAATTCTAATAATAATTCTCTTTATATATTTTACAAAATATATGATATAAACATTGGTGAACTAGCAGTTGGAATATTCTTTTTTATTTCTGGGTTTGGATTGCTATTAAACCACAAACGCAATCCATCATACATAAAAACAATATTAACAAAAAAATTACCTTTAATTTATATTGTTTATGTTATAACAAATGCCATTTATGTTGTTTACTTTTTATTAATTGGCAAAGATTTTTCAACACTTGAAATTATAACAAATATACTAGGAATTGTTTGGCTAAATAATTTTTCAATTATAAATAGTTATGCTTGGTTTATCCCTACAATAATTGTATTATACTTGGCATTTTTTATAATTTATTTTATTGGAAACAAAGTTAAATTAACCAATGAATTATGCACTATATTTATGGTTTTGTTTGTTGTTGTTTATTATATTTCAATTGAGTTTTTGCCATACGACAGCATTTACAGAAGAAGCATATTTTGTTTTGTTATAGGCTTGGTTTACGCATTATATTACAATCAGCTTAACAAGTTTTTTAAAAAGCATTATTTGTGGTGTTTGTTTGTAATAATAACTATATTTTGCATAAACGAATTTTTCTTTACATTAATTGATAAATCTCAAACTCAAATTGCATGTTTAATTTGCCTTATTGTTTTATTGTTGCAAAAAGTTAATTTTGGAAACATTATTTTGTCCACAATAAAAAGAGTTGGACTAGAAATTTATTTACTACAATTTTTGTTTATAAATCTATTTAAAGATGTTGTTCCACTATTTGAATTAAGCAAAAATTGGTATGCCATTGTTGTTTTCTTTGCCTCAATAATATCGGCAGTTATACTGCACTTAATAATTAAATATAGCAAAAAAGGAATTGTAAAAATAATTAAATACATTAAGAGTAAAAAAGAAGAGCCACTTATTGGTTAAAAATTTTCTTAATTTTTAGATTATATTAAAAATTTAATTTAAAAACAAAAAAGGAACATAAATGTTCCTTTTTTTATTTTCTATCTTGTATTGCATCAATAGGTTTCATCTTTGAAATTCTATTAGTTGGCAAGAAACTTGCAATTACTGCAACTAAAAAACTAACTAGTGCAAGCAAAATTAATTGTCTAATGCCAAATGTTAAAAGAGTTAAGTAAAATCCTAATTCATTTTTCATATAAAAGTTAATTGCAATAATAGAGGCAATAGTTAAAATTATTGCTATTACATAATTGAAGAAAGTGATAATTAAACTTTCGTTAAAGAAAATTCCATAAACATCGCTTCCCCTTGCTCCCAATGCACGAAGTATACCAATTTCTTTCTTTTTATAACTTATTGAAATTGCTATAAAATTCATAAGTAGTAATGCAGAGAACACTGCAAAGCCTATTCCTATGTACAAAAACACTTGTGCCATTATTTCAATTGTGCTAACAAAATTTTCAAGTATTCCACTAATTTGACTTTTAATAATCAAAGCATCTGCTTTTGATTGATAATTACTTAAATATTTAACAAGCTCAAAATCGCTTGATTTGTCATTAAGCAATTTAACCTGCAAAGATTTATAATTTCCAAACAAATATTGTATGCTTTCTGGAACCGTTAAATAATCTTTAAAATAAATTGCTTGATTTTGATAACTAAATCTATATTGATTTTTATATGCTTCTTCTATTGAATCAAAATTCAAAATCCCCAAATAAACACCTACAACATTAAGTTTTTCAGTTTGTTCTGTTCTATAATTGTACAAATTTGCAGTAATGTTGGAATCTTTAAATTGATTTTTTAAATCTGTAACAAATTGTGTTTTAAATTCATCAATAGAATAATATTTATTTCCATTATATGAAATATAATAAACACGGTCTGTAACATCATAAGTGTATGTTGGATTAAAATTAAAATTTGAAAAATATGTAGTTAAAATGTCTGAGCCAACTAAAATATCATTGCTTTTCATTGCATAATCATCGTCAAGTAAAATTGCATTGCCGTTGTTAATATGTAATTGACCATTTGCAGAAAAATTGTCGTAGTAACCATTTGTTAAATAATCTTCACCAAAATATACATTATTATATTGTCCACTCACAACACGATTTATATTTAGTTGTTCAACAACACCTTGATTGAAAAACAACGAATTATGAAATCCATAATTTAATAGTGTTTTAAATTCTTCTTGAAGCATATATGCCGAATAGTCTGTTGGGTTATTTTTTAACATTTCATATTTTGATGTGTCCAAATTTGTGTCAAGCACACCAACTATTTTAAAATCATTGTTTTCTATTGCTATTGTTTTGTTTAAAATATCATTAACAGATTGAATAGTAACTTTTTGACCATTATCTCTATCTCGATAAGACAAATCTTTTAACATATCAAAATGATATTTTGTAATTGCAACTTCATTTGACTCAGTTGGAAATTTGCCTGTTGATGAATTTGGATACAAGGAAATGCCATAAATTTTAGCCTTTGCTTCATCCATTTCATAGGCACCTGCAACAGATTGTTCATAATAATAGTAATATTTATTGCTATCGTAACAATAATTATCCAAACTAAAATTTATTGTGTTTTTGCCAATGAAAGTGTAATTTGTAAATTTGTTTTGCAAATCTACTAAATCTTTTTCTGTAATAGTTGCTTCCTGCCTATATGTATATCCATCATCATCTTCAACATGAACCTTTCCAATGCTAACAGTTTCAACCCCCAAGCTTTTTAAACTTTCATAGTTGCTTTTTGCAGGATTAAACGATGCCATAGTGTCAGCCAAACCAAACATTGCTAAAGCAATAGCGGAAAGCAATATTGTTATTACAAGCCTTACCTTTTTAGTTTTAAGCCCACTTGCGCCCATTTTAAAACTATCTTTAAATTTTAGTTTGCTTTTTATTAATTTTAAATTGTCGCCAAGATATTTTTCGTCCTTAATGTCGGACTTTACTGTGTCGTCAAAATATTCACTATTGCCATTATCATCAATTTTTGCAATCTTTTTAATGTCTTTATTAATTTTACTATCGGCACTTATTATAATATCCGTTTCACTTGATTTAACTATGTCGTTTAAGTATTTTGCTTCCAAAGCATTAAATTTATGATTCTTTTCAATATGAATCATATTTTTGCCAACAATCTTAAATCCTCTTGATAGTTCCTTTGGTGGTTTTTGCCTTTTTGTAACATCAGAAATAACTTTTCCGTCTTTCATTTCAATAATACGGTCAGCATAAATTTCTGCAAACTCTCTATCATGCGAAACAACTATAACCAATTTTGTTTGTGACAATTTTTTTAAAGTGTCAAAAACTTGTTTCCCCGTGTTGCTATCAAGTGCGCCTGTTGGCTCGTCTGCCATAATTATTTCAGGATTTTTAATAAGTGCTCGGGCGATTGCAATTCTTTGTTTTTGACCACCACTTAATTGATTTGGTTTTCTTTTAGCGTAGCCTTTTAAGTCTACTTGACTAAGCAAGTTTTCAACACTTTCTTTGTCTGCTTTTTTACCTTGAAGTTCAAGTGCCAAGGCAATGTTTTTTTGCACTGTAAATTCAGGAAGTATGTTATATTCCTGAAAAATAAAACCCAAAAAAGTGTTTCTATAAGAATCAAAATCTCTTTCACTAAAAGTTTTAGAACTTTTGCCTTTTATTATTATTTCGCCACTATCAAATTTGTCTAGTCCACCCATAACATTAAGTAGAGTGCTTTTGCCACTACCACTTTTCCCAAGCAAAAAAACCATACCTGTGTCATTAAATGAAATGGAAACATTGTCAAGAGCCCTTACATCTTCAACTTTTTTTGTTTTGTAAATTTTAGTTAAATTTCTAACTTCCAACATATTTATTCTCCAAACATTTGTATATTATATCAACAAAATGTTTAATTTTCAATATAAAAATAAAATAAAATTATACTAATTAATCTTTAACAAAAGTGTAATTTTCGTACATGGATTCTTTTGTTATTCCATACACATTTCTATTGTAAGGAATAATTAAATAGTCATCTTTTTTTACTTTAAATAATTTATTAAAACTTGTTTCAAACTCAATATTTTCGTTAAGTCTTACTGCACGAATTGGATTTGATTTTGGAATATAAACTCCATCTTTATCCGACTTTTGATATTTTAAATTAAATGTTTTGTAATCTACAACATAACACTCACCAAATGAATTTGTTACAACATAATCAACTTCACCTGTTTCCTCGTTTGCTTTAACTTTGTTTTTAACTTCAACTGTTCCGTCCATTGTGTATGTTATAATTTCTTCACCAATATTCCCTTTTCTTGCAATTACAGGATTTATTTTTTTAATCCAAAACTCGTCCATAGAACCATTTTTTAAATTCACTTCAATATAACTATTAATGTCTTTAATAAATCTGTAACTAACATTATTTAGCATTTTTTGTTCGTACAATTTATAATACATAGCACAAAATATGCTTGCTTTTGCACTAAATATTTTATTTTGCATAAAATTTTTTAAATCACTTACTTTAACAATTACTCTTTCAATATCTTCATTGTCCTGCAAATTTTGGTCATAAATTTTATTTACATCTGCCAAAAAAATAACAACATTTTCATCTGTCATACCTTCGCTGTTATAACACAAATCGGTTAATCTTTTAATATTTGTTATCTTGGCACCTATTTCTTCCATAACTTCACGCTTTGCAGTAGTTTCTAAATCTTCATCTTTTTCAACTAGTCCTGCAGGGAAAGAATAAACATAGTCATTAATTGGAAGCCTAAACTCTTTGCACATAATCAAATATTCTTCATTGTCTTTAACAAATCTTGGAATAACAGCAATCGAATCAACAAAATCGTTTTCGTTTTTGCATTTTAATTGTTTTATATTTCTTCTTGATGCAAAAGCCCACGAAATATCTTTTTTGTTGTTGCTATAATTTACTTCATAAAGATTTAGCCATTTGTTGTTAGTTAGTTTTTTAACATCATTTAATTTCCAGTTCATTGTTCCACCTCAAAATCAATAATATTGTAGCATAAAGCATAAGTTAATAATAGCAATTATTACATTTAAATTTCAATTAAAAAACATTGACTTAAAATTTTAGTTGTTTCATAATAAACTTATGAAATGCAATACATGTCCAAGAAAATGTAATATTGACAGAAGCAAACTAAAAGGATTTTGCAATGCAAAAAGTAAAGTCACTCTTGCTCTTTGTAACCTGCACTATAGCGAAGAACCAATTATTAGTGGCACCAATGGAAGTGGCACAGTGTTTTTTAGTGGCTGTAATTTGCGTTGTGTTTACTGCCAAAATTTTGATGTTAGTAGAAACAAAATTGGAAAAGAAGTTAGTATAAAAAGACTTGCAGAAATTTTCAAGGAATTAGAAGACAAAGGTGCACACAATATTAATTTAGTTACGCCAACCCACTATGCAAATCAAATAATTAAAGCATTAAAAATTTACAAACCAAAAATTCCAATAGTGTACAATACAAACGGTTATGAAAGCGTTGAAACCTTAAAAAAATTAGCCCCTTATGTTGATATATACTTAACAGATTTTAAGTATTATGATAATAATTTAAGTTTTCGGTTAAGCAATGCTAAAGATTATTTGGAAGTTGCAACTTCTGCCTTAAAACAAATGATTTTAAATCAACCAAAAAACATTATTGAAAATGGTTTAATGAAAAAAGGCGTTATTGTAAGGCATTTAGTTTTACCTAATCACAGTGATGACAGCATTAAAGTTTTAGACCACTTAAATAACACCTTTGGAAATAATTTGCTTTTAAGTTTAATGAGTCAATATGTTGTTATGAATTTAAGTGACGAATATAATGACATTAAGCGTGTTTTAAAACCTATTGAATATAAGCGTGTTTTATTTCATGGACAAAGTTTGGGGTTTGATGGTTTTATGCAGGAACTTTCCTCATCAAACACAAAATATATTCCAAATTTTAATTTAGATGGAGTAAAAAAAATCAAGGAATAATTCCTTGATTTTTGTTTTATTTATATTTATTTAAAATTTTTTCTTTAAACAATTAAATAGAAAATTTTTTAAAACGCTTTTACTATTTAGTAATTTTTACTATTTTATTTTTGCCTCTTGCAAGAATTAATCCATTTGAAACATCAAAAACTTTGTTAAAATCAGTAACAACTTCATTGTTAACTTTAACTCCATTTCCTTGAACTAATCGTCTAGCCTCGCTTGTAGAACTTGCAAGTTTGCTTGCCATAAGCATTTGAATTACTGTTGCACTTTCAACTCCAACACTAATTTCATTTACATTAGTTGGAAGTGCCCCACTTGAAATTGTGTTGTATCTTTCTTCTGCTCGTTTTGTTTCATCGTCGCTATGATACATAGTTGTAATTGTTCTTGCATAAATTCTATGAGCCATAACCACATCTTTGTTTATTAATTCTTCTGCTTCATTTTTTGAATAATCGGTTGTTAAAACAAAATAATCTAGTAAAACGCTATCAGGAACTTTCATACATTTTAAAAACATTGTTTCAGCATCTTCACTAATTCCAATGTAATTATCCAAGCTCTTGCTCATTTTTTCCTTTCCATCTAGCCCAACTAACAATGGGAAAGTAATTACATCTTGTGCGTCTTTGCCATAATCTTTTTGTAAGTCTCTTCCAACCAACAAATTGAAAGTTTGGTCTGTTCCACCAACTTCAATGTCAGCATTGATTGCAACACTATCATAACCTTGCACTAATGGATACAAAAGTTCGTGTACCGAAATTGGTGCATTGTTTTGAAATCTATTTGCAAAGTCATCTCTTTCCAACATTCTAGCAACAGTGTATTTTGAACATAATTTTATAACATCTTCAAAATTCATTTTGGATAGCCATTCAGAATTATATCTAATTTCCGTTTTTGAAACATCAAGAATTTTGCCCACTTGCTCAAAATATGTTTGTCCATTTTTTCTTGTTTCTTCATAACTCAAACTAGGTCTAGTTTTGCTTTTGCCAGATGGGTCGCCAATCATACCCGTAAAATCGCCAATTATAAAAACAATTTTATGTCCTAAATCTTGCAATTTTTTTAATTGCCTTAAAGCTACAGAATGTCCTAAGTGCAAATCTGGTCTTGATGGGTCTGCACCCATTTTTATTCTCAACTGTTTGCCACTTTTTAGTTTTTTAAGCAAACTTTCTTCTGAATATATATTAACAGCTCTTTCTTTAATGCTATTTAAAATTTCTTCTTCTTTCACTTTTAATACTCCTTAATTCGTGACATTTAACTAATTAAAAGTATATACAAAAAACATTTTTAAGTAAACCATTTATTAAAAAAAGTATGCTTTTAACAAAAAAAACAAAACATTTTTTGATTAATTTAACACATAATTTAGTTAATTTTGTACTTTAATTTTTGATTAATATTTGTTATAATATCATATAAACTTTAAAAGGATTAATTATGAATACAACAGAAACCATACTAGAATATAGAAAAAAACTTAATAGCATTAACAACTCTTTAATTGCGTATGCTGATTGGATTAAAAATTTAGACATTAAAGAAGTCAATAATATAATACAAGAACTAGATTCTAAACTTGATTTAATTTTGCTACAAACAAAATTGTCAAACTCATTAAATTTTTTAAAAGAATTAAAACAAAGAACAAACAATGTTTTTAGCCAGTTTTCATCAGACATCAATAATTTGTTTTCCACATTTAAAATAACCGAATACAACAAATTTACAAAAGACATATTACAAGAAGTTGAATCTATTAAACTTTACAATCAAACCGAATACAACTCAATAAAAAATGAAATGGAAACATTAACTTGCGAACTTAATAGTAAAATTAATGCTGAAAATTTGGTTAAAGAATTTAAAGAAAAAGCTAACAATATTGAGCAAGAAATTAATAAAAAAATTGACACAGTGTTTAAAACACAAAGCACCAATCAACTAAACAAATTGCAAAATGATAGTGCATCTTTAGTTCTTAAAATCACAAATTTTAACACAATGCTTGAAAATTTTAATAACGACATTTTAAGTCAAGTAAGTGAAAATAAAAAACTTGCAAACCTTATTTCAAAAGCCGAAATGTATGTTGTTAAGCATAATTTAAAAAGCAACTTAAACGCATTGGAATACAATGAGTACTTAGAAATAAAAGAAGAATTTTATTTAACTTTAAAAAAGTATAGCAACTTTATTAATATGCAAGCAATAAATCTTGCAAATGAAATAAGCAACTTTTTTAGTGTTGATTCTGTAAACTTTAACGACACATGGGCATTTGTTACCACAAAAAAAGACATAGACACAATTAGTGAAAGCGATTTAGAACAAATGCAAAAAATAATTAAGGACACAAATAATTTAATAGATGATTTAAGCAAAAATTATGGAAAGTTTATTGATAATGTTTATGAGGACTATGCAAAGCACTTAACAAACATAAAATTTGACTTAAAAAGCACAAAATCAAATATTGATTAAAATCAATAATTTTGTGTTAATATATAATTTTTTGTAATTTAATGCTGATAACTAAAAAAACACTTGAATTTCAAGTGTTTTATTTTTTTCTTATTAATATTCCAAAATATTTAGTATAAACATCACATTTTTTATAGTTATATATATTATATTCCATTATTTCATCAACAAACTCATACTTGCCAAAGTATTGCATAATGTCATTTATATCAACATAAAATTCATATCTTTGTGTGCCATCTTCTTCATGGATTACAACAGTGTTTTCATCAAGCATATTTTCAGGTTTTGCATTTTTATAGTTTGCACTACTTTTTGAAAGCAATGTAATGTAAATTTCGCCACCTTGTTTTACTACTCTATTTATCTCAGAAAGAACTTTTAAAAATTGTGGACGAGTTAAGTGTGATGTTACATCATAAGCAAAAACGCAATCAAACGAGCCATTTTTAAATGGCATATTAAACATATCATCTTTAATTACATCAACAGCAACATTTTCTTCCATTGCTGCTTGTTTAACATAATTTATTGCATATTCAGAGTTATCTATCCCTGTAACCCTAAAGCCATATTGTTTTGCAAAATATATTAAATTTCTTCCAAGACCACAGCCAACATCTAGTATTGTTTTTTTGTCAGAACACAACCATCTTTGTCCTAAATATGCAGTATGTGTTACAGGCCTTAGCCAAAAGTCTTTTTCATTTTTTTTCCAATTCCAAACAACTTTTTTATCCATAGTTTATCCTTATTTATTTAAAATTTGTTTTTTTAATGTTTCGTATTCTTCTAAAGTTATTAAACCTTGCTCTTTTAATTTGTTTAGCCTTTCAATTTTGCCTATATCATCTGTTTCGCCTTCGGTTTCATCATCTAATGTTTTGCCACTAACTTCCACACTTGAATTGTTTTGTGGCTTATTTTCTGTTTGAGAATTTACCACCATTAAGTAACCCACAAGTGCCAACACCCCTGTTAAAATTCCTCCAAAAAAGAAAACAACTATCCATGTGATTATTGCACCACTATTCTCTTTAATTTGTTCATCAGTAAATTCGGCATATTTTGAAAATTGAACTCCTCCAATAATCAAAGGAACACCAATGATTAGTGGAAATATTACAACAAAACCTAAACAGTATATAGCACCTGAAATTATGGCTAACACTCCTGCCACTTTAAAAAAAGTACTTCCCTTGTTTTTCATAAATATTTCTTTGCCTCTTCTTCTAAAATTCTGTTTAATTGTATTTTATATTCCTCATCGGTCAAAATACCATTTAATTTATCTTGTTTTATTTTTAATATTTGTGCTACGGCGTTTGGATTGTTGTCCAAAACACTTCTATCAATTTCTTTAATATTTTTGTCATCAAAATTAGGAGTTATCGGCTTTGACATTGCAATGATTGCTAAGATTAATGCAATTAAGTTTCCACCGCAAAAAACATTTATTAAAAGAACAAACAACATTCCTCCACTTTTTGATGCCAATCTTCTGATACTCATTTTGCTATAACTTATATATTTAAATCCCAAATACAAGTTAACCAAAAATGCGCAAACCATACAACTATTTAAATAAGTTTTAAAATCTCCAAATATAGAAGACGACCCTAAATCATTTTGAAGATACACTATAATTTCGGCATATTGTTCTTCTAAAACAAAATTTAATAACAAAAATAAAACAAAACTTAAAACACTAGTTATTAAACCAAATATGCCTGCCCATAAAAATAATTTTTTTTGTACTTTTCCCATAATATCCTTAATCTAAAAATACTTGTTTTAATAATTTATCGTATTCTTCTTTAGTAATTGCTCCAGAATCTCTAAGTTTTTTTAATCTAATAATTTTTACAGCATACTTTTCATTAACAATATTGTTTTGTGCATTTGCACTATCATTAAGTGTTGTTTCGCTTGTTTGATTTTTTAAATCATCACTAGTGTTTTTACTTACATCTTCCAATTTTTCATCTTTTGCAACTATAGCATCTTCTTTAATGCAAAGTGCCACGATTAATAAAATAGCAGAAATTAACCCACCACATATAAATGCAAATACAAGTGAAGTAATGATTAATGCTTTATTTTTTGAAACAATTTCGTCACTCTTTTTACTGTGTTTTATAAGTAAAACCCCAAACACAACATCTACAACTGCAAATATAATACATACACCAACTAAACACCAAAGCATTATTTTAATAAAATTTAAAAGTTGACCAATATATTCTGGATTCATTTCTCCAACTGCAGCAAGTTCATAAAATTCGTTGCTTAAATATGAAATTGTTGGATCAATAGAAAAAGCAACTAAAAAAGATGTGCCAACAAAAGACACAGCAGAAATAATAAATAAAATTCCACTAGCCAAAATTAAGCTTCTTTTATTTTTCATCGTCCACTAAACTCCTTTTTCCTTGCCTTATCTTTACTAAGTTTGTCAATTTTTTTGTTTAAAGAATTCTTTTGAGCATTGCTAATTAACTTTGCTTCAAACAAATATCTTACGCCATCTCTTAATTGGCTAATGTTCTCAACAAACCTTGCATTTGGACCAACTCTAACAACGGGTTTATTGTCGTTAGCACTTTTGCCGGCAATAGGCATTTCTTCTTCTTGCCCCCAAGTGTCATTTAACACTTGTGAAACATTGTTTGGAGTAACAATGGCTTTTTGAATAACTATTGCAGTGATTCCACAAATCATACCAAAAAATGAGCCAACAAGAAAAATTTGCAAAATACTCATTGCCAAATATTTACTACGCCTTGTGTAAAAATCTTTAATGCCATATTTTGAATATTTAATAAAGTTGTAAAAAATGGCAAGTTTGGCAGCAATTATTAAAAATAATATAATAATTAAAAGCAAAATTATTACGCTTATATTTTCATTAACAGAGTTGTATAGCCAATATCCAAAATCAGAATCTGTGTTAACACCTTCAACCCACTTTAAAAAATATGTTGACACCATTTTATTCCAAAATGTAACAAAAACCCACAAAGCAAAAAATAGGACTAAATTAATCCCTATAAAAACTGTTGATGCAATTACAAATCCCTTTTTTGCTTTCATAATAATTCCTAATATATTTTTAGTTTTTTACTTTAAATTATGCGTTTTTAACTAATTGTAATATATCATTAAACCAAAAAAATGTCAATTTATAAATATATATATAACATTTTTAAACAAAAGATTACAATTTATTATTATTTAAAAAAGTTGGCTCTGTTTCAATTTTAATTTCGTTTAAGTATTTTAGAATTGGGCTTTCACAAGTAAATGTAACCCTATAGGAACACAAACACTGTTTTTTAAATCCCAATTTTTTATTAATTTCTTTATCCCCATATTTGTTATCACCAACCACAAAATGACCAATATGGGCAAAATGTGCTCTAATTTGATGGGTCCTACCAGTTAATAGTTCAATTTCAACCAAACTGCACTCTTTATCTTCTTTTAATACTTTGTACTTAGTTTTAATTTCTAATGCATTTTTTTCTTTTTTGTCAACAATCTTAACCCCGTCTGTCATTTTAATTAAATAACCACTTAACACATCTTCTTTTTTACTCAAAATTCCATAAACTTGTGCAATATAAAACTTGTGAACATTATTTAATTTAAACTCTTTAAACATTTCATTTTGAATAAATTTATTTTTGGCTAATATAACAATTCCTTCGGTGTTCATATCTATCCTATGACAGGCAAAAGCATTTGTCATTTCTTCCAAACTTTGCCCTAAATAAGTTTTGTCAACTTTTGTTGTTTCCACGCCAAAAGGTTTATGCACAACTATTAAGTTATCATCTTCGTACAGTATTTTTATGTTTTTTTCTTTGTTGTAAACTAAAATTTCTTCACCGCCAATCAACTTTATATCAGCATTAATTCTTTTACCATCAACTTTAACATCTTTTTTTCTAAACAAAATTTTAAGTTCGCCAAAAGTTATTGAAGGATATTTTTTTAAAATTATTTTACTTAAACTGCCCACTTCTTCATTTTTAAAATTAATCATATTTTATAAATATTCCTTTTTGATTACAATATTTTGCAATTAAATATATTTATATTAAGTATAACACATTTTTTTAAATAAAAAATAAAAATGCTTAATTAAAAGCATTTTTATTTAATTTTTTACATTTCGCTTGCATCACCTGAAGATTCAAATGGAGATTCAACAACTTCATCTTCAAAAATGTTTTCTGTTGATGTTTGTGCTTCTTCAATTGGAGCTGTCGTTTCCTCTTCTTCAAAAACAAAATGGTTTTCTGCTTGGATTTTAAATAAACTTTTAACAACCCCTTCTTCAAGTTGTTCATTAAATTCGTTAACCAAACTTCCCATGTTATAACTATTGCTAGGTTTGTGTTGATAAACATATTCTCCTTTATCTAAAACTTTAAAATTATATTTACCACCATCTCCAACAATTTGTGTGTTAACAAAACCATTAAAATAGTTTAAAACTTCCAAATAACATTTGTAAGAGTTAATAGCCTCATTAATTACAGATTTTGCATAATCATCAAAAGCTAATTCGCCAGATAAAATTTTACAAATTTCATTATACTTTTGTTGTCCACCAAATAAGGAAACTTCGGCTGCATGTAATTTGCCTTCTATTTCATAAGTTTTGTTGTGAAAACCTTTTAATTTAGAAAAACAAGTTTTGTTAAAAGATTTTGAATCAAGTTTGCCAACTTGAACTTCCGAAAGTTTTATAACATTTTGTTCAATGCCAACTTGTTCAAGCAACATAAAAGTTTTGGTTAGTGCATTAATGTTTGAATCTTTCATTGTGTTAACTTTAGAATTGTATTTTTTAATATTGTCTGACCATTTAGAATTAAAAACACCAATTGTTGATTGTGCAACATTGTTAATTGTTTTAAATTGGCTTACATTAGCATCAAACCCGATTTCTGAATTATATTCCAAAGTTGGGCAAATTTTTTGTTCTGTAATTCGGCAAATTAATTCTGTTCTTGTTTCTTTGCTAATTAATTTTTTGTTTAGTATTTCTTTAACTAAATCAGAATACTCAACTCCATTGTTAAATAATTGAAGAATATAGTAATTTAATCTTTTAATATCTAAACTAGTAGATTTTTTACTAGTTGCTTGTTTATTTAATTCTAATAATTGTTTTAATTCTTTATTTAAATCCATTTTAAATCTCCCAATTAGGCAAATTTTTATTATTAATATTTTATAATATATTGATAATCAAGTCAATAGTCAATACTTAAAATTTGTTTTTAGTAATTCGCATTAAATAAAATTTTAAAACATATAGTAATAGTATGAAAAATAAAGAGAAGAAAAATATTTTAAAGAGTTTTTTATTTATTGCATTTTACTTATTATTAATGATAGTTATGTGGCTAATTTTAAAATACTTTAAGTTAGACGACATTAACACTTTAAGAGAACTATGTAGCAACGGATTTGCTGGACAACTTATTTTTATTTTATTACAAATTTTACAAGTAATTTTTTTGCCAATAAACAGCATAATTTTCACTGTTCCAGCAATATTAATTTTTGGTCCACTAGAAGCATTTTTAATAAGTTATGTTGGAATTGTTATAGGTTCAATAATAATGTTTTTTATTGGAAGATGTGGTGGGCTTAAAATACTAAATTTATTAGTTGGCAAAGACAAAGCAATGCATTACGCCAAAACCATTGGAAAGGGCAAATTTTTATTACCAATTTTTATGCTTATTGCTGTTTTCCCTGATGATATACTTTGTGTTAGTGCTGGGCTTTCAAACATAAAATTTTCATATTTTCTTTGTGTAATTTTAGTAACCCGTGCTATTGATTTAATATTTACTTGCTTTGTTGGAACTATTGCAATTAAAAGTTCCTTAGGCATAATTTTATTAGCAATATTTTTAATTGTTGCAATAATTTTTGCCATAATTTTAACAAAAAAACAAGAAAAACTTGAAAAATGGTTTGTTCAAGCCCTATCAAAAAACAAAAAAATGGCAAAACCCAAAAAATAAAAAACTAAAATACAAAATACAAAAAAAATAAAACACGATAACTTATCGTGTTTTTATTTTATTATCTTTTCATTTCTCCTGTTGCATAATATAGAAGTGCTAGTTTAGAATATTGTGCAACAAATAATCCATTTGCATTATTCATAAGTTCTTCAAAAATATTAACTGCCTTTTCATCGTTGTTGGTTTTAAGTAGTGCCAAAGCATAGTAATATAATGATAAATATAAATCGCATTTGTTTTTGCATATTTGCCTTGCATTTTCATAGGCTTTTAGCATAATTGTTGGGTCGCCAACTAAAAATTCAATAAAAACTGTTGCCGACTCCGCAATATGTGCATAAAATTTACCCAACTTTGGATTGTTCGCTAAAATATTTGCACTTTGCCTTAAATAGTTTAAGTTTTCAACATCATTTTCCACTAAAAAAATTTGACTAAGCACAATATAAGCATTTTGTTTTAAGTTTATATTGCTTTCATTTTTTATAACATCAAAGCACAAAGTTTTTGCAAGGTCAAAATTTCCTCTCATAAATTCTGCTGTAATTTCAACTAGTTTTTTACCAACAGGATTGTTTTTAGGGCTTAAAGCAAAGTACACTTCTTTATATTTTATAGGGTCACATTGCTTTTTTAAGATGTTTGCAATATTCATTTGTATTAAAAAATAAAAAGTAAAATACACTGCACTTACTAAAAGCACAAGCAACATTGTTAAAAAAAATGATAAGCCTTTAAACTTTGCGTCTGGAAAAAGCAATGTGAAAACATTTTCTTCCAAAATCACTAATGAAATAAGCATAATAGCATATAAAATTATGTTTAAAATTGTAAATGTTTTTAATTTTTTTATTGTTTTATTTGTATCCATTATAATTTACCATTTGTACTAACTTTTAAAATTTGTGAATAATCATCATCTATTGCAACTTTGTTTCTGGTTTCTTTGCCACATTTTTGACATCTAAATATGATTACATATTCCCCCTTTTTTGTTTCAATTCCAACAGGTTTTAACAAACCCAAACAAGTGTTTGCCCTATCCCCCGGGTTAATGTCAACATGCAAAGAATATAAACAATGTGGGCAATGATTTCGAGATGTGTAGCCTAACGGTTCCACTTTTTTGCCACAATTTAAACAAACAAACCCTTCATCTAATTTTTTAAAGTTTTTCAAAATTATGTCCTTTTTATTTTATGATTTATAAAACTTTTGCTAAAAATTTAATTTTTAACAAATAAATTATAAAGCAACCTTAAATATAAATGCAATCTATTGCTTCATATAGTATATTATCAAATTAGTATTACATTGTAAAGCAATAAAAAGGTGGGGCTTACCCCCACCTTAAATTACAACTAAAATGTTGTATAACTATTAAACTCTTCATCAATAGATTCAAGTAAGTTGTTTATGTTTGTAATAAGTGTTTGGAAAATTGTAACATAACTAACATCATCAGTTTTGTTGTCAACTTCACTTTTTGAGTTTACAATCACGCTTTCAAAATCATTTTGATATTCAAGTGCCTTTTCACTAACTTTTTCAATAAGTTCAGTTTTTTGTTGATCTGTTAAAGAACTTTCTTGAATTTCATCTATTTTATTTTGTTTTCTTGCAGTGATTTCATCTTTTATTGCAACACTAAAATCATCTAAAACCATTTTTGCAATAGTTTTATCTTCGTTAGTAATAATGTTCAAATTTGCAAATTCATCAAGATAACCACCAATAACACTTGCATCAGTGTCTTTTGATGTGCTTATTGCACTAACTGACTCGTAAATATCCATTAACTCTTTAAGTTCGGTAAACGCTCCAACATAATTTGCTTTCTTAACTAATTGAGTTTCGTTATTTAAGTTAGGATTCAATTTGTTGTTTATAAGAATTCCATTGCTTCCTACAATAGTGTTTTTTATAGAATTTATAACATCTGCAATGTCTGGATATTCAACATAATCAAAAATTATGCCCATAACCACTTCACCTAAGTTATAACTTAAATAATTGTTACTTACATTGTAAAATTTAAGTCCAATGTCTGACAACATACTTTCCGTTAATTCATCTTTGCTTGTTGGATAAGATGTTTCCGACAATGTTTGAAGTGCCATAAATTCAGTGTAATAGAAATCGTTTGAAACACGGTTTGGAATTCTAGAAACATTTGCACTTATTGTTTCTAAAATAGTTCTAAATGTGCTAGATAAAGTAGAATCTTCAAGTTTTTTATTAATACCATAACTTAAAATTGAATTTCTAACGCTTGAAATTGTGAAACTTGAATTAAATCCGTCAAGGGCTGTTCCCATTTCCGAATAAGATTTTGATGCAAAATTTTCAAATAAATCAATTAAATCTAACAAGTAATTAATTTCTTGATTATAAATTCCTGAATTAATTTTACCTATATTTGTTTTAATTGCTGAAATAATGTCTGCTGTGCTTGTATTTTTTATATCATCTGGCAATGCATCATATTTTTCTTGTATTTTTTCTTGCAACAACTCATTAATTAAAGTGTACCCTATATACTTGCTTTCGCACACACTATCAAGCACTGTGCCTATTGTGTCTAGGCTTATTCCAGATTTTGCTGTGTTTGCCAACTCTTTAAAATATTCAAATTCGTGTTCCCAAGTAACTTTAACTGTGTAGGTTTCGATATTGTAAATTATGTCATTTACAAATTCTAGCATTCTTTCATCTGTTATTATATTATCCCTTGCAATTTTAAATGTTTGAGCAACAACTGAACGAACAACATCATTTGTTAAAATTAATTGGTTGTTTTTTGTTAAGTTATCAAGTTCAATTCCAAGCCCAGCCATTAAAGTGTTGTCATCTTTAAACACATCATTAACTAGCCCATCTAGTCCACTTCCACCATCTTTAAAATAACTTAAAAAATTGTCACAAACAAAATCATACAATGATTGTAAATTTTGAAATTCAGTTTCAAGTGAAAGTTGAATATTGCTTGGAGAACTAATATCTGGATTTTGTTTGTTTTGGTTTTCCAAAATTAAAATTAAATTATTTTTAATTGTTTCAAATATTTTGTTTATGTCTGTTAGTTGTGGCAATGCCTGAGCCACTTGATCTTTAATTAAACTCCAACCAGTGTCAATAACATCTGGAACAACTTCTTTAAACAAATCGGTTTTGTTTAATCTGTCAAGTAATGCCCCGTACACTTTTAAAGTCAATTTGTCTTTTGCTGTTGTTTGAAATTCATTAACAACATTTTTAACATCATCAAACAACACACCATATTGCCTTAATTCGTCTTTTAATAAAGTTGTTTTTTCAAGTATTAAATTTTCAACTTTGCCAACAACATTACTTATTAAATCTTTTAGTTTTGCATCAATGTTTTGTTTGTTTAAGTATTCAACACCTTTGTCAAACAATTTTTCAATAATATTATCAAACACACCATTTTGCAAAACGTTTAAGTTCTTTAATGTGTCCAAAAATTGACCTGTTGCTTCAAAACTTGATTTTGTAACAAAATATTCACTATCAAAATTTAATGTTCTTGCAACTGCCAAACCACCTTTTATTATGTTTGCAAAATCTTGTTGTGAAAGATTTTCATTTGAATAATCGGTTTCGGTGTAAGTAAAGTCTAAAATTCGTGCAACATAAGACAATCCTTTGTTTATTGCTGTTGGATAAATTTTGTTAACACTTGGCATTTTAAACATATATTTAGAAACTTCATCAACCACTCTATCAGTAACCAAATTTAAGTATTCAATAGGTTCCACAGTGTTATGAATTAAAGGAATCATAATGTCATTATCATTTAAAGTTTTACAAATATAAACAGTATTTAATAAATCTTGTTGAATCGTGCTAACATTACTTGTTTTAAGTTCTTCTATTGCTTGATTTGCCAACTCTCTTAATTCATCAATTGAAATACTATTTATTTTGTTTGTAAATGTTTCGTTTTGTTCAAGTAAATCAATTGCATAAGTTATTAAGTCATCACCTGCAACTTTAATTAATTTGCTTGAAAATAATCTTTTAATAAGGTTTTCACTGCTATTTAAAAAGTTGCTCATGCCTAATTTATCAATAGTTGTAAAATTAGTTTTTTGTATAACTTCAAAATCATTATAAAGTTTAACATACAATTTTACTTCTTCGGTTAGTGACACTTTTTGGTCATCTATTTTTTTTGTGGACAAAAAGTTGTACATACTATTAGAAATATAGGTTATTCCTGTGTATTTTAATGCCTTACTTAAAATACTGTTAGAATAAGAATCAACTAATTCCATATTTTCTTTTCCAAGCATTGTGGTTATTATTCCTTCACCATTTTCACCACCACTATATTCAATTTCATCAACTTCTTTAATTAGTTTTACTGTTCCATTAATTGGCATTAATGTTACGGCCAAAATCATAACTCCAGATACTGCACCAATTAATAAACCAGCAAATCTATATTTTTTAGTTTTTACAACCTTTTTCTTTCCATCAACTTTGATTTTTTTCTTTTTAAATACTATTGCTGAAATTATTGCCCAAATTGGATATGTTATAATTTTTGCAAGCCAAAACAAAATTGGAAACATAAAAACGTTTATAAATAGCACAATCAATTCTTCAATTAAAGGAACTAAATCTGGATTGGCTTCAACCATTTCTGCAACGTTTTCTTGCGACATAACAAGAGTGTTAAATGCATTATAAATGCTTGTTACAGGTTCTCCTTGAATTGATAAATTTAAAAATTCAATATTTAAATTGCAAATAGCCTTGCTTATTGTTGGTGTTAAAAAAAACATAATAAGTGCCAAAACAAAAAGCCAAATCCCTCTAAATAAAGATTTTTTAAAGCCCCTAACAATTCCCCAAAACATACCTATTACTAAAAAAAGCAATGCAATTGCTAATAATATCAAAGTTATTGTTTGTGGTGTCATAATACCCCCCCTAACAAAAAATAATTTAATTTATTTTTTAAATTACAAATATGTATTTTTTTATATTTTAATTATACATTTAGTATAACGCAATTTATATATTTTCAACAAACATATTTAAAATATTTTTAAATTAAAAAATGTCTAAAAATAAAATATTTTTAGACATCTATCCTATTAAATTTTTTTTGTTTTTAACTTTATTATAAATATTTTTAATAATTGAAATAAAAATAATTAAAATCAAAAAACTAACAAACGCAATTAAAATAATATTTGTGGCGTTTGCCGAAAGCGAACTTAGTAAGGAAATTATTGTGCCAGCAATTAAGTTGCCAATTATTACACTAAACACAGAGTCCCAAAAGCTCAATCCAATTATTACTGCAATGGCTGTTCCAGTGTACACCCCTGTAAGCGGCAACGGAACACCAACAAAAAGTATTATTCCTAAAATCTTTTTTAGTCTTGTGTTTTTGTTTTCAAAATTTTTACTTTTATCAACCAATCTTTTTTCAAATTTTGTAGCAATTCTTTTAAACAATTTTGTGTTTTTTAAATAATTAATCAATGGTTTAAACAAAAGTGCAATAAAAAACACAGGAATACAACTTCCAACAAACCCAATTAAAAATGCTGTTCCAACATCTAATGCTTGTGTTCCCCAAAAAGCAGTGCTCATTCCAAACGGAATTGCACCCCTTAGTTCAAATATTGGAAGAAGTGCAACAATTAAAGTTGCAATTATTGGATTATTAAATGTTGTAACAAAAAATTCTTGTATGTTTTGCATATTAATTTATATACAAAACACACAAGAAATATACTATTTTTTGAAATAACTTCTATAATCAATACCTATTGCTTTTTTTAATTTTAAAAGATTAGTTTTAGCCACAACCTTTGCTTCATCACTGCCTTTAAACAAAATTTCAAATATTTTTTCTGGTTCTTTGGCTAATTCTTTTCGTCTTTCTCTAATTGGTGTTAAAACATCATTTAATATATTAAACAAAAAGTTTTTAATTTTCATATCCCCTAGTCCACCACGAGTGTAGTGTGCTTTTAATTCGTCTAGATTTTTATATTCAGGCAAATATTTTTCAAAATATTTGTCTTCACAAAAAGCATCAAGATAAATAAACACAACATTTCCTTCAACATTCCCCGGGTCGGAAACTTTTATGTGGTTAGGGTCGGTGTACATACTGTAAACTTTTTGTTTTAAAACGCTTTCTTCATCGCTTATATATATGCAGTTACCAAGGCTTTTACTCATTTTTGCTTTTCCATCAGTCCCCGGCAATCTAAAGCAAGTTTTGTTTTCTGGCAAAATTTCTTTTGGCTCAACTAACAAATCACATTTATAAACCGAATTAAAACTTCTAACAATTTCCCTGGTTTGCTCAATCATTGGAAGTTGGTCATCACCAACAGGAATTAAATTTGCATTAAACGCAGTTATGTCTGCTGCCTGACTAATTGGGTAACATAAAAAACCAGTTGGAATGCTTTTACCAAATTCTTTTTGATTTATTTCTGTTTTTACTGTTGGATTTCTTTGAAGCCTAGATAATGTTACTAAGTTCATATAATAAAATGTAAATTCAGTAAGTTCACTTATTTCCGATTGTATAAAAAATGTTACTTTGTTTGGGTCTAGCCCACATGCCAAATAATCTAGTGCAACTTCTAAAATATTATTTTTAACTTTGTCAATATTGTCAAAGTTATCTGTTAATGCTTGCGCATCAGCAATCATAACATAAAATTTTTCATAATTACCTTCATTTTGTAATTTTATTCTACTTCTTAAAGAACCAACAAAATGTCCAATGTGCAATTTACCTGTTGGTCTATCACCTGTTAAAATTATATTTTTCATAATTATTCTCCTTAAAAAAAATTACCTTACGGGGCATTTTTGCATACATATCCCATAAGGTAATATAAAAATTTATATGAATGCAAATAAAAAGCATTCGCTTACATTTTGCGAACCAAATTAAATTATTTGCCACCACCACATAAATTTTTTCATATTTCCACCTATTTTTTATAAGTATATATATTGCATTTTACATTGTCAAGATTTATTTAGTTAATTACTTTATTTCCACAATTTTTGCAATAAGTAGTGTTGTTTCCCAAAGGAAAGCCACAATTATTACAAGTAAGTTTAACACTTAGTTTTGTTCCACATTTTGTGCAATAATTATTATGTGGATTATTGTTTTCACCACAATTTTGACATTTTATGCCTTCAAATAAAATGCAACCACAAACCACACAGTAACAATCTGTTTTTTTAACATCTGAGTTGCATTTTGGACATTTTGAATAATGAACTTCTTTTTTCATATTATCTTAAAATTATACCAACTGAAAGTGGTGTAATTTTATCCCCTTCTGCTAAAACTATTTCACTACCATGAGAATAAACTCTCACATAGCCACCTAATCTAATGTTGATTTGCGTTTTATCTTCAACTGTTGTAAGTATTGTGTATTTGCCAGGTTTTATATCTGCATTTTTACCAACAGTCTTTTCTTCTTTTACTGGAATTAAAATATCGTTTTTGTTATAAGAAATTTTTGCGTCAAGCCCTTCAACATTTTCATTTTCAGGTTTAGTGATTTCAGAGCCTAAAGTGTACCTTACACCTTTAATTTCCTCAACATCTTTATTTTTTCTGTTTTGTTTTTTTATTAATTTGCTGGTAAGCATACCAAGTACTGCAATTACTGCAACACCAACGCCAATATATACACCTATCATTTTTATTCTCCTTAATTATTATCATTTTAACACAATAATCAATAAAAATAAAATGATTTAAAATAATACTTACACCCTTCACAAAAAAAATGTTTTAAAAAAGACAAATTTATCAATTTTAAAACATTTTCAAATTAAAATATTAACATTGTTATAAATCCAATAACTATGCTTATTACATACATTGACAACACAATAAGCAAGTTTTGTTTAAGATTTTTGTTATGTTTAAACAACACAACATAAGCCACACCAGCATTTGCAGTAAGCCCTGCAACACAAGCACCAAAACTTAATGTTCCTGCAACATACAACCCTGTTATTGCAACACTTGAAGCACAATTTGGAATTAACCCAATTAGTGCCGAAACTAATGGTTGCCAATAAGTGTCAACACCAAGAGCAACGGCTAATTTTTCTTCCCCAACAAAGTGTAACACTGTGCCAAGTATTAAGTTTACAATCAAAATAAATAGAAAGATTTTTAGTGAGTGAATTAATGGATGCCACAAAAATCTTTTTAATTTACTTGGTTGTTCATCTAAATGATGCCCACAACAACCAATACTTTCAACACCTTCACAATCGTTGTGATCGTGACAATGTTTTTCACTAGTTTCATCAATGTGTTTGTCAACAGTCTTTGTTGTGCTTATTTCAGAAGTTTTTTCTGCAACAACTTTATTCTCTTTTGATTTGTTGTTTTCTTGATTGTCCTTTTTAACAAAATCTTTTGCAGAGCCTATTTCAACAACTTTCTTTCTTTCTAAAAATTTTTGTATGAAGTAAACACCATATCCAATAATTAATGCAGAAATAAATTTAATTATAAGCATTGGAACCAACATTTTTGCTGATTCTAAATTGGAAAGCATAATTGGAATTGCTTCGTCGCTTGTTGCAATAAAAACGGCAAGCAAAGTTCCAACTGAAATGTATTTTTTTGAAAACAAATCAGTTGCCACAACTGAAAAACCACATTGAGGAATTAACCCAACTGATGAAGCAATCAACGGAGAAAATTTTCCTTGAAGCATATGTTTTGCTTTTAGAGTTGTAACTGAGTACATTTCAATAACTTCAATTAACACATAAACTAAAAATAAAAATGGCAAAATGATTGCCGAATCTTTTAATGCATCTAAAAAAATATCTAGTGCGATATCCATATATTATTCTCCTTAAAAATTAACGCTAATAATATATCACACTTTTTATTATAAAAAAAGCATTATTTTTAAAAATTTTATAAACTTTTGTTGTATATTAAATTTTTGTTTTAAATAATTTGTGTTACAATAAGTTAAATAATATTGTTAAAGAGAAAATTATGGAAGAAAAAATTGAAGAACTTTATGTAAATATTCAAAATTATAGGTTTGCACAAAAATATTTAAAAGATATAGACATAATTTACACATACATGGTTAACTATAATCGCAAACAAGCAGAAAATTGTGCAAGTTTTTATTTGCAAAAATATTATAAAACTTTAAGCAAACTTGGCAGAATAACAGGTGGAATTAGGCTTGTTTATAATAACAATATCTACAAAGCCAAAAGTGATGATGACATTATTGATGATTTGTATTTTTGCATATTGGGTGTTTTTTGCGAAGCATACATTTATATTGGCTTTGCAAAAAATGTTAATGATTTTGTTTTAAACTATTTGAATAAATAAAAATGACAATCATAATTATGACTAAACAAATTAAATAATTAAATTTTATATAAATGTTGTTTTATATTTTATGTTAAAGTTGTTAAAAATAAATAACAAAAAAACACCATAAAGGTGTTTTTATTTTTTTAATTCAATAACTTTTTCCCAAGGAAATTCGTCCCTGCCAAAATGTCCATAACATGCTGTTGCTTTATAGATTGGTCGAAGCAAATCTAATTCCTTAATTATATTGCTTGTTCTAAAATTAAAGTTGCTCTTTACAATTTTTTCAATTTGTTTTAAATCAACTTTTTCTGTTCCAAAAGTTTCAATTGCAACACTTATTGGTTCAGCAAAGCCTATTGCATAAGCCACTTCAATTTGGCACCTATCAGCCAACTTATTTGCAACTATATTTTTTGCCACATATCTTGCGTAGTATGCACCCGACCTATCAACTTTTGTTGCATTTTTACTACTAAAACATCCGCCACCATGACTTGCAACTCCACCATAAGTGTCAACAATAATTTTTCTGCCTACACAACCACTATCACCAAAACTTCCCCAAATTGTAAACTTCCCACTTGGATTGATAATAAATTTTATGTCCTTTTTACAATATTTTTTATATTCACTAAGAACAGGCAAAATAACATTTTCCTTTATGTCACTTTCCAAATTTTCCATATCCACATTTGGGTTGTGTGAAACTGAAATCAAAACAGTGTCGATTCGGCTTGGTTTGTTGTTGTTGTATTCAACCGTAACTTGCGATTTTGCATCTGCAAAATACTTGTTTGAATTACGCCTTCTATATTCGTCATATTTTTTCATTAGTTTATGGCTAATCACTAATGTTAAAGGCATATATTCCTTCGTTTCGTTTGTAGCATATCCAAACACAATTCCTTGGTCGTTTGCTTTAAGTTCATCTTGAACAACTGCTTGTGCAATATCTTGACTTTGTTTTGACAACACTTTAATAATTTTAAATTTGTTGTTATATCCAATATCTTTTAAAACATCTCTTGCAATTTTTTCGTAATTTATTTTTGCTTTTGTTGTTGCTTCTCCGTAAATCATTAGCATATTGTTTTTTATAGCACACTCAACTGCCATTTGGCTATCTTTGTCTTGTCTTAACGCTTCATCTAAAAAACTGTCAGCAATTGTGTCACAAGTTTTATCTGGGTGACCAATATTTACGCTTTCACTAGTTTGTAATTTTTTCATTTAGTATCTCCTTAATTAAAATTTTATTAACCATAAAAAAATTCCGTCATTAGACGGAACATAACATTTTATAACATTCCATCTACCAAGCCTTAGCACCTTGATTTAACAGGTTGCTGTGTGGTCAACGGGCTTGTCCCTCGCACACTCTTTATGGTTAGTCATATAATACAACTTACTACTATATTATGTCAACTTAATTATAAATGTTAATAATTTCTTTTAAATTTAAACCCACCAAGAATAAATGTTAAAATTAATAAAACAAACAAAATGATTACACCAATTGTTAACAAAGATATAATATAAAAACTAAATTTAACAATGTATGCAGTTGCTTTGATTAGTAAATTAGGGCTTATTAAATACAAAATAAAATCAACTAATGCATAAATTAAAACCAAAAAAACAAATCCCCAAACGCTACCCTTAACATCTGCTTTGCTTAAAGTCATATGAGTTGCAATAGACATTCCAAGAATTATAAATATCCACCACAACCAATTTCCAAAATTGCTTAAACTAAATACTGATGTAAAAATTGAAACAAACAAACTAAGCATTCCAGCATAAGTTTTGCCATCAAAAACATCAAAGGACAATTCATCAATTTCATTTAAACTTGAAAATATTTCTTTGAACATACTTGGAACAAGCAAAAGCATAAGCAACATTAAAATTAAACTACCAAAAATTATAGGGCCAATTCCAATAAAAAAGTTTCCAACTTGTTGATACAAATTTTTTTTGTTATATGAGTGATTTACATACCCCAAAACCCCAGTTGAAGTGTCCATGGAATAAAGTTTAATATCAACAATTTTATGCCCAAAAATCAAACAAAAAATTGCATGTCCTGTTTCGTGAATAGGAGTTCCAATAACACCTGTTATTCTCATTGCAACAATACCCTTTGACCCAAGCATTCCACACCAAAGCCTATTAAGTTCTGCAATTATAAAACCAAACAGAATTATTATTCCCAAAGAAAACAATAATTGAAATAAAAAATTTTGAAAAAATATCATAATACTTACCTACATAGTATAATAACAAAAATTACTAATTTAATAAAGTATTTAAACAAATAAATTGCCTTGTAATCGCACTTTAATTAAAAAAATGATAAGTTACTTATCATTTTCCTTTTCATTTTTATTTTGAGTTTGATTTGCATAAAACGTACTCATCATATTTTGTATGTTTGAAAGTTTATGTTTTGCATAATATTTTAAAACCAATTTTAAAATATTAAACATAATTATAATTACTGCAATAATAATTGAAATAACTGCAACAAAAATAGAAAACACATTTGCCAACTTTTTAATTTGAAAACTACTAACAAAAGCCATAATGCTCATAACCAAATTAAAAATATTAAGCACTTGCTTAAAAACATTAATAACAACAGTTGCATCTTTTAATTTTCCTGAAACATTTTTGGCTTGTTTGTTTCGGTTAATTGCACTAACATAATCAATAATGGTAATTGCAACATAAATTAACACATACAAAATCAACAACACAAGCAAAATGTTTGTGTAAACACTGCCATAGTCCTTAACAATAACCACAATAGAAAATGCTGTGTACAAAAGTATGCACATTATATGCCAAACAAGTAAAATATTTCTTGTTACTTTTCTATAGGAATTAAGCATTTCGCCATAACTATTGCCATTAAAATTTCCATACAAATTTTTATTCATTAATTTATCTCCTAAAAAAATAAATATTTAACACTAAAAAGATTGTACTTTAATTATATTTTTAAATCAACAAATAAATACCTTAAATGTATTAATATTTTTAATATGAAATATAAAATTGTTTTGTTGGTTTTGAATTTAAAATTTTTTGTGTCATAATTAATAAAGTAAATTTAAAAAGAGTTTAAGCAAGATGAAAAAATATAATAAAGATTGGTTAAAAAATAAAACAGTTGTAATAAGCGGTGCATCAAGTGGAATAGGCAAAGGAATTGCAAAAATTTTAATTACAAAATACAATTGTAAAGTAATTGGAATTGGCAGAAACAAAGAAAAAATGTTGAACTTAATTGAAGAATTAAAAGAGAACTCAAACAACTTTTCCTATCAACTTTTTGATGTGTCAAAAGAAGAAAATTGGCACAAGTTTTATGATTACTTGACTAGTAACAACATAAAAATTGACATTTTAATTAATAATGCCGGCACACTTCCACCTTTTAGTAAAGAAAGCAATTTTACTATTGAAGATGTTAAAAACACTTTTGATGTAAATTTTTTCTCCTACATTTTTGCTAGCAAAATTTTAATGCCAAACTTGTTACAATCAAACACCCCTGCAATAATTAATATGTGCAGTAGCGATGCACTTTGTCCACTTGTTGGAACAAGCAGTTATAGTGCAAGCAAAGGTGCAATTAAAAATTACACCGAAGTTATGCATGAAGAAAACAAAAATATTTATGTTGGGTTAATTTGCCCAGGATTTATAAAAACTGATATTTTTAGAAACCAAAAACAAAAAACAAGTAAATTAATAGATTTTTTTAGTATGGATTTGTGCAAAGCCTCTAAAAAAATTGTTAAGGGAATTAAAAAATTAAAAAAGAGATATGTTGTTGGCTTTGATGCCAAATTTATGGATTTTATGTACAGGCATTTTCCCAAATTTAGTTTAAAATTTTTTAGATTTGTGTTTAAAAAAAGTGGCATTAACTTATTTAGTGATGTTTTTAATTAACAGAAATATATTAGTAAAAACTTTAAAATTATTATTTTTTTAAATTAGTATAAAACAAATCATTATTTAAAAGTTTAACATTTTAAATTACATATTAATTTATTTT
>CALVNY010000008.1 GCA_944350085.1 uncultured Clostridia bacterium | reverse complement strand
CTACAAAATACAATATAACAATCGTCATTACTTTTAGAATTTTTATTAGCTTTTAAAAACACTTCATATACTTCACTATTATATTCAAACAACATTTCACTATAAAAATATAAACCATTAACAAATTTATTAAAAGTTGCCTTAAAGGGTTTTCCTTGTCTATATTGTTCTCTTGCAGTTGTAGGAGTTACAAGCACAGGACAGCTTATTCCTGCTTTCTTCTCTAACATCATCTTCATCTTTGCTGAATTTCCAACCACAATTTTTACATTCGCCATTACCATATTGGTCTTGAGTGGCAATTTGCCCACAAATTGAACATTTTACTAATTGGTCTTTAACATACGGGTCATCATATTTAAAAAATTTAAAATTGTTTTCATTTAAACCCGAAACATTTCTATTTTGTTTTTCCCATTTAAAATGAATCAAGTCTTTCCAATTTAAATCTTTTGTCCATTCATAAGTTGTTGGCAAAAATTCTTTTATATTCCCATTCATTGATTTAAAAGGCTCATCATAGCACAAAATCAAACTAGGTTTTATTCTCTTTATCATTTCATTATAACCTAGCATAAATTCTTCTTCACAATTTTCTCTATAATAAGTGCATACAGCAACTATTGCCCCTTCTTCAATTCCATCAAAACAAAAATCAAAACTTCTTTCATCTCCCCAAGATACTGTTGGAATAACTTTTAATCCTTTTGACTGCCAGTAAGCACCACACCGTCTATTTTTGAATACACTTTCAATCTGCAGAGCAAGTGGCATATTTGTAAATATTGAAAAGTCAGGACTCAAAAGGCAATAATATTGTTTTAGTTTTTCTAATTCTTCCTCTGCATTTTCATAAACTTTTTCAAATTTCCAATCGTATGTAAAAAAGTGTATAGTTTTATTTTTATTCTTATTATCATCTATTTTAGCATTAACATAACTTAAAAATTCAATTTTATTAACATCAATATCTTGCTTTTTTATCTTAGGAAATTCATATTTGCCACAAGAATTGTTTTGAAATAAAAATTCATTTCTAACAAGTTCTTGTTTTTTCTTTTGTTTTTCAATTTCATATTCGCTTAATTGTTTTGTCATATTATATTATCTCCTTTTAAGAATATAAATTAAAATCTGGATCTAAATTATTAGGACTTCTCTCTGGAAATCCTTTGTTCCAGTTCCAATTGTGATCATGTGGAAAAGTATGATTGTTGTGTGCATTTTGATGATTGAAGTCTCTATTCCTTATTACATTTCCTTTTGAATCAAACCACCTACTTTGCACTTTTACTCCGTTCACATACAAGTCATATCTTGAATTTGGTTTTGCTCCACTCGTTGGCAAGTCGCCACGCTTACCATCTACTCTTTCAATTGTTCTGTTGGGAACTCCCCCTGAACCCATTATAACACCTCCTATTGTTTTATGTTTATAATATTTAAAAAAATACAAAAGGTTGAAAAAACAAATTATTTTTCAACCCATATTTGTATTATATCATTGAATTTTTATATATTCACTAAACTGTGCCATATTTTACTATTTACATTTCAAAATCTTTTTCTTTTTTCTTTCTTCGTTTTCTTTCTTCAAGCAATTGTTCAAGCAAATCATCATATTCTTCATCTGTCATACTTGAAAGCAAATCGTTCTTTTTAGTATTTATTTCTTCTTGTCTTCGCCTTTCATATCTTCATAATAATGAACAATAGCAAAATCCACACTAAAAATAATTCTAGAATGCTTTTTATCTACCTTTTTTATTGTAAAGACAGATGTTGAATCTTCAGCCCATTCATAACTATCATCAAATGTTTTATCAAAAATATTGCGAAATATATTTTTTAATGTCTTGGGATTTTGAAACTTATCGTCATAAAATTTAGTAATCTCTAAATTATAATCAAAATCAAATCCTATGTTTCCATTTTCAACTCTAGTTATTAAACGTCTGCCAGCACTTCCAATTAAATCATCTCTAAAATTTACAATTTTTTCTTTTCTTAAAATCTTGTGAATTATTTTGATGAAATTATCAACCTCAACTTTGTATGGCTGATATTCTCGTTTAGTAACGAATTCAAACATATTTTTTTTACCTCCTTACAGTTTGAATTTTGGAGGGGTTTGCATTTAGCAATCAGGGAACAAACAAAATGCATAGCCAAGTTGTTTGTAGAGTCATTATAACATATATTCATTAAATTTTGTATATTTTTTATAATATAATTTAAATTTAGTTGGTTTATTCAAATTTAATCAGTTTTAGACAGTTCAAAATTAACTTAGGTAGATGGTGTCAAGCAATAAATTGGATATAGTTGTCAAGTAGTGTCAAGAAATTGACATTTTGACAGCAAAAGAAAAAACACTAACGTTTTTGCTAGTGTTTTAAAGGGTTTTAGTGGGCAGAGCAAAATCCTATTTTTGTGCTGGGTAAGTTGGTAAGGCGGAGGTCACGGGTTCGATTCCCGTCATCAGCTCCATATTTTGAAATCGCTAAAAGCCTTTAGTTTACGCAATCTTTGCTTATAAATAAAGGATTTAGCGATTTTTCTATAAATTTTTCATAAAATATTAAACTTTTGGTGTTGATAAAAAATATTTATATCAAATTTTGATAAAAATATCGAAAATTTTTTAATATTATATTTCATTATAAATGTAATAAAATATTACATTTATTATTGCGGTTATCTAATAAAAATGGAGTAATATAACTCCATTTTACATTTTAAATTATTATTTTTATTGGTTTAAATACTGCTTGTTTTCTTTTTGACTTTTTGCTATTCTTGATATTTTTATAATTTATAAAATTTGCGTAATTTCACTTTTCAAAACCTTTTGTACATCTATTAAAATCTTTTCTCAAGCAATTAGTCTAATCAAATATGTCACCATTTTCTTAGTATTTTCCACTATTCGTGGTTATACTAAAAAATTATAATTTTGTATTCAGTGGCATTTTTTCAGCACTTGAAATTGATAAAAATGTTGTATGAATAGTTATAGCAAAACATAAATTAATAATTTTTCATAGTTTAAATATTGTTATTATACACGAGTGAGTAAATGATTTTATGTAAAGCCCGTATAATTATTTATAGAATATATTAAAAAACATATAAAATGTAAGGAAATGAAAATTTAATAATGGTTTTAATAAAATAATTTTTTTATTATATATAATATGCATATAATTTTAGTCCATAATCATTTTCATGTGTTATATAATCTTCATAAGGCTTATAATAATGATTATTCTCTTTTATTACCCATGGTTTAAGAGATTTTCCAGTTTTATCAGTTATTTGTTCGCCAGTTCCGTTTTCTCCCGTAAAATAACCCATAAATGTTTTACCTTCAATTTTTGCAAATTCAATTTCAAAATTATTTGCTTCTGTAACAGTCATCATAAATTCATCTGGTCTTTCCACAACAACAATCGAATTAGTTATGGTTTCTACATTGTTAGAAAAAGACAATTTCAATGCACCATTTGAAGCGTTTGTTGTTACATAACTTGAAAATACAATTTTATCTCCTCTTTTTGCATTAAAACTTCCACTAACTGTTTCTTTATTGGATATTTCTTGACTATATGCGAGTGAACCGTTAACTGTAACTGATAACATCGCCGAACAATCATCTGTATAAATTTGAAAATTTGCACTAAATCCAACTGTTCCATCTTCACAATCATAAACATAAGTATATTTGTGTGGTTGATTGTATGCTAAATTTTCCATATTTAGAGTTTTTGCGTTATTTATAATGTTTGAAAAAAGCGAATTGTCTGTTTTTATAAACGTTGCTTTTAAAATTAATAATTTTTGATTTTCAGTTGATTTTTTAAAATTATATATAGAATTTTGTGGTGTATACCAGCCTGCAAAATAATAACCTGTTCTTTTTTGAGGTTCAAGGCATTCAATAGTGTCACCGTCGTTATATGTAACAACATAGTCCCTTTCATCGTCATTAGCGTAATATCCTTTATATCTAACAGTCATAGTATTATCTATGTTAATGTTATCATAAATGATTCGTTGAGTCTGAGCTTTTGTAAAATAACCATAAATACTTATAGAATCCATTTCATCTTCTGGCAAAAAATTTATTTTAAATTGGCAACTTTCATCACAAATCTGCTCGCCTTGGCCGTTAGGCTCTGTATAAAATCCGTGGAATAAATAGCCATCTGTATATGGCTTTTCTATTGTTAACATTTGGTCATATGTTACTATTTTACTCTCATTACAATATTCAGAATTTGTTGGTATTGTTGAATAATATATATAAAATGAAATCGGTTTAAATATGGCATAAAGTGTAACATCTTCTGTATATTTTCCAGCATAAATACTTTCAATAGTTACAAAATCATCATTTGGATTTTCGCTCCACCCTTTAAAAGTATATCCGTATCTATTAACTTCAGGTAGCGAAATGTTATCCGCTACTTTGTATGTTCTATTTTCAGTTCTACCATTGTAAACAAGTGTTAATTTATAAGTTTTATCAATCTTGTATTCGTAAACATTAACAACACTTTTACCTTCACAAAAAGACTTAAAATCTGGTGTATAATTATTAACCACATCGTACACAGCAATGCCTTGGCCATCTTTTTCTGTATAATAACCAGATGTAATATAATAATTAGCATTTTCGATGCTAAATTCACAGTAGTATGTAGTAGAAAGATCTACATTAAAAGTCTTTTTTAAAATGTCTCCACTTTGATTATAGACATAAATTGTTGTGGTTGTAATTTGTGCATTTTCTGTGTGATTATCTTTTTTATCATCGGAAAAGCATCCACTAAAAAGTATTGTGCATGGCAAAATGACAACAAAGGCAATTACTAGTATTAAAATTCTTTTTTTCATGTTTCCTCCTTTAAGTTATATAAGCTTATGGGAGTAAGATTATCAATGGTTTATAACTATAATTAAGTATAACAATATATTAAAATGTCAGTCAAACAAATAAGATATTATATTTTCAAGGGGATTTAGAAATTTGTAGAAAAATATGTAAAAATTTTTAAAAAATAATTATTTTTAGAATTTAGTGGCAACACACATAAAAATATAAATAAAGTATGAACAATTTATTTTTTTTGTTTTTAAATTTATATTATAATATATTTGTATTTTGGAGGTTTTTTATGAGAAAAGAAATAAAAACAACGGAAGCAATATTCCCTATGCCTGTGCTTATGATTGCCACTTATAATGATGATGGTTCAGTTAATGTAATGAACGCAGCTTGGGGAACTATGTTGGAGCGTAATCAAGTTATATTAAATTTAACCGAAACACACAAAACAGTTCAAAACATAAAGAAAAGAAAAGCATTTACTGTTAGCATTGCAGATTGTGAACATGTTGTTGAAGCAGATTATTTTGGCGTTGTTTCTGGAAACAATGTTAAAGATAAATTTGCTAACACTGGATTAACTGCAACCAAGTCAGAACTAGTAGACGCCCCTATTATTAACGAATTTCCAATATGTTTGGAATGTGAATTTTTAACTTATCAAGGTGGAGAATATGGTTGTGGCGTTATTGGTAAAGTTGTAAAGGTTACAGCTGATGAAAAAGTTTTTACCAACGGCAAAATTGATGTTTCGCTTGTAAATGCAATAGCATTTGACCCTTATACACATGGCTATTATAAAGTAACTGAAAGAGTTGGTGAGGCATTTAAAGATGGCTTTAAATTAAAAAAATAAATTTAAAAAGGTTTTCGTGTTGAAAACCTTTTTTTAACCAAAATTTATCACTTATTACAAAACATAAAAAGATATTAATCTTATTATTTTAATCCAACAGTAATTTGTTTTTTTGATTTAAAATTTGGCTTAATAAAAATTATATTTGCTATTTGATTTGAATTAATAATTAAATTTTTATATAATGTTTTTAATGGAGAAAAAATAAAATGTATATTACTTCACAAGTTTTGGTTTTTATTGGGCTAATAATAGATTTAACTGGAAGATGTTTAAAAAACAAAAAAAATCTTTTGTTTTTTAATATAACTGCATCATTATTTTTTGTTGCTAGTTACATATTTTTAAACAGTTGGCTTGGAGCAATGGCAAATGGGTTAAATTTGATAAAAAACTGCTTTTATATCTATTTTGATAAAAATTCAAAAAATTATAAATATTATATTTTAACCATGTTTGTTATAATAGCAGTATTTTGTGGCTCACTATTTGTTTTTTGGAAAAGTGTTTTAGACTTATTTTTATTGGCTTCACTAGTTATTTTGTGCGTGGGCTTTGCTTTCAAAAAAATATTAATTGCCAGAATAACATTAATTTTAAATAGTTCTATATGGTTGGTATATAATTTTTCGTTAAAAGGATATGTTAATATGATTTGTAATTTATCTGGAATAGTGATTGCCCTTTCAGCAATAATAATATATGATTGTATTCCTTATTTTAAACGAAAACAGAAATATGAAGTAATTGGTTAAAAGTTGTTTTAAAGTGTTTTAATTTTTATAAATTTTTGCAAAAACAAAAAATTTGAATATGATTTATGGTTTTTAAATGTTGATTGTGTTATTTTATTTTAAATAATAAGTTTTAACAAAAGCAATGCTAGAAATTTGTTTTTAAAATACATATGTTAAATGTAAAGCATTTGTTTTGTTAAATTGAAATGGAGGTAAAATGGAAAAAGAAAAAAGGAATAGAGTAAGAGCAATAATTTTTGTTGATGGCAAAATAGTTTCAATGTATCGTGAATATTTAGATAGAATTTATTACACTTTCCCCGGTGGTGGTATGAACGCTAATGAAACAGAAGAAGATTGTGTAAAAAGAGAAGTTTTTGAAGAATTTGGGTTAATTGTTAAGCCAACAAAAAAAGTTTATATTTACGAAAACGAAATAAGTGTTGAACATTTTTATATATGTG
>CALVNY010000007.1 GCA_944350085.1 uncultured Clostridia bacterium | reverse complement strand
TAAAGTTTTATTAATTGTTGATATGCAAAAAGGATTTATTAATAAAAAAATATATTCTGATTTGGTAGTTAAAATAGATGACTTGATTAAAAAAAACACTTACGATTGTTACATTTTTACAAAATTTATTAACAAAAACAATAGTTTTTTTGTTAATAAATTGAATTGGAAAAATTTAATGAATGAGGAATCACAAAAAATTTGTGTAACTATTCCTAAAAATTCTCTAGTTTTTGAAAAGTTTGGTTTTGCGTTAGATAAGAAATATGTAAAAAAAATTAAAGAAATTGTATCTACCGAAAATCAAATTGATATATGTGGTTTACAAACTGATGCCTGTGTTTATGCAATTTCATTACAACTTTTTGATAACCAAATTTACCCTAATATTTTAATAAATTACACAGCAACAACAAATGATTATGAAAGCGTAAAGTTTATGCTTACTCATCAATTTGGGAAAATTGATGAAATGAAATAAAGTGTGTTTTTATGGATACGCACGCTTTCCGCCAAATTTTTGCACTCTAAAATTTAAGTGGAGTGCGTTTTTATTTTTTAAGTGTTTTGGGTTATGCATAATTTAATTGTATGTAATTTGTTTTATAATTTATAAATATATTAAAAAATTTTAGAAGTTTAAAATTAAATAAGGAGATTATTATGTTGATTGGAATTTACGACATTAATGATTTTAAGGAAATAGATTTTAAATGTAGGCTTGATGCTTACAAAAAAGTTGGGTTTACTTCTGTTGGATTATATATTGACAATGCTTATATGAATAGCAATGAAAATTACGAAGATATTATTGAATATGCATTAAAAATAGGGCTTAAAATAAATCAAGTTCATGTTGATTATAAAATTTCAAACGAAATTTGTGAAAATACTCAAAAATATTTAGAGTATATGGAAGAAAAATTGTTAGTATGCAAAAAGTTTTCAATAAAAAATATGGTGTTGCATGCTTCAAAAGGGGACAATCCACCTAAAATAAATAATGAACAACTAAAAAAACTAAGTGCTTTGGCAAAGAAATATAAAGATATTAATTTGAGTTTTGAAAATGTTAGGGATAATTACAATTTAGAACAAATTTTACAATTAAACGAACCGAACATAACACTTTGTTATGATATGGGTCATGCTAATGCATATAATTCTTCATATTTATTAAATAAATATAAAAATAAAATATCTTGCGCTCATTTACATAACAACTATGGAAAAGACGAACACAATTTATTATCTTGTGGCGAAATTGATTACAAAAAAGTGTTAAGTGTTTTGTCGTCAACAGGTTGTGATTGTTGTTTGGAAGTTTTTCCAGATAGAGATTGCCCACAAACTAAAAAATTTTTTGTTGATTTTATAAGCAAGGCTTATAGCGATTGCAAAAATTAATTTTTTAAAAGGTACAATTTATGCAATATTAAAAACAGATTAAAATTAAAAATGAGGTAACTTATGGAAGATAAAAAGAAGCTTGTAATTTCTGGTTCGGTTAAATTAAGCAAAGAAATTAAAGAATTTGTTGATAAAATAGAAAATAAATATAATGTGTTAAATTATCCAAAGCCAATTAAAGAAGAAAATTTTTTAAATAATTATAGCGATGTTCATAAAAAATTTTATTTTGATATTGAAAACACAGACGATTTTTTATTATTTAATTATGATAAAAATGGCATCGAAGGATATATTGGTTATGCTGGCTTTGCCGAACTTAGTTTTGCTATTATTCAAAATTTATTACATGGCAAAAACATTAGTATTTATATTTTAAAATATCCAAGCGCTAGTGTTTCGTGTAAACAAGAAATTGATTTGTGGCTAAGTTTGGGTTGGATTAAAATATTTGAAAAATATTAATATAGTAAATATTGCAAATTAAAATTTACAACTGAATGTGTTTTGATATTGAAAATTTATAAAACAAAAAAAATAAAAAACTTACACACTTTGTAAGTTTTTTATTTATGTTGGAGCAGATAACGGGAATCGAACCCGTATTTTAGGCTTGGGAAGCCCACATTCTACCATTAAACTATATCTGCAAAATTAAACTATAATTATTTTAATAAATTTTTAAACTTTTGTTAATTAAATTATGTTATATTTTTATTTATGTTATAATATTTAATAAATCGTTGTTAAAAAAAAGATGGAAATTAAAAATCCATATAATATAAAAAATTAATGAAAGATATGCAATGTGCGTTTTGTGATAATAAACTTTAAGTTTGTGACAAAAACAATATGTTATAAGACAAAACTAAACAAAATTCAAAAATTTGGAGGGTTGTGTGATGAGTAACTTGGCTATGGTTGTGGGGTGTGATGAAAAACCATTCAATCAAAAAATAACTGATGAAGAAAGTTTAAGATTAATTAAAAAGGCTGGATTTAGCAAAGTTTTCCTTAGTTGGAACACAAACGGTTGGGGTGCGACTCAAGAAAATATGTACACACTTTGTAGGGCACTAAATTTAAAAATTGTGTTTGCTCATTTAGGTTATCGTGGCACACACTTAATATCAAACATTTGGAAAAACACAAATGATGGAGACAAACTTGTGGATTATATAATTAAAGATATTAAGGAACTAGCATATCACAATATTAAAATTGCTGTTATGCACACTTCTAAAAGTTCCGAAGAGCCAATTTTATGTGAGATTGGAATTGAAAGATTTAAAAAAATTGTTAAAGCGTGTGAAAAATACAAAGTTACATTGGCACTTGAAAACACAAAATGGAGTGGAACTCTTGAATATATTTTTGACAATATTCAAAGTGAATATTTAAGAGTGTGTTATGATTGTGGTCACGACCATTTGCATTTTAAAGACTCATTTAATTTTGATAGGTTTAAGGGTAAAATTGTTGCAACGCATATTCATGATAACGACCAAAGAGATGACCAACACCTGCTTCCTTTTGATGGAAATATTAATTGGAATACAATAATAAAAAAATTAAAAGATGCTGATTATGTTAATGAACTTACTTGTGAATCTAATTACAGATATGGCTATCAAATTGCAAAGCCTTTTAAATTTTTTAAAGAAGCATATAAAAGGTTAGAAATATTAAATAAAATGTTAAAAGAAAAACAAGATTAATTTCTTGTTTTCTTTTTTTTTGTACTTAATATTTTGTTAATAAATATTTTAAATTTAATAACATATTTAACATATTTAATTTGTTGCTTTAATTTTTTACTTATATATATAAAATTAACTTTTTGCAGATAAATACAATAATTGTTTTAATTTAAAATTATTGTTGTTCTTCACTATTTTCTTTTGTTAAATCTTTTACAACTTTTGCTGGATTTCCATAGGCTAAACTATTGTCTGGTATGTCATGAGTAACTAAACTATTTGCTCCAATAACAGAGCCACTTCCAATAGTAACCCCCGGAAGAATTGTAACATTGCCACATATCCAGCAGTTATCTTTTATGTTAACTTCTTTTGTGTAATCTATTTTTTGATTTCGTAGTTTATAACCTAATGGGTGATAAATTGTGTAAATAGAAACATTTGGAGCAATGAAAACATTGTTGCCAATATTTATTTTTACTGTGTCTAAAAAAGTGGCATTATAGTTTATGTATGAGTTGTTACCAATGTGTATATTTTTCCCATCATCGCAATAAAATGGGGCGATAATTCTAGAATTATCACCAATTGAGCCCAAATTCTTTTTCAACAATTTATATTGTTTTTGTGTTTTATATGGGTTAATTTTATTGTATTTTAAAGTAAACTTTCTTGCTTTAAATAAAATTTTATCAGACAAATTTAATTTTTTACACATTTTCAATTTCACCTTTGTTTATTATAATAACATTATTATTTTAACAAAATACTAAATTTTTTAAAACTTTTTTAAGGTTTGAATTTCATTTTATAGATGTTGTTTATGTTGCTAAATTATGTTAAACTAATAATGTTATGAGTTATGATATCAAAAAATATGAAAGTTTAAATGATGAAAATTTTATAAAAAATTTTCATAAATCAAGAGTTGCTTTTTTAATATATAACAACAAAATTATGTTTTTGGAAAATAGTGAGATGTCTCATTTTGAGTGGGCTAAAAGCATTGGAATTTCTAAAGAAGATTTTAATAGTTTAACTCGTGGCTATTGTTATAAGGCAAATATTATATTTTACAAAGGGGATTTTTCTTACGACAAAAAGGTGGAAAATGACGCTTTAAAGTATTGCTTAGATGTTTTAAAACACTGTAATTTAAAGCATGCAAAAATTTATGTTGGCGTAAGAGTTGGGGTTGGTAAAATATGGCCACCAGATAAGTTTATAAAGGAAATAACCATTGAACAATAACTTGTTAGGTGGTTTTAATTGTATGTTGTGTAATTATTGTTTGTTTTCAATGGGTAAATTATCAAAATTTCAATTATATTGAAAAATTTTTAACAATGTGCTATAATATCAGTGGAGGTAATGTTTGATTATTTAAAATTTGCGTAAATTTTTGTATTCGCAAACTATAAAATAGGAGAATTATGGAATTTTTAAGATATGCATATATCAAAGATGAATTAAAAGAAACAGTTTTAAATTTACTTTTGAGTTTGCAAAAAAAATCACCTGAAACATTTGAGCACAGCCTTGAAGTTGCAAATCTATCTTTTGGAATAGGTGCACATGTTGGATTGTCACAAGATGATATGATAGATTTATACACAGCAGCATTACTACACGATATTGGTAAATTAGGGATAGATAAAAATATCTTGCATTGCAACCACTTAACAGAAGAAGAAATTGACGATTTAAGATATTCTCATATTCATAAAACTTATGAAATTTTAAAAAGCAAAGGTGTTGAAGATAAAATTTTAAACATTGCATATCATCATCACGAAAGGCTTGATGGGTCTGGTTATCCACAACATTTAAAAGCAAATGATTTAAGTGAACTAGACAAAATTTTACAAGTGGCAGACACAACCAGTGCAATAAGAATGGGAAGAAGTTACAAAGAAGAAGCCACAATTGAAGAAACTGAAACAATCTTAGGTAAATTGGCTGAAAAAGGAACACTTGAAACAAAATACATTTCAGCAGTAGTTGATGTTTTAGATGAAGAATATATGCAATAACTCAATAGTTAAAATTTTTGATATATAAATAACAATAAAAAGAATATAGTTTTTTAATTATATTCTTTTTTTTACAAGCAATAATTAGTTAATCAATAAAGATTTTTATTTTATTTAATATTTTATATTGCAAAAAGGCTTAAAATATATTATTATATATGGCAATCTAAAAAATATGGCAATTAAATTGTGCCAAATAAAAATTGTTCAGCATATTTTTATATGTTGGCTATTTTTTAAAGTAAATTTAAGGAGGAGGTAAATTTTATGTTGTTATTAATTGCATTTACATGCGCAACATTAATTAATGTTATACTTAGCACATTAAAAAGTGTTATTACAGTTAAAGGGGGAAGATTTATTGCAAGTATAATAAATGCAATTTCTTATGGATTTAATACTGTTGTAATTAAAAGCATTACTGACATAGACTTGTGGATTGCTGTTATTATTACTGTATTAAGCAACTTGGTTGGTGTGTATATTGCACTAACAATCACTAGAAAGTTTGAAAAAGAAAGGTTGTGGAAAATTACGGTTTCTGTTCCAACTGATAGTTTAAAAGATTTTAAACATGATTTGCATGAAGCAAATATTGCGTTTATTGCATACGAAACAAGTTACGAAAAATATAAAGTTGTAGACATTTTTTCTAATGACAAAAAAGAAAGTAGAATTGTAAGAAATTTAGTTGCAAAATATAATGTAAAATACACAATTAGTGCAAATGTGGGAACATTATAATATTTTAACTTTTTTGCCTTAATATTAAAATAATTAAATTATTATAGAATTTTTAAAAATTAATTAAATAATACATATTTAAAATATTTAATGTTTACTTTAATTAAAAACCATGATGTGACAAAATGTTAAAATTTATCATATTTTATATTGAATATAAAAGTAGGTTTTTAATATGTTTTGTAATAATTTTTTTAATAAAAACAAACAACCTTGTTCGTGTTGTAAAAGGAAAAATGAAAGTTATACTAAAATTATTTTAGGGCAAAAAGGCCCAACCGGTGCCACTGGTCCAACAGGTGCAACCGGCCCAACTGGACCCGTAGGATTGGGACCAACAGGTGCAACTGGTCCCACGGGGGCAATGGGACCAACTGGTGCTACTGGTGCAGATGGATTAACCATAACAGGTCCAACAGGAGCTACAGGTCCAACCGGGGCAACAGGTGCAACTGGTGTAACAGGAGCAACAGGTGTAACAGGTGCCACGGGTTCTACCGGAATTGCTGGTTCCACAGGAGCCACAGGTGCCACAGGACCTGCAGGAAATACAGTTTTTAATCCATACGATATATATGTGCGCAGTAACACTGTTGGTGGAATAGGAACTCAAAGCAATCCTTTGTCATCACTTGAAGATGCATTAGATGTTGTTGCAAATAATGGCACCATACATGTTTACGATGGAACATATCCATTTGACACAACTCTAAATCTTTCAAAAAACAATATTACAATTACAGCAAAACCCAATGCCACATTGTTGTTAACTGCAAACACTGTTCCGTTGCTTGTTTCAGGAAGTGGAAACACCATTGAAGGCTTTACTATGACAAGCGACAATCCATATCCTGTTGAATTTATTCAAATTGGTGGAAACAACAATCGTATAAAAAATAATATAATTTATGGACCAACTCAGGCTGGAAGTTCAGATACATGGGTTGTAAATCGAGGTATTGTAACACAAGGTGGAACACAAAATAATTGGATAAACAACAATATAATTTATTCGCTAAGACAAAGTGGCTATCTTAACCCAAATTCAACAGGTTTTATTACAGAAAATGTTGTTTTTAACACTAGGGGTTGGGTTGTGGACCAAGCATTATTTCAATTTTCTGGCAATTCATGGGGTGACCCACAAAATGCAGTTGACATTGCTTTGCTTAGTGGCACAACATCAGGGGCACCATATAGTTCAGTTTCAGAATTGCAACAAAACAATAGCAACGCAAACATAAGTGACCAAAGATAGTTATGATATTGTAAAAAATAAAAAAGCGAAATCAATCGCTTTTTATTTTTTTGATAACTTAAACAAATAAAATATTTTAAAAAGTTTTTATTCAATTAAACAAAATTTTTAATATTAAATTAATCTTGTTTCAGTAATGCCGTCAACAAATCCACAAGGTGCTAAACATGTATAATTGCTAAATGTGCACCTGCTTCCTTTTGTGTAACTTTCCATTTCTTTACTTCTTGGGTGGTTTGTTGCTTTTAAACCAGCAACATAATTTGCAAGAATTTCGTTTGTTAGATTGTTAATTTCAAGTTGTGCAAAAGTGCATTTGCGTTCCATCATTTTTAAAACAAAATTGTCAAATGTTCCCATTTCATTAACACCAATCAACATTCCTGTTGGGAACTCATCTTTTTGGCTTTCACAATCATTTAACCATTCTTTAACTAAATCCTTGTCGTTGTTTAAAATAGGTGGAACATAAAATTCTGGATTTTTAAGTAGGCTCATTGTGTAACTTATTGTTCTGTGTCTAATAGCCTGTGCAAAGCAAGCAAAACTTGTTTTATAGCTTGTTGCATACACATCTCCAAAGTATTCCTGCACTGGTGTGTTGTAAGACATTAATGAAAGAGTTCTGCTTTTTGAATCGGCGTTTAACTTTTCGTCAAAGTAAGGAGTGTTTTCTTTTATTATGTTGCAAAATTCAACAAAGTAAGGTTTTAACTTTTTATAAAATGCGTTTTGAGTGCTGTCATCTTTTTGAATTTCTTTTTGCATAAAATGGTACAAATAATTAAGTTGTCTGTATGTAGTTGTGTACACCATCGAAGTTGATGGGGTAAACATTGAAAGCAAATATCTTGCATTTTCTTGTGCCAACTTTTCAATTCTGCTGTCTGTAAAAAAGGTTGGGCATTTTTCTTGGTATTTATTTTTAATTAACACTTTAAATTTTTCACACCATTTGTCATAAATTTCTTTTTCATGGCCAACTGCTGACATTTTTGTGTATCTTCCACTTTTTTCGCTTGTGGTGTACTGCTTTTCATTGTTTAAAACAATGGCTAGTGCTTTTGGAATTCCTTCTAAATAAAGGCTAATATTTGCATGGTCATAAACACTATGATGTCCACTAGATTTTGTTTGATTGATGCGATTTTGTGTTCTCTTTTTGCTTTCATTAAGCAAATCTTCAAAACTGTTTGGCATGTAGCAAACGCCTGCATTATGACCACTAAAAATTTCAAGTTCTTCTTTTGATGCAGTGTAATTTGGTTTAGTTGTTCCAATAACAGATATTTTCATTTTTTTCTCCTTGATGGTGTAATTCAATTAAAAAATTGTAACACAATGTTTTTTAATACACAAGAACATTGATATGTTTTCTGTTAAATATTATGTCCTAAATTTTAAAATTAAAAATATTGTAAAATGTTAAATGAAAATTGATTTTTTGTGACAATATTAAATTATTTTTTTAAATTTAAGCAAAGATAATCAATTAAAAAATTTTTGAGTTTTAAATTAATTTAGCATAGTTATTTTATTAAATGTTTGACCACAAAATTAAATAAAGGTATAATTTAATTAGATATGAAACAAGCATTTTTATAAAATTTAATATTTTTTGTTAAATAAAAGTTGAGGCATTGTGCTAAAACTTTTGTTTTGTTTTATATCTAAAACATCAATTTATAAGGAGCAAATATGAAAAATTATATTGAAGTTAGAGATGTGTGGGCAAGACAAATTTTAGATTCTAGGGGAAATCCAACAATTGAAGTTGAAGTTGTTGCAGGTGATGGATATATTGGTCGTGCTGCAATTCCTAGTGGTGCGTCAACAGGTTCTTTTGAAGCAGTTGAGCTTCGTGATGGTGACAAATCAAAATATCTAGGCAAGTCTGTTGAAAAAGCGGTAAATAACGTTAACACTGAACTAAGAGATTTAGTTGTTGGAATGAATGTTTTAAATCAAGTAGAAATTGACAATGCTATGATTAAGTTGGACGGAACACCAAATAAAGGCAGGCTTGGTGCAAACGCAATTTTGGGTGTGTCATTAGCATGTGCAAAGGCTGCTGCACAAGCAACAGGGCTAACACTTTACAATTATGTTGGTGGTTGCAATGCAACAACTCTTCCTGTTCCTATGATGAACATTTTAAATGGTGGAAAGCATGCAGATAATTCTGTTAATGTTCAAGAATTTATGATTATGCCAGTTGGGGCAAAATCATTTACCGAAGCATTAAGGTGGTGTGCAGAAGTTTTCCATAATTTAAGAAATGTGTTAAAATCAAAAGGTTATTCAACAGGGGTTGGTGATGAAGGTGGATTTGCACCAAATTTAAAGAGTGACGAAGAAGCTTTGTCAAGCATTGTTGAAGCAATTGAAAAAGCAGGTTATAAGCCTGGCAAAGATTTTTGCATTGCAATAGATGCTGCTGCAACTGAAATGTATGATGAAGCAAAAAAATTAGGAAAAGAACACGAAGGCAACTATTACTTTTGGAAAACAGGTGAAGAATTTACTTGTGCTCAAATGGTTGAGTATTGGGAAAAGATGGCTAAAAAATATCCTATCATTTCATTGGAAGATGGCTTGGCAGAAGAAGATTGGGAAGGCTGGAAACTTTTAACTGAAAAATTAGGTAGCAAAATTCAATTAGTTGGTGATGACCTTTATGTAACAAACACAGATAGATTACAAAAAGGAATAGATTTAAAAGTTACAAATTCAATTTTAATCAAATTAAATCAAATTGGAACTTTAACTGAAACATTAAATGCAATTCAAATGGCAAATCGTGCTGGATACACTGCTGTTGTATCACATCGTAGTGGCGAAACAGAAGACACAACAATTGCTGATTTATCTGTTGCATTAAATGCTGGTCAAATTAAAACTGGTGCTCCAAGCCGTACAGATAGGGTTGCAAAATACAATCAACTACTTCGCATTGAAGAGGAATTAGGTGCAAGTGCAAAATATCTTGGCAAAGAAACTTTCTTTAACTTAAAATAATTTTATAAAAAATAAAAAAGAGATTGTTTAAATCTCTTTTTTATTGACTTATTTAACAATAGAACAATAACCTTATTAAATGCATTAAGGTTTTTAATAAATTTTTTATATGTAAAATTAATCTTCTTTAACAATATCTGAATTTAATGCCCATTTTCCTAAACTAGCTATACCTTTTTTGCAACTATCTTTGCTTGCATAACCATCTTCACTTCTGCAAATAAGTTCTCCATTTCTTGCATAAAGTCTATATCTAAACTTTCCAGTTTTGTCTAAGTAAATTTCAAATTTGGGGTTTGTTAAAGTTTTTGGATTTTTAAGAGTTTGGTCTTCAATTGGGGCATTGGTGTTTTTTCTTACACTTTCAATGCCTGCTTTGCAACCAGACAAAGTTGTGTAGCCTGTGCTCCCACTTACAGCAATTGTTTCGTTGTTAGATGCTTTTAGCCTGTAATTAAAAAAACCTTTTGCTGTTTTATAATATTCAAATCTACCTTTTAATTCCATAGTGTAATCTCCTTGTATTACATATTTTACCACAAAAAAAGTGTTTTGGTAAATGTGATTTTAATTTTGTTTAAAATTAAATATTTGGAAGTAAAACCAATGTTGTTGTGTGAAATAAAAAACTATTATAATAAAATTTTTTATATAAATTTAATAATTGTTTTTAAGTTGATAGGGTGGTATTATAACAATTAAACAAATAAAAATGTCGAAAATAAAAAATGATAATAAAATTAAAATAATATTATTGACTAATTGAAAAATTATTGATAGAATAATTAAGCTAGTTAAATATGGAGAGTTACTCAAGAGGCTCAAGAGGGCACCCTGCTAAGGTGTTAGGTCGGGCAACTGGCGCGAGGGTTCAAATCCCTCACTCTCCGCCATTCGGGACCGCGTTCGCACACGCGGTTCTTTTATTTTTGTCTAAAAGGTGTTCCTGCATTTATCGTTCCTACACCAAAGTTTACTCCAAAGGTTTCTTATCATTATTTAACTATACCGAGAGATAAAGATGGAAATTGGATTAAATCTAAATAAGAAAAAGCCAGGTTGAAATTCAACTTGGCTTTTTTTATGTAAGAAATTGTAAAAGGTAATGATACCTGCGACTATCATCATCAACTGTTTCAAACTTGTATGTTCCGTTATCATAATAAACCTTAAAAGTTGTTTGAGAACAATGATATTGATTGTAAACATCTGCTACAACCATACCATCAAATCCACCTTCCATATCTCCAATAACTAAATTATCAAGTTGTTCTTCTTCGCTTAACCCTTCTTTATGACCGACTATTTCAGTTTTAATAATACTTTTAGTTTTAAATAAATTACTCCAAAATCCCATAAGTACCTCTTGAGAGTATTATAACATAAAATATTGAAATTTGTGTTGATTTATACAAATAAAATAAAATCAACTTAAACTTACATAACTTGCCTCGAACCACCTTTTATGATTTGCCTTTTGGCTGTGGTGGTTGGCATAGTTCTCGTAAAAGTCAATGGAAAAAATATTGCTTAAACAATTTAATATTCGTCTATATAGAGTCAATTAATTTATGGTTGGCTCTTTTTTTATGCAATATTTATTTCTTCATCATTGACTTTGACATACAGATACAAAGATTACAGTTCTTTTCCGAACTATGCAATTTATACGGTTGCCAAAAGGCAAATCATAAAAGGTGATAAAAATGACAAAGATTTTCAAAGACAAATTATAGATAATCTAGTATATAAAGTTTATGTGTCAGATGATAATACCACTGTTTATCTTAATATTAAAGGTTGTCAAAACATTGAAACGCTTGAATTTAGCGAACATTCCGAGAAAATGGAAACAATAAAAAATGGGACTAATGGTGTGCGAACGCTATCACCACTGTCCCGCCAAGAGCAATCGCATTTGAACACCTATGTTGAAATGCGATTTTTTATGGTTGTATTAATGGTGTTGCTTATATAGTTGTACCAACTCAAAAAGTAACTCCAAAAAAATCATATCATTATTTAAATCAAAAAAGAGATGAGTATGGAAATTTTATAAAAAGTGATAATGTGCAATAATTCCTTTTTAACAATACTTATAAAGATTGCGATAGAGAGTGGGCTAAGTTTATAAATTAAAAGTTTTTAAACTTTAAATAACATAAAACAAATTGTTATAATAATAAGTTTAATAATTTGTATTTAAATAGTTTTTTGTTAGTATTTGTTTTGTTTTTTTTAAAATTTTGTTATTATTATTTTGTGAGAGGTGAAATATGGAAGATGTTTCGGTTTTAATAGATAATTACAAATTTAATTTTAGAGTTTGCTGTTTAATAGAAAACAAAAACAGATATTTGCTTGAAAAAAGCACAGAATGTGATTTTTTAAATTTGCCGGGTGGTAGAGTACATGCTGGCGAAAGCACTCTTGATGCCATGAAAAGGGAACTTAAAGAAGAGTTGCACTTAGAAAATGTTGAGCCAAAACTTTTAAAAGTGACCGAGCAATTTTTTGCATTTGATAATAAAAATTATCATGAAGTTGATTATGTTTTTTATGTAAAATTAAAAAATGATAATCCAATTTGCAAAATGGAAGAAATTAAAAATTTTGACAATGAAAACGAAACAATGATTTGGCTTAATAAAAAATCATTAAAAAATTACAAAATTCTTCCAGAATTTATTTACACATTAAAAAACGATAAAAAAATTTCTTACTTAATATTTAATAAACTAAACAAGCAAAACTAAAATATATTTTTTTATTTAGTATTTTAAGGATAAAATAAATGGAGAATATATGAAAGAAACAGAAATAACAGTTGAAGTTTATGACGATGTAAATTTAGTAATACAAAAACTTTTAGATTTGGGTTTTAAAAAGACTTGTCATTTTAAATTAAATGATTGGTATTACACATCACTTTGTGATAATAACATTGTTGATTATGAAAAGTTGATGAAAAACTCTTTTTTGGTTAGACAGGTAATTGAAGATGAGGAAAACAACTCTTTGTGTTATAAAAATAAAATTTTAGATGAAGCGGGAAATGTTTTAAGTGAAGAAAAGATAACAGTTAAAATTGATGATTTAGGCAAAACTTTAAAAATTTTTGATATGGCAAACTTAAATTGTTGGTGCGAGCTAAAACAAGATATACATTGTTATGTAAAAGACGATGTGGATTTAGGAATACAAATTATTGATGGGCTAGGTGTTTTTATTGAATATGAAGAAAATGAATCAATGAAAGGTTTAAAAGATTTTGAGAAAATAAATTTAATGTATTCCAAAATTAAGGGGCTTGGATTAAACATAAGCAAGGATTATTCCTGCAAAAAGGCATATTTAAAGTACTTAAAAGATTTGAAGGAAAACGCATAAGTGTGTTTAAATAAATTGATATTTAATTGATTAAAACAAAAAAAGCATTATTTTTATAATGCTTTTTTTATCATTTTTTTATTTTTCAAAATATACAATTCCAACACAGCCAGGGCCTGTGTGAGTTCCAATAATTGGTCCAATTTCACACATTTCATTAAAACTAAAACCAAATTTTTGCTCCATTGTGCTTTTAATGTCTTCTGCTTTTTTAACATCATTTGAGTGTGCAAAATATGCAGGCATTGAATAGTCAATATTCTTAATAAATTTGCACATATTTTTTTTGGCGATATTATATCCAATTCCATTTCCAACAACTTTAACCACTTTGTCTTTTATTGTTACTATTGGCTTTATGTTTAATGCTCCAACAACAAATCCTTTTGCAAGGGACAATCTTCCACCTTTTATTAGATATTTTACATTATCTATAATTGCATATAGCCTAAGCTTAGATTTTAAAAATTCTAGTTTTTCTTTTAATTGGTGTAGCGTTGTGCCCTTTTTAATTTCTTTGATTGCTTCATAAACTAATGCTTTGTATGCAAAAGTTGTGGTTTCTGTGTCTAAAATTTCAAGATTTTTTGAATTTAATGTTTCTTGTGCCAACCTTAAACTATTAAATGTGCCAGACAATTCGCTTGACAAACACATAACAAAAACTTCGTCTCCATTGTCCAACAAAGGTTTTATTATGTCTATGTATGTGCTTTCATTTATTTGTGAGGTGTGCGGAAGTTCTTTGCTTTGTTTTAATAATTCATAAAATTTGGTGTTACTTAATTCAACACCTGCTAAATATTCCATATTTGAAAACGACACAGTCATTGGAATAGAAATAATTTGAAGTTCGTTGGCTTTGCCTTGGTCAATTTCGCATGTGCAATCTACAACTAATTTAATCATTTATATTTCCTTTACTTACAAAAAATTTAGTGTTACACTTGTAACAGTAAGTAGTATACTTTAAAATTGTTTAAAATAGCAATATATATTTTTAAAATATAAATAACTGTGATAAAAGGTGGCAAAATGTATCACGAAAATAAAAAAGTCAACAAAGTAAATATTTTTGTTAAAGATTGCATCACAACAGCATTTTTTGACATTATTAAAGACAAGGAGTTTGAGAAGATAACTATTTCTGAAATAATAAAAAAAGCAGGGGTTAGCAGAATGGGCTTTTATAGAAACTTTAACTCGAAGGAAAATGTTATTGAAGATTATGTTTTAAATTGTTTTAAAAGCACAGTTGACAAAATTAAAGAAAAACGCAAACTTTCATTTGAAACGCAAAACATAATTTTAACAACTCTTTTAAACTTTCAAAAATATGCAAACCAAATAAAACTTTTGCTTGATCGAAAGCTTGAATATTTATTATATAATTGTTATATAAAAGCATTTTATTCATTATATGATAGAAAAATAGTGTCTAGATTTAGAGATTATTCTATTCATATGTTTATTGCTGAAATTTTTTATTTGGAAATGACTTGGATAAAAAATGGCATGGTAGAAGAACCTGAAAAATTAGCAAAAATTTATTTTAAAATATTAAAACTACATCTTAATTCTTTAAACTTGTAAAAAAGTTTTGATTTAAAAAAAAAGAGGATTGGCTATCCTCTTTTTTTGTTGTGAAACTTCACAACTTTGGGTTTTTATATTTGTTTATTAATGCAGTTAATTAAATTACTATATTGTGTTTTTTAATGGTTATCACTAGTTTTCTTTAAATATGGTGGACTGTAAGTTGGTAGCCAACTCCTATATGCCATATAAAAAGTATAAATTTTTAGTGTTGCGTTTGCTTTTCAAAAATAACTTTTACGTTTTTATAAACATTTGTAACTTTTGAAGTCTTCTTTGATTTTATAAAATCAATAATAATAATCGAAATTAAGAATATTGCTTCTATTCCATCTTCGAAAGCACTGGCATATGCCATAACCATTAAATCATAAATTGCAAGCAATATGTTTGGTAAAACATACATTAATCTAATTACCTTCATATCCTTAAAGTATAAGACAATTGTAAACCAAACATAAGTTACAATAGGGATAATATCCCACAAAGTGTTAAATGTTGACACCCCGCTTATTACAAACAACAATATAAAAGTAACAGAAATTGCAATTGGTGTTTGTTTGCCCACTTTACTATAATAGTAAAAGAACAAATTTTGAACACAAGATAGTAAAACAATTAAACCTGCACCAAAGGAATTAACAAATATAAAAGAAATTCCATACACTACATCACCCAACAGGCTAATAAGTAAAAAAGATTTTTTATTTTTAACCATGTAGGATAAACATAGTATAAATGTCGCCGTCACACCCAAACATTGAGCAATTATGAAATTGACATTTGACATAAAAATATTAAATTAAATCCTTTGTTTTTCCACAAGTTTTTAACCTAGTTACCATAGACTGATATTAACAACTTAACATACTTGCCAAGAGTACTTATAAGTTAACACCCCACATATAAACATAGAAACTTGTGACTAAGATTTCTTGAATAATTCAAGATAAATGTATCAAGACCTGTGACATTATGCCAACCAACAAAATGTTAATACAAATTTTTTTCCAATAACTAGCGAAATTGGACGATTATTTTTTTTGCAACACTAAAACATTTGTTGGCATTTAGTTTAACAGCCCAAGAGCATAACATAAATCTATGCTTGATACAGTGCTATTATATCACAAAATATTAAAAAATACAACTTTTAAACATTGCACACTTTTAAATATGGCTTAATAAAGGCGTTTTTAACATAAAATAGTTTTAAAATTTTATTACTTTAATTTAATAAAACTAATTTTTTTGTTAAAAATTGCGAAAATTTTTAGTGATTTTGTAGCGACCATAATTTTTGTTTTTACAGCGATAAAATCTATTTAATTTAAGAATTTTTTTATAAAAATTGTAATAAATAAATTGATTAAAATGTTTGCAATAGTAATGATTACAATTATTAAATTTTCTTCTTTTACAAGGAGAACAACATCTTAAAATGTTGCATAAATCACAAAAATTACAATTGTTATTATTGTTACAACAACAGTTATTGCAACAACAGCATTTTATAATATATATTGGTCTTGGTTTTGGTGGAATAACTTTTGTAATTTTTGTTGTTACAATGTTACCATTTTTTGGGTTTGCATTATCAACTTAATATTTGATATACACTTCACATTATGAATTTTATATTTCTTTTGTTAAATAAAATGAAATTTTAGTAAAAAAATAATTTTTTAAAAGATTTTGTTGTGATATAATCTATTGAGTTATAAAAGGAATTAGATATGATAGGAATAAGTTTTTATTTTGGATTTAAAATTCCAAGCGAAGAAAGATGTAAAATGATTAAGGAAAGTGGAATTGATTCAGTAATCACCACAGCCGACAAAAAGTATAATAAGCAAAACGGCAAACTAAAAGAACAGATGAATCTATTTAACAAATACAACATAAAAGTTTCTAGTTTGCACATGGCTTACAAATCAAGTGAATTACCAAACTTTTGGAAAAGGGGAATTAAAGGTGCTATTTTAAAAAACAGACTAAAAAAAGATGTAAAATTGGCTCATAAATATGGCTTTAATTCGGTTGTTGTTCATTTGATTGGGGAGTACAGCAAAATTGGCGAAAAAAGGTTAAAAAATGTTTTAAAATTGTGCGAAAAATTAAATGTTCCGCTTGCTATTGAAAATATAGACCACCAAAAAATATTTTTAGATGTTTTTAAAAATATAAATCATAGTCATTTAAAATTTTGTTATGATAGTGGGCACAACAATGTTTTTGATAAAGATTTTGATTATTTAACAAAATTTGGGGATAAGTTGATTGCGCTTCATTTGCACGACAATATGGGAAAATCTGACGACCACACACTAAATGTTTTTGGAACAATTAATTGGGAGGAGATTGCAAAAAAACTAGCAAAACTTCCACCAATAAATTTAGATTATGAACTTATTATGTGCTATAACGAGGGATACTTAGCAGAGCAAGTTTTAAGCACTTGTTTAAAACAGGGTAAAGAACTTCAATTTTTGATAGACAAGTATAGAAAAGAATATATTAAAAATATAAATATAAAAATAAACTAATATTAAGTAAGAAATTAAAAAAGAAAAAAATATTAAATAAAATTTATTTATATTTGTAATAGGTTTTTGCAAATAAAATAAACATAGAGAATACACAAAAAATAATTTATAAAATTTTAAAACTTTCCAATAAAAAACGAATTACAGTTGTTATTTAATTGTAATTCGTTTTTTTTGGAGTGAATAAAATGAAAAAGAAATCGTGGGTTTATAAATTAATTATATTTGTTTGGACGGTGTGTTCTGCTTTTTTAGTTTATAATTTATATAAAAATATCAATAATGTATTTAATAATGCAGTTGGTTTTAAAGAAATATTAATAACAATATTTTTAACCGGCAACACATTAATTTTAATGTATATGTGGTTTGGAAGCGTTAAAGATTTTATGTTTTCATTTATATTTTTAATAAACAAAAAAAGAATTTTAAAAAGATATGAGGACATTTATAATATTGAAGTTAATGAAACGCCAAAATTTGTTTTGCTATATTGCACTCGCAATGATTTTAATGAAGAAGCATTGTTAAAATGTATGGGTCAAGATTATCCTAATTTTGAAGCCGTTATATTAGATGATAGTTCAAAAGAAGAGTACTTTAAAAGAATAGATAATTTTTCTAAGGAACACAATGTTAAAGTTGTAAGGCGTGAAAATAAAGTAGGCTTTAAGGCTGGAAACTTAAACAATTATTTGCAAAACAATGATGATTATGATTATTTTGTTGTTTTGGATAGTGATGAAATTATTCCAAGCGATTACTGTTCAAAAATTTTAAAGTATTTTTATTATAACAAACAAATTGGTGCTGTTCAGGCTTCACATATTGCAACACAAGGCGTAAATGTTTTCCAAGATTTAATGGGCTTGTCTGTTAAAAGTAACGGACAAACTTGCCAAATAATGAAAAACTTTTATGGTAGCAATTCTTTGATTGGACATGGTATGACAATCAGTAAAGAATGTTACAAAAAAACAGGTGGATTTCCTCATGTTGTTGCCGAAGATATTTCTTTTGCAATCGAAATAAAAAATAGTGGTTACAAAATTGCTTATGCTCCAAATATAGTTTGTCAGGAAGAATTCCCTGTAAATTATATTTGTTTAAAAAAGCGTCAATGCAAATGGACACAAGGCAACATAGAGTTTATGAAAAAGTACAACAAGTCTGTTAATAAGTCAAATATGACATGGTTTGAAAAATTAGACACAAAACTTTCGCACTACAATCTTCCAATAATGCCTATGTTAAGTTATTTGCTACTAATTAACACCATAGGCCTTGGATTTTGTAATTACAATGTAATTAATTACTCATTTTACTTATTTGGGCTTATGACTTTATTTTTAGTGTCGCCACTTATACCAGATTTGTTTGTTCATGCAAAATCTAAAAATGTTTTTAAATTAATTCCTTATTTTATTGTAAATATAAGTACTTATGCTTCACTTTCTCCAATGATGATAAAAACAGTTGTTTTGGGGGTTATGGGCAAAAAAGCAACATTTATTGTAACTCCAAAAGAAAATTCAAAAATATCATTAGTTGAAACTTTTAAAGCAACATACGACACTTTGTTGTTTATGGTAATAGTTGGAGTGTTAGGATATTTTGCTTGTGGGTCAATAGCGCCACTTCTATTTATACTTATTACTTGTGCATTGTCACCAATTATGGTGTTACTTGCCAACATTGCAATAAAACCCAAAGTGATAAAAACAAAACAAAAAATTAAAGTTAAAAAGGCTAAAAAATCTAAAGTTGAAAAAAAATCATCAACCAAATTTGATGTTGAAAATGAAGAAGATTTTGTGGACGATGCAACCATACTAGCAAAAATTGAAGGAAACAACATTTAATATGTTGTTTTTTTCTATTTTATATAGTACAATAAAATATACAATTTTGTAAAAATTTTTTATTTTTGTAAAATTATATGGAGTGTTTTTAAATTTTAATATAATGTAAGGTTTTAAATGTGCAGTAGTAAAGTATATTTTTAAGTATTGTCATTTTGCTGTTTGTTAACATATAAAAACACTTAAAAAAATAAGAGAGTGTGTTAGGTATGGATTTATTACAAAATCAAATGGTAACAAATGATATTATTCAAAACAATATACCTGCATATATTAGAGTGCAAAGGCATATTGCCATTATTAGTTTTTATTTGGTGGTAAAAAAGGATAATCAAAATTTTTTAGTTACATACGACATAAAACCAGAGTGGCAAATGTGGTATCCTTTTTATTACAATCCAAAAGGTAAGGCCGTTAATCATTTTAGCAGTGCAAGAACATATTCTAGTTTAATAAAAGAAAATAACGAATATGTTAAAATAGACATCACAAAATCAATTTTAAAGGCAATTAATTATTATAAAGAAATTATTGGGAATGTGGAATTTTTAATTGAGCCACTAAACAATGGACTTTTGGAATATGAACTTAAATATTCAAAATCTACTAAGATGTACACAATGTATAGATTTTACAATTTTGTTATAACTGAAATTTCAAATATAAAAATTCCATTAAACCCTGTCAAGTTTAATTGCAAATTGATTAATTTAAACGAAATTGATTCAGCTCTAAATGTAATTTCAGATGCAAAAGAAATTGTTTTAAAGAATATAAATCAATTAATTAGCCATGCTATTAGTATTGATTAAGTTAACTTAGGTTAGTTAACTTTTTTTGTTTGTACAGTTATTTTTTTGGTATATAAATATAGTATAAAAAATAAGGCAAATTTTGCTTTATTTTTTGTGTTTAATTTTGTTTTAAAAATTTAAGAATTATTGTATACTTATAGTGTTTTAAAATAACAAATAATATAAATTTAAACTTTTGGGGGGTTATTATGCGTACAGTAGGAACTGTTGTAAGGGGTGTTAGGGCTCCAATTATTAGGCCGGGTGATGATTTAGTAAAAATTGTTGTTGACTCTGTAATGAATGCAGTTGAAAACGAAAATATTAAACTTAAAAGTAATGATATTGTTGCCGTAACTGAGGCAATAGTTGCAAAATCACAAGGAAACTTTGCAACTATAGATGATATTGCATTAGATGTTAAAAACAAACTTGGTGGCGGAACTGTTGGGGTGGTTTTCCCTATTCTTTCAAGAAATAGATTTTCTAGCATTCTAAGAGGGATTTCTCGTGGGGTAGACAAAGTTGTTATTCAATTATCTTATCCGTTTGATGAAGTGGGTAATCCGTTAGTTTCAATTGATAAATTGTATGACTTGGGATTGTATGAATTTTCAAAATCTTTTTCATCTAAGGAATTTACTGATTTAGTAAAAGATGTAACTCACCCATTTACAGGCGTAAATTATATTGATATGTACAAACAAATTTGTGAATGTGATTGTGAAATTATTTTGTCTAACAATCCAACCGAAATTTTAAAATACACCAAAAAGGTTATAAATGCCGACATACACTCTCGTTTTAGAACCAAAAAAATATTATTACAAAATGGCGCAGAAAAAGTTTTAAGTTTGCATGAAATATTAAACAAAAGTGTTAATGGAAGTGGATTTCATGAGGAATATGGCGTTCTTGGAAGCAATTTATCGACAAGTGAAAGAGTAAAACTTTTCCCAAGGGAAACAAAAACTTTTGTTAATAATTTACAAAAAGCATTTAAAGAAAGATGTGGTGTTGCAGTTGAGTGTATGGTTTATGGCGATGGAGCATTTAAGGACCCAGTTGGTGGAATTTGGGAATTGGCAGACCCTGTTGTGTGCCCAGCATACACAGAAGGCTTGGCAGGCACTCCAAACGAAATTAAATTAAAATACTTGGCCGACAACAAAATTGCAAACCTAAATGGACAAGAAGCAATAGATGCTATGAAAAAATTAATAACCGAAAAAGAAAATAATTTGGTAAATAAGGCTGAATCTTTGGGAACAACACCAAGGCGTATAACAGACTTAGTAGGCTCGCTTTGTGATTTAACAAGTGGCAGTGGAGATAAAGGCACGCCAATAGTTTTAGTTACAGGATATTTTGACAACTATGCCACAGAATAATGTTGATAAAAATAAAAATTCACAAACTTTAAATTCCATAAAGAAAAAAAATAAAAACAAAAAAGAGTATGAAAAACTAAAACAAAAATATTTTGATTATTATGATGATGTAAAATCACATACTCATAATGTGTATGATTGGTGATGTTATTAATTAAATTTAAAAAATAAATTACAAACAACAATGTAAAGTTAAAGTCGGTTGTTGCTACTAATTATAAAGTTTAAGAAAATAATTTAAAAAACTCCTTATTAAAGGGAGTTTTTATTTTGTAAAAATATATTTTAATTAAAACAAATAAAAAATGTTTTTCTAAAATTACACATTTTTTTATTACAAAAAACAAAATTTCAAACGCATAAAATAAGTTTTTAGTTTTTATTATTTTAAAATAGTGGTATTAATTAATAAAATTATGTATAATCAATATATAATATTTATGGAGAAAATAATATGGGATTTTTTAGAAGCCAATTTTTAAAGGTTATTGAATGGAAAGATTCAAGCAAGGATACAATAGTTTATCGTTATCCAATACCAGAAAAACAAGAAATTATGACCAGTTCAACATTAGTTGTTAGGGAAAGTCAAGTGGCAGTGTTTGTTCATAAAGGCAAAATTGCAGATGTTTTTGAACCGGGAACATATAAACTTTCAACCGGAAATATTCCATTTTTAACTAAAATGTTGTCGTTGCCAACACTAGGGGACAGTAAAATTAAAGCAGAAGTTTATTTTGTTAATACAAAACAATTTTCTGGAAACAAGTGGGGAACACAAAACCCAATCATTATGCGTGACGAAGAGTTTGGTAGTGTAAGGCTTCGTGGTTTTGGCGTGTACTCTTTTAAGGTTGCAGATGCTGGTGTTTTTATGCGAGAAATGTTTGGAACAAATGCAGTTTATACTGTTAGTGATGTTGCAAGTGCTTGTAAGCCTTTAGTTATTCAATCTATTGCAGACACTATTGCCGAAAGTAGAATAAGCGCATTGGACCTTGCTGCAAATTATCGCGAATTTGGTGATGAAATTGTTAAGGGTAGCGAAAAGGAATTTGGGGCTTATGGCTTAAAGCTTTGCTCTATTGTTATTGAAAATTTGTCGCTTCCAGAAGATGTTGAAAAAATGCTAGATGAAAGAACAAAAATGAGTGTAATTGAAGACAAAATTGGAACTTACACAAAATTTAAAGCAGCAAACGCAATGGAAGAAGCATCAAAATCTGGCAATTCAATGGCAGGAATTGGTGTTGGGCTTGGTGCTGGTGTTCAAATGGGTAATTTGTTTGCAGAAAATTTAACAACAACCAACAAACCAAAAAACAGTGTAAAATGTGTAAATTGTGGTGAAGATATTTCTGCAAAGGCAAAATTTTGTCCAGTATGTGGTGCAACACAAGGTTTAACTTGTCCAAAATGTGGCAGTGTGGTTTCAAAAAATGCTAAATTTTGTACTGAGTGTGGCGAGCCATTAAAAACCAAAAAGGTTTGCAAAGGCTGTGGCGAAGAACTTAAATCAAATGCAAAATTTTGCCCAAATTGTGGCAAAAAATGTTAATTAAAGCCACTTAAATAGTGGCTTATTTTTAGAAGGTAAAAGATATGTGTTTAATTGTAATGTATGGCATAAACAAAAAAGCAGACAAATCGCTTATGGAAAAGATGTTTTATTTTGAGTACGATGCAAAGCCTATGATTAACGAGTTTCAATTAAATGGAAATGGGCTAGAAGATTATGATTTTTATAATATAGGTGTTTGCAACTGTGATTCTTACATAACTATGTTAAAAGATAGTAAATTTAACAATTTTGTTGACTATTATAATAATTTAAAAAGCGAATTTGCAAAGAGAATTCAAAATGTTGAAGATTTAAAAAATAATCCTAAATATGAAAAGTTAAAAGCAAAATTTGTTAAAGAGTTTGACAAAAAAAGAAAAGAAATGCAAAAATATGCTGTAACAGACACAAAGTATCAAAATGGCTATAAAAATTGGTTAAACAAAAATAAAACTTTTAGTGATGCGTTGCTTGGTGGTTTAGAAAATGATAAATGTGAGTATGTAGTAAATACTTCAACCAACGATTTAATAAACAAAAATGTGGTTGAAATTTATGATAAGGATACAAGCATAATTGATGGAGTTTTTACAACATTTGATGATATTATTATAATTCCAATTTGGACTGATGTTGGGAAATATTCTTATGATGTAAGTTTTAGTGATATAAATTATAGTGATTTAGATTACAACAAACTAGGTGCCCTACAATATAATTGCGGATTTAAAATATTAAACAAATAAACGGATTTTCCGTTTATTTTTTTGAACTTAATTTTTAGCAACTAATTACAAAAAGTGTGTTAAAAATACCCATATTGACAATTGCCATAATGTTTGATATAATAACTAAGAACTTTGTAATAAAGTTTTTAGGAGATTTATTTATATGAGTATAGTTGAAGACATAAAATTAAAAATTTTATGCAACAAAAAGAAACTTAACGAAAAACAACAAGAATATGTTAGTAAAAGGATTTTAAAGCAACAAGAAGGAATTAAAATTTTGTCTAATTTAAATCCTAGAGCAATCACTGCCACAATGTGTGAACTAGCATATTTAACACAAATGAATGATGAGGGGAGAGAAAAAGTTTGTGATTTAACCCCGCTAAGATGCATTAAAAACATAACAAATGGCGAGTATTTAATAGAATTAATTAAACAAGATTATACAAAGTATGACTTTATAAATTTTGACAAACTAAGAGAAAGTGACAATGTTGAAACTTTGTTAAAAATCACTGCAACTTATGGTGACAAAGTTACAGAATCAATTAATAATTTCAATAAGAATATGACGCCAACAGATGACGAAATATTAAAAAACAAATTGGATATGGGAAGATTAGTGTTGGTTGAAGATGACTACAAATATGCAAAGCAAGAACTTTCAAAAATCGAACAAGAAAAACAATTAGTTAAAGAAGAAAAAGAAAGAGAACTAAATAAATATTTAGACGAACAAGTTAATTTTATAACAAGCGTTGCAGAAGAATGTAGTTCTGAAGATGACACAATGTGTGATGATTAAAAAAAGCACCAAAAATTTGGTGCTTTTTTATTTTTTTGATATCATATAATTAAGATAAAAAATATAGGAGAAAACCATGCTAAGAAATGAAATTGTGTGTGTTGATATATTCGACAACGAACTAAAAATTGTAACAAAAGAACAAGCACATGTAAAACCAATTTTACATAGGGCTTTTAGCGTTTTTTTGGTTAATGACAAAAAAGAAATATTAATACAAAAAAGAGCATACAACAAATATCATAGTGGTGGACTTTGGGCAAATGCTTGTTGTTCACACCCAAAATCAAAAGAAGATGTTTTAATTTCTGCACAAAATAGGTTAATGGAAGAATTAAACATAAGTTGCAATTTAAAAGAATTGTTTACATTTATTTATTTAAACAAATTTAATGATGCTTTATTTGAATACGAATTAGACCATGTTTTGCTAGGAGAATACAGTGGCGAAGTGGTACTAAATGAAGAAGAAGCAATAGAGTATAGATGGGTTGGTTTAAAAGAATTGTCAAACGAACTATTAAACCAGCCTAATAAGTTTGCTAGTTGGTTTTTAATATGTGCACCAAGGGTTATTAAAATACTTTTAGATTGTTAGTGTATTGCTTGACTAAAAATTAAATATCGTATTACAATAAAATTGTAATTATTGGTATAATTTGGAAATTATATTAAATAATTATAAACATAAAATAAGGAGTAAAATATATGAGTAAACCATTAAAAGTTGTTCAAATTGGATGTGGCAAAATGTCAAAATACACAATGCGCTATGTTCAAGAAAAAGGTGGCGAAATTGTAGGGGCTTATGATATTAATCCAAATATAATAGGAAAGGATATTTGCACTATTGCTGGTGGAAAAGAAACAGGGGTTTTAGTTGAAAATGTAAGCGAACTTGAAAAAACCTTAAAAAAACATAAACCAAATGTTGCAATTGTTACAACAATGAGTTTAATGAGTGATGTTTACGATGTTTTAATGATATGTGCAAAAAATGGTGTTAATGCAATTACAACTTGTGAAGAAGCATTTTATCCTTGGAATAGTAGTGAAAAACTAACTAAAAAATTGGACAAAGTTGCAAAAGAAAACAACTGCACAATTACAGGCAGTGGTTACCAAGATTTTGCTTGGGGAAATCTTGTTACTACAATTTGTGGTTCAACACAAAAAATTACAAAAATAAAAGGCAAAAGCAGTTACAATGTTGAAGACTATGGAATTGCACTAGCACAAGTCCATGGTGCAGGCTTAACTTTAAAAGAGTTTGATAAAGAAATTGCTTCTGCTGACAATATCAGTGAGGAAGCAAGAGCAGAACTTATTAAAAAAGGTGAATTTTTGCCAAGTTATATGTGGAATGTAAATGGTTGGTTGTGCAGTCAATTAGGTTTGCATGTAACACATCAAACTCAAAAATGTATTCCTCAAACATATAAAACAGATTTAAAATCATCAACACTAGGACTTACAATTCCTAAGGGCAATGCAACAGGTATGAGTGCTGTTGTAACAACAGAAACAAAAGAAGGAATTACTATTGAAAGTGAATGTATTGGAAAGGTTTATGGTCCATATGAATTTGATATGAACGAATGGACTGTTATGGGCGAACCAGAAACAACGGTCATTGTAAATCGTCCACCAACAGTTGAATTAACTTGTGCAACAATAGTTAACAGGTTGCCAGATGTTGTAAAAGCACCAAGTGGATATTACACAACAGAAAAAATGGAAAGGGCTCATTATAGATTTAAATTTTAAAATTATAAAAAAAATTCCTAGTTGTACTAGGAATTTTTTTTAGTAATTTAATTATTAAATCAAAAAACACTTTGTAAATATTGATAAAAAATAGTTTAAATTATTTTAAAAGTTAAGCGATTTTTGGTATAATAAACTAGATTAATTTAAGGATAAAAATATGGAACAATTAATTTTAGATGGTAAAAAGTTGTCAAAAGAAATTGAAGCAGACTTATTAAAAAGAGTTGAAATTTTAAAACAAAATGGGGTTACGCCCACTCTTGCCACAATTTTGGTTGGCGATGATAAGTCTAGCGAAATGTATGTTAAAATGAAAGGCAAGGCATGTGCAAGAGTTGGAATAAAAAGCAAAAAAGTTGTTTTGCCAAAGGAAACAACAACAGAAGAACTACTATCCGTAATTGAAAAATTAAATAAAGATAAAAGTGTTTATGGGATATTGCTTCAGCACCCTGTTCCAAAGCATATTAATGAAAGTTTATGTTTTAACGCAATAAGTATTGATAAAGATGTTGATGGTGTTAATACATATTCGTTTGGGAAATTTTCAATGAAGGAAAAGGCTTTTATTAGTTGCACTCCTTATGGGGTTATAAAATTATTAAAGCACTATGGAATTGAATTAACTGGCAAAAATGCAGTTGTGGTTGGAAGAAGCCCAATTTTAGGAAAACCATTAGCTATGCTTTTACTAAACGAAAATTGCACTGTAACTATATGTCACACCAAAACAAAAAATTTAAACAAGGAAACAAAACGAGCAGATATTGTTGTTGGTTGTGCAGGAAGTAGAAATTTAATTAAAAAAGTTAAGAAAGGTGCAGTGTTGGTTGATTGTGGATATAGTGACGACAATGTGGGGGATATTGACAAAAAGTGTATTAAATATGCCAGTGCCTACACACCAATTCCGGGTGGTGTTGGTCCAATGACTATTGCAACTTTACTTGAACAAACTGTTATTAGTGCAGAAAATTCGTTGAATATAAAATAAAAGTTATAAAATTAAATTAACACAAAATTGTTATTTTTTAAATAAAACAACCACTTTAATTTAGTGGTTGTTTTTTGTTTCTTTAATATAAAAAATTAAAATTGATTTTTATCTTTTTAAAATTAAAATTTTGCTTTTTTTAGTTAAGAGATTAATTTTGAAAATTCTATATTAAAATTTATTCTTCGTACATAATCAAAAATTTATTTAATTTTTCTAGTTGATATAGTTTTTCATCTTTATATGTTTTTTTGTTTTTTGTTTTGTTGTATATTGCTGTTGCAGAATAAATTGCAGAATAAATTGCGTTTTCTTTATTATACAAAACTGCAACGGTGTGGCTAAATGCTTTTAATATGTAAAAAAGTGAAGTGTTAACATTTTCAACATTTTTTGCTTCTGCATTAATAAGTAATGAAATGTTTTTTGCAAGTTCTTTGTCTACATTTTCCAAGTTATTATTTATTGTTTGAAGTGCTTTGTTTATGTTTGTGCTGTCTTTAAATTCAAAATAATTTAATGCGTGTTCACTACAAATTAAAGCAAATTTATATGCGTCAACAGGTTCTAAAATTTTAATACCTTTTTCTAATTCATCATCAATACTAGATTTAATTAATTTTTCCATTTTAAATCTCCACTTTTAACTTTAAAAACTATTGTTTAATAACCTTAATTTCAATTCCAACAACACAATTTTTTTCTTGTTCACTTAATGGATAATATTCTTCCATGTCTTTATAACTTGCAACTTCATCATCGTCGTAACCAAGTTCCTGTTTTGAAAAATTTTGGTAAAGTTCTTTAAAAGTAGGGTAAATGTGCACACCCAAAACTTCAACTTCCATAGTTTCATTTTCATTTGCTTTATTTATAAATTCTATTGTGTCGCCAACTGTTAAAAACTTTCTTTTGCCATCAAACAAACGCATCTCTATTGTTTTTGTTCCATTTTTTATTTTATTAAATGGTTTTTCATTTAAGTGCATAATTGTAAACATAATAAATTCCTTATTGAAAAATTTTAAATATATTTTTTAAATAAAAGTTTTAACTTTAACTTTAAAGTTTATGTTAATACAAAATATTATATCAAATATTTTACTTTAGTAAATAAAGATGATTATAAAATTATTAGTTTTTTATATTTTTAGCATAAACTGCTGGATTAATAATAACTTCAAAATAATTAAGCATTTCTTCTTTGCTTGGTGGGTTAGTTGATTCTAGCCAATCAATTCCGATTGCCGTAATGCCACCAGTAAAAAATGTAACTAAAACGTTAATTGGTAATAGATATTCAGTTCTAAATTTGTTTTTGCTAATTATAAAACTTATGCATTTTTTAAATGTTGAAGTAATTAAAGATGTTATTTTGTCCTTGCTGTGTTTTAAAATTAAATAAAGTCGTTTTTTGTTTAATGTTGCAAAATCAATAAATTTTGAAATAATGTTCAAATACAATTCTTTTTCGTCTTTGCTACTATTAATTACTGCTGAATTGATTGCACTATTAAACAATTCTTCTTCAAAACCATATAGCATATAATCTAAAAGCATTTCTTTATCATTAAAATGATTGTAAAATGTTGCTCTGTGCACCATTGCTTTTTCGCAAATATCAATTACATTTATTTTTTCATAAGATGTGGTTTCAAGCAATGATGTCAATGCTTCACAAAGCATCTTTTTTGTTCTAACAACTCTTAAATCTTCCTTTTCTTCCATAGCAAATCTCCAAATAATTTATAGACAAATTTTTAAATATGTAAATTACACAACATAATCAAAGTAGTGTAACATTAAATAAATTGATTTTTTTTGGATAATATCATATAATACTACAACTGTCAATAAAATATACACTTGTCTAATTTTTAAAAACTTTAAGGTGGTAAAAATTATGGAAAAAATTGAAGTTGAAAACTTAACTAAAGACTATGGTTTTGGTCGTGGTGTTTTTGATGTTACATTTTCTGTTAAAAGCGGTGAAGTTTTTGGATTTTTGGGACCAAATGGTGCAGGCAAATCTACCACTATAAGGCATCTTATGGGATTTAGTAAACCCGACACAGGGAAAACTAAAATTTTAGGGCTTGAAAGTTTTAACAATTACTACAAGTTTATGGATAAGGTTGGATATTTGCCGGGTGAGATTGCATTGCCAACTGGACTTACAGGGTTTGAGTTTATTGATATGATGAAAAAACTTAAAGGCGTTAAAAGTGATGAATGGCTAAATCATTTGATTAAATTATTTGAACTTGATGCAACAGGGGAAACTAAAAGAATGAGTTTGGGTGTAAAGCGTAAACTTGCAATAGTTACTGCATTTATGAATGACCCCGACATATTAATTTTAGATGAACCAACAAGTGGGCTAGATTTTGAAATGCAACATGTTTTTATTGATTTTATAAAAGAAGAGAAACAACGAGGAAAAACTATTTTACTTTCCAGCCATATCTTTAGTGAGGTTGATGCTACATGCGATAGAATTGCAATAATAAAAGATGGAAAGATTGTTTCAATATTTAATGCAGATGATTTAAAACATGCAACAAATAAAATTTATGAAGTAATTTTCTATAGTGAAAATGACATAAAAGAATTTTTAAAAAATTCAAAAAATAACACTAAATTTAATATTGTTGATATTCAATCTAAAAAGGTTGTTGTAAATGTTGATGACAAAAATATAAATTACTTAATAGAAAAACTAAGCAAATTTAAAATTGTTGATTTTGTACACAATAAAGAAACTTTGGAAGATTATTTTATGAAATATTACAAAGAAGATAAAAATTTTGGAGGTGCACTATAATGACTGACGAAATTGTTATTGATGTAAAAAATCTTACAAAAGATTATGGCAACAATAGAGGAATATTTGATTTTAATTTTCAAATAAAAAAAGGCGAAGTTGTTGGATTTATGGGCTCAAATGGTGCAGGAAAAACCACAACAATTAGAAACATAATGGGTTTTTTAAAACCTGACGCAGGCAAAATTACGGTGTGTGGACTTGATGCGTGGAAAGATGCAGAAAAAATTAAGAAATACATAGGTTATATCCCTGGCGAAATTGCCTTTCCAGATCTTAAAACGGGAACATTGTTTTTACAATCGCAAGCAGAATTTTTAAATGTTAAAGATATGTCGTATGCTAACTATTTAATTGAAAAATTGCAACTGGACCCTACTGCAAATTTAAAAAGAATGAGCAAAGGCATGAAGCAAAAAACTGCTGTTGTTGCAGCACTTATGGCAAACCCCGACATTTTAATTTTAGATGAACCAACTACGGGGCTAGACCCACTTATGCGTGTTGCATTTATTGAGATTTTGGAAGAAGAAAAAAGCAAAGGGAAAACAATTCTTATAAGTTCGCACATGTATGAAGAATTAGAAAAAATTTGTGATAGAGTTATCTTAATTGACAAGGGCAAAATACTTAATATTGCAAATATGAACGAAATAAAAAACAGAAATGTTGTTGACTTTAAAATTGAGTTTAACAATGAAAGTGATTACAAAAACTTTAAAAAATTAAAATATAATGTAATTCGTGACCAACAAAAATATAACCAAGTAACCATATCAATCAATAAGTCTAAATTAACCAACTTATTTAAAGACTTAACCGCGTTTGATGTAAAATTTATTTCCGAAGTTAAGTACACTCTTGAAAAACATTTTAGCAAAATTACAAATAAGGGAGGAAAATAGTATGATTAGTAAACCACTTTTTAAACAATCATGTAAGGCAAATGCTGGAACTTGGGTGTTTGTTACTGCAATTATTTGTTTTATGCTAGCAATTTTGATTCTTGTTTTGGGGAATATAAATGTAAATGGAATAAGGCAGTCAATGACAGATATGTTCATCACTGATGCTGTTGAATCAACCATTGATAAGCAATCTATGACATATTACAATTTAACCGAAAAGGCACTAACTAATTATGAGAGCGGTAAAAACAATTTAACAATAGCATTAAATTTAATTGGTGAAGAAAATAGAACCCAACTAAGTATGGGTTATGATAGCCTAATTCAAGCAGGATATACAGAAAGTGAAGCAAGGGAATATTTAACAAATGGTAAAAGCGACGATGAAAAACTTTTAATTAACACTTTTATTAGTTATTACATAATGGAAGGCAACGACATTAGTGAAAATAAAATAAAAGACTATGTTTTAACAAATATCTGTAATGAAGTTTACGAACAAGTAAAAGTTACTGAAGGGGAAGAAAGTGCAAATTATGCAAAATTGTTTATAGTTAAAGCAATAAACGATTTTATAAGCTCATCTTCGGATAACGCAAAAGAATTTGCAACTATGTACATTCCACAAGTTTTAAAGGGAATTTTCTATCAACAATTTTTTGAATATAATGGTAATACTATTTATATTAAAGACTATTACTCTGAAAATGAAATTTCAAATATGAGTTCAAGTGCAATAATTTCATATAGAGCAGAAATGGATGTTAAGGAACAACAAATAAGGCAGGAATTGATGCAAGAAGAAGGATATGATTCTTTAACTGAAGAACAAATTGAATTAGAAGTTGCAAACAGATTAAATAAATATTCAAACCAGTTGATTGCAAACAAAACAGGCACTCTTATTGAAGAATTGCCTATTGAAGTTGCAACAGCATTGCAAGAATTAGGTGCAATGGATATTTATAGTTTAGTAATAGGCTCAATATATTTCCGTATTGCAGGATTGCTTTTGCCTTTAATTTACATAATTATGACAGCAAACAATTTAATTGCATCGCAAGTTGACACAGGTTCTATGGCTTATGTGCTTTCAACTCCAACAAAAAGAATAACAGTTTCAATAACACAAATGGTTTACCTAATTGCATCACTTTTTGCAATGTTTGTGTTTACAACTATCACCGGGCTTATTTGTTTGTTCATTGTGGGGTCTGGGTCAATAACAATTTCTTATGTGGATATGTTATTATTTAATTTGGGTGCGTTCATAACAACATTTGCCATATCTGGAATTTGCTTTTTGGCATCAAGTTGGTTTAACAGAAGCAAACAATCTATGGCAGTTGGTGGCGGTATATCTATGTTTTTCTTAGTTGCAACAATTTTAGGATTGTTTGGTTCTAGCGTAATGCCACAGGCAATTAAAATTCAAGCAATGGATTATTTTAATTATGTTTCACTAATTTCTCTTTATGATACTGTTGCAATAATGGATGGAAATATTAAGTTTGTTTGGAAATTGGCAATTTTATTAGGAGTTGGAATTGTAACATATTTTATTTCAATTAAAAAATTCCAAAAGAAAGATTTGCCACTATAAGCATAAAAATGTAAAAAATTAAAGATATGAAATGGTAAAAATAAAAAGGATAATGTTTTAAATGCACTATCCTTTTTTGTTAATTTTAAAAATTTATTAAATAAAAAATAAAAACATAAAGTAAATAATAAAAATTAATAACATAAAAAAATTAAAAAGTAAAAACTAAATAAAGTTAAAACGATAAAAAAATAAAAACACAAAAAGCGTGTTTTATACTGGCTGGGGTGGAGGGGCGACGCGTAAAGAAAAGTTGCCGGTGGCAAGTTTTTAGCCAAAGCCGGGAGAAATCTATGATTTCGGTCCGGGTCCGACAGGACTGAGAACCAAGGGTTCGAATCCCTAAAAAGCAAAATAAATAATAAAACAAAAAAATAAAAACACAAAAAGCGTGTTTTATACTGGCTGGGGTGGAGGGATTCGAACCCCCGAAGTGGAGGAGTCAGAATCCTCTGCCTTACCACTTGGCTACACCCCAAAATAACTTGAACATTATATTATACCATTTATTTGTGCAAATTTACAACTTTATAAATTTGTAATTTGAATATTTTTTGATATAATGACTTAGGAGATTAAAATGAAAGTTTTTGTTTTTACAGATTTGCATGGCAACATCTATGCTTTAAAAAACATAATAAAAAGTAAAGATTATAAAAGTGCAGATGTTAAAATTTTATTAGGAGACATTATAACTTTTTCGCCTTTTACAAATGAATGCGTTGATTTAATAAGAAAGCAAAAAGATTTAATTGCAATTTTAGGAAACAATGATAGTTATGTGGTTAATGGCTTAACAAAAGATGAAGAAAAAGTAAAATATGTATTAAAATTGGAACATATTAACAATTTAAGGCAAGAACTTAGCACAAAAAATACAAACTATTTAAAATCATTGCCAAGGGACTTTGTTTTAAAACAAAATAATATTGAAATTTACTTTACTCATTATTTATGGGAAACTAAAACTGAACTTGTTGATGACCCAAAGACATATGATATGCAAGATGTGTATGAAATTTTTAAAGATGTAAAACATAACATTATTGTGTTTGGGCATTTACACAAACCTTTTTATTACGAAATAAAAAATAAAAAGTTAGTTTGTGTGGGCTCGTGTGGTGCAACATATCCATCTTGTTACACTATGATAGAAATTAAAGAAAACCAAATTGTTTTTGAAAATAAAAACATAGATTATAGTTATCAAAAACTAAAAAATGCTTTTAAAAAATGTAATGATAAACCAAGGCAAGAATTATATAAAATTTTAGATAATGAGTTTTTAAGAAAAAATAAGTAACAATGGGTTACTTATTTTTTTGATTTAAAAAAATTTAAACTTGAAATATAGCAATAATTATTCAAAAGGATTTACTTCATAATTTTTTAGGCAACACATAACAATGTCATAGATGTTCCAAATTATGCCAATCAAAACAAAAAGAGTTAGAAATTTTGCTAAAAACATTTTCCAATTTTTTTTGTATAGTTTGTCAATTCCAAACCAGCCTAAAAACAAAAGAATAAAAAATAATTTAACATCAAAAATTTTTTCCATAATTTTTCCTTTAATTTTTTAATAATTAAGTATATAACAAATTTTATAATTTATCTATTTTTTTAAGCAAAGTTGTTAAAAATTAAAAAAAGGGTATTAAACCCCTTTTTGTTAAATATTTAAAAGTCTTAAAATATGCTTGCTTACAATCATTAAAACAAGGTCGCAAATCCAAATAATGTTCCAACCTAGTATTAATCTTAAAACACCTGCTAAAATTTTGCCTTCTTTAAATCTTGTGATTGCACCACAAATCCAAGAAGTAACAGGGATAATTGCAAGGATTAAACTTACAACATAACCTAAACCGAAATAATCTGATTTTTTTGCCATATTTTACACTCCTTATACAAAAATTTATAATTTTAGAAATTAATGTTTAAATAATTTCTTACAATATAATTATAATATTTTATGCTGATTAATTCAAGTTAATGATTAAAATTAAAGAAATATTGTCTAAAATTTTAAATTACAAAATAATTTAATTTCATTAAATAATATTAATAATTAATATGTGTTAAAACATCTTGACAAAAAAAATTTAAGTTGTTAAACTAATCAATGTTAGTATATTTGTGGCATTGATGGTGATAAGTAGTAAAACAAAAACCATTTAGAGAGCATTTTTGGTACGCTGAAAGAAAATGTATGAAGTTTGTTTTATGAATTTCTAATCCTGAGCCTTTTTGTGAAAGCAAAACGGGTTGTTCCGTTAAAAACATAATGAGGAAAAAGTGTTTTTAATATTCGCTTTTTTAAATTTAGGTGGTACCACGATTAATATTCGTCCTATTTTATTAGGGCGATTTTTTATTTTTAAGGAGAATAATATGGTTAATAATTTAGACAAAGTTAAACAAAAATTTATTGAAAAGTTAGGGTCAGTAAATAATGAAGAAGAATTGGAAAATTTAAAGGTTGAATTTTTAGGTAAATCTGGCGAAGTTACAAATTTGCTAAAAGCAATAAAAGATATTCCTAACGACCAAAAAAAAGAATATGGAGCTTTAGTTAACACTCTTAAAAATGAGATTGATGCAGAATTAAACAAATATAAAACTTTGCTTGAAGAAAAAAAATTGGAAGAAGAACTTAAAAATACAAAAGTTGTGGACTTAACAATTCCACTAAATGAATGCACAGGTTCGCTTCATCCAATAACTGTAACTCAGCATAAACTTATTGAAATATTTACTTCAATGGGATTTATTGTTGAAGATGGAAACGAAGTTGAAACAGAATATAACAACTTTGAAGCAGTAAATATTCCAAAACATCACCCTGCACGAGATATGCAAGACACATTTTATTTAAGCAATGGTCAATTACTTAAAACACACACATCTGCTGCTCAAAATAGAATTATGAAAAAATACGGTGCACCATTAAAAGTTATTTTTCCTGGGCGTTGTTTTAGAAATGAACAGTTAGATGCAAGCCATGAAAACACATTTTTCCAATGTGAAGGTATGATGATTGACAAAGATATTAGCATTAGCAATTTGATTTATTTTATGAAACAAATGTTAAGCAGTGTGTTTGGTAAAGAACTTAATGTTCGTTTGCGTCCGGGATTTTTCCCATTTGTTGAACCGGGTTTTGAACTTGATTGCAGTTGTCCATATTGTGGTGGAAAAGGTTGCAATGTTTGTAAGCAAGGTGGCTGGATTGAACTATGTCCATGTGGAATGATTCACCCAGAAGTTTTAAAAATGGGTGGGATTGATATAAACAAATATCAAGGTTTTGCTTTTGGTCTAGGACTTAGTAGGTTAACTATGATGAATTTTAATATTAAAGATATTAGATTGCTTAATGGTGGCAATTTAAAGGTGTTGTCTCAAACTAAGGTTAAATAAGGAGAAAAATATGTATATATCATTAAATTGGATAAAAGATTATGTTGACCTTAAAGGTGTAAATATAAATAAATTATTAAATAGATTTACTTTGTCTGTTGCAGAGATTGAAGGAGTTGAATATAAAGGACAAAATGTTAGTGGTGTAATTACTGCAAAAATAAAATCAGTAAAAGAACACCCAACTAGCACAAAACTTCACTTGCTTAAAGTTGACACAGGGAAAGCAATTTTAGATGTTGTTTGTGGTGCACCTAATGTTAAAGAAGGTATGATTACTGCATTTGCAAAAATTGGAGCAAATGTAAATGGTGTTAAAATTGACAAAGCAAAAGTTGCAGGCGTTTTAAGTTATGGAATGTGTTGCAGTGAAAAGGAATTAGGAATTTCAGATGATAATAGTGGCATTATGGAATTTGATGCAAACACAAAAGTTGGCGTTGACATAAAAAAGATTGTTGATGTAGATGATGTTGTGTTTGAAATTGACAACAAATCTCTAACAAATAGGCCAGACCTTTGGGGACATTATGGCATTGCAAGAGAAATAGCAAGTTTGTTAAATAGGGAATTATTGCCATTAAAACTTGAAAAGGCAACTTCATTTGCTGGCAAAGTTCAACCAAAAGTAAATGTAAAAAGTGATGCGTGCTATAGATATACTTGTGCATCAATGAATAATATAACAAAAAAAGTTTCCCCAATTAATATGCGTGTTAGACTATATTATGCAGGAATGCGTGGAATAAATTTGCTTGCAGATGTTACAAACTATGTAATGCTTGAATTGGGTCAACCAATGCATGCATTTGACAATGCTTGCGTTAAACAAATAGGCGTTTCAAAAGTTAAAGAAGAAACTAAATTTGTTACATTAGATGGCGTTGAAAGAGTTTTGCCAAAGGACACAACAGTAATTACTAATGGCAAAGAAATAGGTGCTATTGCAGGTGTAATGGGTGGACTTGATAGCGAGATTACAGATTCAACAACAAGCGTTTTAATTGAAAGTGCAAACTTTAATGGGATTGATGTTAGAAAAACAGCAACTAATATTTGTTTAAGAACAGAATCAAGTGCAAGATATGAAAAAATGTTAGACCCTGAACTAACACTAACAGCATTAAAAAGATATGTTTATTTAGTTAAATCTTGTGATAAAGGTGCTGTTGTTTCTTCAGGAATTACAGATATTTATAATTATCATTATCCAAAGAAAGTTGTTGAAATTACAAAAGAATATATTGATAGTTATACCGGCATTGATATAAGTAAGGATAAAATTAAAGAGATTTTAAAAAGTTTAGAGTTTAAAGTAAAAGAAACAAAAACAAACAAGTTTTTGGTTTCTGTGCCAACATTTAGAGCAACAAAGGACATCAATGGCAAGGCTGATATAGTTGAAGAAATTACAAGAATTTATGGCTACGACAACATAAAAGCAAAAAGCACATTACAACCACTTGTTCCAACTAAACTTAATAGAACAGTAAAATTAGAATATGAAGTAAAATATGCGTTGGCAACAAGATACAACTTAAATGAAGTTCACACATATTTATGGTATGACACAGCATTTAACAATCAAATGGGAATTAAAGCAAAAAGTGTTTTAAGTGTTGTTAATAGCATTAATAAAGACAATCCATATTTAAGAAGCACAATGCTTCCAAGTTTGCTTAATGTGGCATACAACAACAAACAAGAATTTTCAAATATTAGAATTATGGAAATTGGTAGGGTAATTGAAAGTTTAACAAGTGAAGGGTTGGCAAACGAAACAAAAAGTTTGGGCATAGTTTTATATAGCAAGTCAAATACTATGGAAGAAATGTTGATGGAATTAAAAAATATGCTTGAATACATTGTTACATTTGAAGCGAATGCTGAATTTGCTTTAAAACCAGCAACCCCAACATTAAATTTCTTTCATCCTGTTAACTATTATAATGTGTATTGCAACAATAAAAATATTGGCAAATTAGGTTTAATTAACCCAAAGGTTAAAAACAATTTTGATAAAAAGTGCAACATAGTTATGGCAGAAATTAATTTTAGTGCATTGGTTGATAGCAAGGAATATGAACCAAAGTTTGAAACATTAAGCAAATATCAAAAATCAACTCTTGATTTTAACTTTGTAGTGGTTAATGAAAAATTGTTTGCAGACATTAAAAATATTGCAAATAAAATAAAAACAAATTTAAAATATAATGTAAGTTTGGTTGATATATTTGAAAATCAAGACGGCACAAAAAGTTACACTTTGCGTTATGTAATTTATGCACTAGACCACACACTAACTGGGGAAGAAATTGAAAACTTCCATAGCACGGTTATTGAAAACTTTAAGGAAAATGGAATAAACCTAAAAGCCAACTAATTCCGTAAGTTGTGTTAAAAATTAAAAACAGCCTTAAAAAACGGCTGTTTTTTTATGTTTTTTAATCTAATTCGACTAAATTTTTTAAAAATGGGTATTGACTATGTATTATTAATGCACTATAATTAAAGTGCATTTTAATTAATTTAAAATGTTTTTCCATTTTTTTATACCTTATATTAACACATATTTGGTAAAAACAAGGTAACGCAAAGCGTTATCTTGTTTTTTATTTTTAACAATAATAAAAGTTGTTTTAAAAGATTATATCTATGGCTGTAAATTTGCAAGTGCACGGGTTAAACCAACACTATTTAAAATGTTGATTTTAACATGGTTGCAAAGCAGTGAACAAATAACATGGTCGCAAAAAATAGGCTTTGTATTTTTGAATTTTATCAATATTTTATTTTTATCCCAATAAGTAATTGAATAATCTAAATTTTGAGAACAGTTTTTAAAATTAACTATTGGATTATAAAAACCTTCTCCCACTATTTGTATTGTGTTTTTAAATTTAGGAATTATGCCATAAACAATTAAAGTTTGGCTTGGCAAATAATTTTTTGTTGTTTTTGTTACTAATTGTAATTGATTTATAATGCTTATAGTTTGATTGTCTTCTATGTTGTCTGTAATGTAACATCCATGCTTTATTTCAACATTATTGCCAATAATTATATTCCCAAAAATGTTCACATTGTCACAAATTTTTACATTATTTAAAATCCTAGGCTTTGTTTTTTTGTTTCCAATTTTAATGTTGTTTGCAAGGGTTACATCATTGCCTATGCAAACACCATTTTCAATATATATATTTTTTGATGAGAATATATTAAAATTTTCGCCAATTTTGGTGTCAAAACCAATGAATGAAGAATATTTTGACAAAATAAAATTGTAAAGATTTGTGTCTATAGGTTGTATTATATTTATTCTATTAAACAAAGTATTTAAAAAATAAACCAGGGTGGCATCATTTGGAAGGAGTAAATCTTTAACACTATTTTTTGTAATATAATTGTAGTTTGTTAAAAAATCTTTTAAAATTTCTTCTTCTATTCCAAAAAGTTTATTAAAATGTTTATTAACAAAATTTTTTACACTTTGTAAATTTATAGTTTTCAACATATTATTAATTTATATGATGAAATATAAAATTTTAGTTACAAAAAAACACCTTTGACGATGCTTTTTTATTAATGATTAAATAATATTAAAACTTAAAATTTAGTATAAAATAAGATATTAAATTTATAAAATAATTATTTAATATAAACCAATTAATGTTTTTAATATCTTCTTTGTTCGTTAGATGTAAAGCCAAATGCCACAGCGTTTGGTCCAACATGGCTTCCAATTATTGGGCCCATAATCCTAACTTCAGCATCTATTCCGTATGCATTTAAAAGCATGTTTTTTAGTTCGTTTGCAACTGGTAAATTGTCGGTGTGAACTATAACGCATTTAAATCTTTCGTTTTTAGTAAAGTTTTTAAATTCTTCAACAATGCTTTTAAGGGCTTTTTTCATGCCCATTTCTTTTCTTACAATTTCAAGTTTGCCTTCTTTTGATATTTCAATAATAGGTTTTAATTGAAGCATTGTTCCAATAACTGCTTTTGGTCCACTAACTCTGCCACCACGCTTTAAATACATTAAATTGTCAATAATTACAAAATGTTGAAGCTTCATTTTGTAATCATTTAGGTATTTTATAGCATCATCAAGTGACCAACCTTCATCTCTAAGCTCGCAAGCAACTTTAACCAAAACGCCTTCACCAATAGTTGTGGTTCTTGCTTCTATGGCTTTATAGTTAATGTCAGGATAAGTTTCCTTAACAATTTCTATTGCCTTGTTTGCATTGTCAAGTGTTGGGCTTAGTCCATAACTTTGTGAAATATGTAATGCGTTTTTTATGCCTTTTTTTGCCATTTCCATAAACATATCAACATGTGCTTGAACATTTAATATGGCAGTTTTTGAAACTATGCCATTTCTAAGTTTATTATAAAACTCAACATATTCATCTTGATTTTGAAAGTTATCTAGTTGTTCAGTAATGTTGCCTTGTTTGTCTTCTAGTGTAAAAGTTAATGATGCATGGTAAATATCCAAATCTAAATATTCGTTTGCATATAAATCAGATGTTGAATCTGTTGACACTTCAAAATTTCTCATTTTTCTCCTTATTGCATTGTTAAAACTTAACAATATATTATATTTTATTTAACATAAAGTTATTATCAAAAATTATTATAACAAAAATTAATTCTATTTCAAAATATTATTTAAAATGTTTTTAAAGTATATATCTTTTTTTAAACAATATGGTATAATTTGTTATTAATATGTTGAGGGTTAAAAATGCAAGAAATTTATCCTAAATTTTATAAAAATTTTAAATGCTTAGCAAACAACTGTCCAAACACTTGTTGCAAAGGGTGGGGCGTTGATATTGATGCATTAACTTTGAAAAAATATAAAAATGTTGATGGACCTTATGGTGCAAAATTAAAAAATATTTTATCTAATCATAAGCAGTTTTTTAAAGTTGGGGCAACTTGTCCTTTTTTAAATAAAGATGGACTTTGCGAAATTGAAATCAATTTAGGTGAAGATTATTTGTGTGATGTCTGTAAAAAATTTCCAAGGGTTGAGTATGTTTATGGTAAATATGTTGAGCACAGTTTATCTTGTGCATGCTGTGAAAGTGCAAGGCTACTTTTGGAAAACAAATTAGAATTTGAAGTTGTTGAAAGCGATAAAAAAATTGCAACTTACAACACATTTGATAGTAAAATTTTTCCTTATATGCAAAATGCAAGAAACTTTATATTTAAAGTTTTAAACAGCAATCTAACCTTTGATGCAAAATTAGAGTTTTTGCTGGATTTTGGAAAATATTTGCAAGAAAATTTTAATATATATTCAAATATTGATAAAATTATTAAGGAATATGATTCCAAATTGCCATCATATAATGATAAAATTACTAATCATTTAACCACTAAAAATATAATAAAATTAATTAAAAAATATATGAAATTGGAAATGTTAACTCCTTTTATATATGACAAATTAGACAAACTGTTGCATTTAATTTACAACAAAAGAATAAACGATGCCGACCTAAAAAACTTTTTATTAAATTATAAAAAGATTTATGAATTTAATAACATTGTAATTTATTTTATTTATAAATATTTTTTAAGATGCGTTTACGATTATAAAATAAAGGCAAGGGTTGAATTTTCTGTTTATTCGGTTGTGATTTTAATTATGATTGCAATATTTGACACTTATACAAACGGATATTTCGACACAAAATTTAACATAAAAAATTTAGAAATGTTTTCAAGGGAAATTGAACATAATGAAATAAACTTAAAAAAATTAACTAAATTTTTCAACAAAAAAACTCGTTAACAAACGAGTTTTTTAATTTTTTATTGATTATTTTGTAAATAATTTACAAGCAATTTTCGTGTTTTTTCTTCCACCTTTGGAAGTGTTGCTCCACAAATTATAAATGCTATTCCCATGCAAACAAATGCTGCCATAAAACTTCCGCCAATTGCTGGAATTACTGAAAGCATTTGTCCTAATGTGCCTGAAAATTCTCTTGTAACAATCATAGCGCTTGATTTGCCTAAAATTTTTGATTTTAAAATCATTCTATCAAAGAAGAAAATTGTAACAAAAGGATACATTGCACCCATAAGCAAGAATAAAACCAAACTTATTATAATTAATGTGTTTGAAAAGTTGCTACTTAGCATTAATAATCCAATTGTGAAAGTAAATGCGCCAGTAACTATTGAACTTACTACAACATAAGGAAGCAAATCTTTTTTTGCATCAATTTTGCCAACTAAATAGTTGAACGGAATTTGTATTGCATAATATAAAACACTTAAAATACCAACTATGTAATATTTATCAACTTTTACATACAAAAACAATCCAAACAAACTTGTGTTTAAATCACACATACAAAATAAAGCATAGGAAATTGAATAAATTATAAAAATCTTTTTGGTGATTACTTTACCTTTTTTTGCTTTTTCTTCATCTTTTACAAAGGTTTGTTGAGCATTTGATATGCCTTCAACATTAAATGAAGAAACTTTCCTATATTTAAAGTAACTAATAAATAATGGTAAAGTGCTAATTAAATATATGGTCAAACTTACAACAATTAGTATTTCTTTTGACAAGTTGTCCAAAAACAATGCACCTAGTAGTTGAGCGGTGACTACTCCAATTCTTTCAATAACTTTTGTGATTCCTAATGTGTTTGAGCCTGAGTTTAAAGAGTTGTAGTTGTAAACCGAATCGGTTGGGATATACTTAAATGCTTCACTCATTCCACTAAAAATTAAAATCCCCGCACAGGCAATCCAAACATTTGTGTCAATTAAAAGTGTAAAAATGTAGTATAAAAGCATAGGAATTGTTCTTAACAATAAAAATAGTTGTGGTCTTTTTACAAACTGATTTTTAAATATATAATCAAATATTGTTAATATAACACGCTGAATTATATAATAACTTATTGCAAGAGTTATGTTTCCTGTTTCCTTATACAAAATTAAAGGAATAAAAGCGCCAACTAATTCTTGTGCAAAATTACTAAGCAATTTATGAAATTGTAAATATTTCATTTGCATATCATTTTCTCCCAAAATATTTTAGCACATTTTTTATTTTTTACAAACGATATGTTAAATTAAACTTTTTACATTTAAAAAATATTGTGTTAAAATATTGCTTAGAAAACTCATAGGAGAAAAATATTATAGATATTTGGATATTACACAAAGGATTAATAGAAAGTTTTATAAATCATAGTTCTCTTGAAATTAAGGAATATTTAAATTCGTTTAATGTTAAAGTAGAGTGTTTAAATTACAATGCATTTAAGTTTAAAATGGTCAATTCAAAAGAAATTTTATATTACAAAAATTCGCCCATTAAGGAATTGCCAAAAGTTGCTTTTGCACGAGGTAATTGCTATAAACTTATGCAATATTTAAAAAATAATGGCGTTAAAATTATCAACAGCTTTATTAATATGGTTTATATGAAAGATAAGTGGCAAACATATTTAAATTTAAAAAAGATTGGCATAAATCAACCAAAAACTATAAACAGCACAAAAAAAATAGAGTTTGAGGATGTTGTAAAAATTTTAGGCAAGCCATTTGTTTTAAAATATAGATTTGGAGCACAAGGCAAAAGCGTTTTTTTAATTAACACAAAGGAAGAATATGATAATATAACTTTAAATTATTATTTTGACGATTTAATTTTGCAACAATATATAAAAGAATCCAAAGGAAAAGATATTAGAATCTTTGTTGTGGGGAATAAGTACTTTGGGGCTGTTAGGGACAACACTTTAAATGACGATTTTAGAGCAAATTTGGCACAAGGTGGAATAAGTTATGAATTTAAAATAAGTTCAGATTTTAAAACTATTATTCAAAAAATATGCAAAAATTTACAGGCAGAAATTGTGGGTTTAGATTTTTTATTTGATGAAAATAACGAATATTCATTTTGCGAAGCAAATGGTAATGCAGGATATAAAGCGTTAAAAAATCAGAAGATAAATATTAGTAAAATTATTGCCGAATATATTTACAACACTTATTTTATGGAGGGAAAATTATGAAACTAAAAGTTTTAAAAAAACAAAACAACTCAGCAGAATGTGTGGTTTGTGGAATGAGCAATCCAATGTCTTTAAAAACGCAAACATATGAATTGGAAAATGATATTATTGTTGGCATTACAACAGGAGCAAACTTTCACCAAAGTTATCCACACAGAATGCATGGTGGACTGATTACTGCTTTACTTGACGAAGTTATTGGCAGGGCAATTAATATTGTTGAACCTAATGCGTTTGGAGTTACAGCATCTATTGAAGTTCAATTTAAAAAACCTGTGCCACTTGATGAACAAATTAAAGTTGTTGGCAAACTAACTAGAAACACAAGCAGATTATTTGAAGCTGAAGGATTTATTGAAAGTGAAAGTGGCGAAATTTTGGCAACTGCACATGCAAAATATATAAAACAAACAATGTCCAAAATTGCAGGCGAAGAATTTACGGAAGAAAATTGGTTTTTATTAAAAGATGATGTAAAATATGTGGACATTAAAAATGTTGATTTTTTTAATGAAAAATATTTTTAAATAAAATATATCAAATAAATATACAAAAATAAAAAACACCTAAAAATAGGTGTTTTTTGTTTTTAGTTTAAATTGCTTCAAAATGTTTTTAAAATTTTTTTTAAATTAATTATGCTCCTGTGTCAATAGAAATTTCCACATAACCTTGTGGCATTGAACATAGTGGGCAAATAGACCATGCTTGTTTGCTGGTGTGTTCAAAACCACAGTTGCTACATTTCCATTTTGTTTCTTTTGTGCATTTGTAAAGTTTGTTTGATTTCATTTTGTCGTACACTTGTTGAAGAAGCATTTTGTGGCAGTTTTCTACGCTTGCAATTTCTCTAAAAACTTTGCCAACTTCACTAAATCCCTCATCTTCTGCAATTTTGGCAAATTCAATATAAACCGAATCGGCTTCACTTTGTTCGTTTTCAATGCTGTTTTTTATTTCTTGCAAAATGCTTCCACACTTAAAAGGGTATCCTGCACAAATTTCAATGTTTTTTATGGATTTTGTACAATTATTAGTAATTAATTGATACAAAGTTTTAGCGTGAGCCATTTCGTTTTTAGCAAGTGTTTTGCACATCGACTGAAAATAGTTATATCCCTCTTGCATTGCCATTTGTGCTAAAAATTGGTATCTTGCACCATCTTGGACTTCGCCAGCAAACGCACGAGCCAAATTTTTTATTGTTTCACTTTCATCAAAATTAACATTTCCTTTCATAATTATCTCCTTAAAGTTAAATATTAATTAATTATGAACTAAAAAATAAAATTATATACTAAAAACCAAAAAGTAATATTTTTAAATATTTGCTTAAACTATTGTTATATGGTAAACTATATTTGTTAAGTAAGGTATAATATGGAAAATAATAAAGATTTTAAAACTAAAAAGTTTTTACTTCCTGAAAAGTCCACAAAAAATTTTGAAAGAGACATTTTAAATCCAGAAGGTGTTTTGGCACCTTATGGGGTGGAACACTTAGGAATAGATTTAATTGAAAAAGTTTACTTTGACACAGTAGACAGATTTTTCTTTTCAAATGGTGTAATAATAAATTTAGTAAAAAGTAAATCAAGTAAATTAAACAAAATTGTTGTTCGTTTTGAAGGAGAGGACAAACGAATTCCTTTTGTTAGTTATATGCCAACAAGTTTAAGCAAAGAAATTGAAAAGAAAGATTTTTTTAGTGCACATTTTGATTTTATAGTTAATGCAATAAAGGATATTATGCCAGCAGGGTTAAGTGTAGATATTGCATCTTATGTTAATACTATAATTCCTGTTTTTGTTGTAATAAAAAATGCTAATAAATACAGAATAATTAATAATAATGGCTTAAAAATGCAATTTTCATTTGAGCACGTTGAGTATATTAACAATGCAACTAGGAATAAACATAAATTGCTTCAATTTGAAATAAGGCTTGAAAGTGGCGACAAGGAAGAATTGTTTGAAAAATTTATAAAAAGGTTGGTTTTGCAAGTTCCAACAATTATTCCTATGAAAGATAGCGATTTGCTAAATGGTTTAGATTACACATCTATTACAAACAACACAAAAGAAGAAGCAAATAAAAATAATAAAAAAACACCTAAAAAATAGGTGTTTTTGTTTTACATTGTTGCATACAATATATATTAATAAATTGATTTATTGCAAGAATTATAATATACTATAATTAGAAATATGGGGTTGTTATAAATGTTAAAAACAAAAACAAAAATTGCATTACTTTACATTTTAATATTTGCTAGCATATGTGTTTTTTGTGGTTGTAATAAAACTTCAACTACAATTAATGGGACAACCATGGATTTTAGAATTGAAACATTAGAAGGAAATAGGATTCGGGAGTGCATAACAATTAAACTTGACACTAATAACTACGATGTTTATTCAGGTTTAAATGAAGACAAAGCAAATATATTATCCTATTTAGAGTATGACACAACAACACATTTAAACGCATTCAAAAGGTTGGCAAAGCAAAGCACAACACTAAGTAAAGAAATTAAAGAAGAATATATTTATCACAATCCAATAGATTTTGAAAGTAAAAATGTTAACAATTCTAATATGATTCAGTTTGATATGCTTTATAAAAACAACAATATTAGGCAAGTTTGGTACTATTTTTTACAAACTTTTGATGGTTCAAAAGGCGTAATTTTAGATTATAATGATGAGGAAATTTTTGGAAATTCAAACAACGATAATTCAAGCGAAAATGAAGTTTTAATTGAACATGGGACATGGTTTAATAAGTCATACATTTTAACAAGTTCTGTTTACGATTATGCTTTAATTCCTTATCCAACATTTAAAAATAATTTTGTAAATATTTATCCTAATGTAACATTTACCCAAACACTTATTTCTGCTTATGACAATCTTAAAACAAATGCAATTAAAGAAACTCTTTATCAAGGGGGAATTGTTGAGAGAACATGGGTTGTTGACATTAATTCAAATAGTCCTATTGAATATTATGTTTTACAAGCAAACAGAGTTTCGTGGTACATTTTAGCCCTTGCAATTTCTTGTTTTATTGTTGTTTTATTGTTTGTAATTTATATTATAAAAAGAATTAACAAAAAAAGGCGTGGAATTGTTTAATTAAAAAAGTTTGAATTTTATTTATTTTGTATTACAATAGATTTAGTTTAAGGAGAAAAATATGGCAAAAAGATATATTTTCGACAAAAGAGATATGAAAAAAATGTTTATAAAATATGGCATTTTGTTTTTTATAGCATTTATAGTTATTTTGCCACTAAATGTTTTTGTTTTGTCTAAGCATTTGTCTTATGGAATGGGAATATTTATTTGTGTTTTTATTGCACTTGCCATTGTATTGCTTGGCGATTTATTGATATATTTATATAAAAAATACAAATTAGAAAAATCTGGAAATAAAAATAAAGATGAGTAGGGTGTTATGAAAAAAGATACAAAGGAAAGAGTTTTACCACATAGTATTGAAAGTGAACAAAGTGTTTTAGGGTGTGTTTTAATTGATGAAAATGCAACTATTTCTATACTTGCAGATTTAAAACCAGAAGATTTTTATGTTGAAGCACATAGAATTATATTTGAAGCGATGAGAAAAATATATTCAAATAATGCCCCTGTTGATTTTGTAACATTAACAGACGAACTTGAAAGAACCAACTTGCTTAATAGTGTTGGTGGAATTGAATATATAACAACTTTAACAAATATCGTTCCATCTTCATCAAACTTTGAGCATTATATTGATATCATTAAAAGAAACAGCGTTTTGCGTGCACTTATTTCTGCTTCAAACGATATCATTAAATATTCTTTTGAAAGTCCTGAAAAAGATGATGCAATTGCTTATGCTGAAAAAAATATTTTTGAAATTGGACAAAACGAAGAGCGTAGTAGTTTAACATTAATTAAAGATGATATGCCTAATGTTATGGAAAAGTATGAAAAAATTCAAAAAAATCCAGATAGCATTAGGGGAATTCCAACAGGTATTCATAGGCTTGATGTTATGATGAAAGGTTTGCAAAATAGTGATTTAATTATTTTGGCAGCAAGGCCTGCATGTGGTAAAACCTCTCTTGCTATGAATATTGTTACACATGCTGCAATTCATAATAAAAGCAAAGTTGCAGTTTTTAGTTTGGAAATGAGCAAGGTGCAACTTGCACAAAGAGCACTTTTTTCAGTTGCAAAAGTTGACATGGAAAAAGCAAATCAAGGCAAACTATCTGTTAAAGAGTGGGATGCTTTATGGGCAGCAAACAAAAAACTAACAGAGGCAGACATTTATGTTGATGACAGTTCTTTAACAAACCCTACCGATATATTAGGAAAATGCAGAAGGTTAAAAAGAGAACATGGTTTAGACCTTGTTATGATTGACTATCTACAATTAATGAGCACTGGCAAAAACAAAGATAGGCAACAAGAAGTGTCCGAAATTTCAAGAAGTTTAAAAATAATGGCAAAAGAACTTAATGTTCCTGTTATAGTATTAAGCCAATTATCTCGTGGAACTGAAAGTAGGAAAGACCACACACCAATGCTTTCTGATTTAAGAGAATCAGGAGCAATCGAGCAAGATGCAGACATTGTTTGGTTTATTCATAGGCCAGACATGTATAATGATGCCTCAGAAGAGGATAAAAATAGTGGGCTTGCACAAATTATTGTTGCAAAACACAGAAATGGACCTGTTGGAATTGTAACTGTTAAATGGATGCCACAAATTACAACCTTCTTAAATCTTGATAAAGATGCAAACGAAATGAGTATTGAAGCGACGGCTCCGGTTGACAACAGAAACAAACTTGAAGAAGTTCCTGAAATTGTACAAATTGATGATATGGCAAATTTGACTGACATTTTTTAATAATGATAAAAAATTGCATAAGTTTATGCAATTTTTTCTTTTATTATTTGATTTTTAGTTTTTATAGATTTTAAAATATAAAATTATAATTTGCCAATTATAAATTTTGTTATAAAAATGGAAAACTACCACTTAAAACTATTGTAAATATTTTGTAAAATATGGTAAAATGTAACGGTATTGAGGTTTATATGGAAAAAATTACATCACAAGAATTAAGAGATAAATGGATTAAGTTTTATGAAGATCGTGGACACATTAATATTGGTGCAGTGTCATTAATTGGAGATGGCTCAACTGGTGTTATGTTTAATGTTGCAGGTATGCAACCACTAATGCCTTATTTGCTTGGCGAAAAACACCCAAGTGGCAAAACAAGGCTTTGCAATGTTCAAGGTTGCGTTAGAACTGTGGATATTGACGCTGTTGGCGATGAAAGTCATTTCACATTTTTTGAAATGATGGGAAATTGGAGCCTAGGAGATTATTTTAAAAAAGAAAAATCAAAATGGACATACACATTTTTAACTGAGGTTTTGGGGTTTGATAGGAACAAAATTTGTTGTTCTGTTTTTGCTGGTGACGACAACGCTCCAAGAGACGAAGAAACGGCAAAGTTGCTAGAAAGTGCTGGAATAAAAAAAGAAAACATTTTTTATTTGCCAAAAAGTGACAACTGGTGGGAACTAGAAGGAACAGTCGGCACACCTTGTGGACCAGATAATGAATGGTTCTATCCAAGGCATGATAAACCATGCTCAGATCATTGTGACATTACATGTGATTGTGGAAGATGGGTTGAAATTGGCAACGATGTTTATATGCAATATAAAAAACTAGAAAACAACAAATATGTTGAATTAGAAAATAAAAATGTTGACACTGGCTTTGGTTTTGAAAGATTGCTTATGTACATTAATGGCTACACAGATGGTTATATGATTGACATATTTAAACCAGTAGTAGATTTTTTGGAAGAAAAATGTGGCAAATCTTATAGTGATGATGCTGACGCAAGAAAAGCAATGAGAATTATTGCCGACCATATAAGAACAGGTGTTATGCTAATTGGAGATGTTAATGGCATAGTTCCTAGCAATGTTGGGGCAGGTTACATTTTAAGGAGATTGCTTCGCCGAGCAATTAGATATGCAAACAAAATAAATATTAGTGCAGATGACATTTTAGGCGTTGCAAAAATTTATATTGAACAAATTTACAACAAAGCTTATCCATTGCTTATTGAAAAAGAAGATTATATTTTGTCAGAAATAAAAAAAGAAATGGATAAGTTTAACAAAGCATTAGAACAAGGGCTAAAAGAGTTTGACAAACTAATTTCTGGCATTGAAAAACACAAACAATTTGCTAGTTTAAAAGGTGAAGTTGTTGAAAATATAATTAGTGGCAAATCAGCATTTAGATTGTACGACACCTTTGGATTCCCATTAGAATTAACAAGCGAAATGGCAAAAGAAATAGGATACGAAGTTGATGAAGAAGGCTTTAAAAATGCATTCGCAGAACATCAAACAAAATCAAAAGCTGTTGAAAAAGGCACATTTAAGAGTGGACTAGAAGGTGTTGGAGAACAAACAACAAAATATCACACAGCAACACATCTTCTAAATGCCGCGCTAAAAGAAGTTTTGGGCAAAGATTGTCATCAAATGGGCTCAAACATAACAGAGGAAAGGTTGCGTTTTGATTTTCCGTGCGACCATAAATTAAGTGAAGACGAAATTAAAAACATTGAAGATATTGTTAATGATTGGATAAAGCAAGACTTAGATGTAACAAGTGTTGAAATGCCTAAACAAAAGGCTGTTGAAATTGGTGCAGAACATCAATTTATTGAAAGATATCCAGATATTGTTACAGTTTATAGCATAGGAAATGTTTCAAAAGAAATTTGCACTGGACCTCATGTTAAAAATACAAAAGAATTAGGTAAATTTAAAATAACAAAAGAAGAAAGTAGTTCAAGCGGAGTAAGAAGAATTAAGGCAATATTAGAATAAATTTTGTTTTAAATTCAACAGAATTAAGTTGTAGAATAAACATAAAATAAATATTGACTAAAATGCGTTAATTATATATAATTAAATATATAGATTTTAAGGGCACACTACGAAATATATTTAGTAGGAGAAAAATTATGAAAATATTAAAGGGAGTTTTAACGTACACTTTAATTTTAATTGGAATTTTAGCGATTGCTGGTATTCTTCTTTTTGCTTCTATGGCTTTTTTAAATTTTTCAGTATTTGGTTATAGAATAACTATAAGCACAAATAATGCTGTAAGTTTACAAAGAGAATTACCAACATATAATGGCAATAAAAATAAAACCATTGAGATTAATAGCAACAACTACAATTTGATTGTAAGTGCAATAAAATACAATGATAAAACACTTGCCGATACCGATGTAAGAAGCAAGCCATACATTGAATATAGGGACAAAGCTTTTGGTTTGGTTGAAAATGGTGACGAACTTAAAGAATTAAACAACGAAAAAAAGGTAAGGTCTTATTTAGAAATATCATATTACAAAGATGGTAATCAGTTATCTCCAGATTCTACCGATTTAAACCAAGCAGATAGAATTGTTTACACTTTACATACTCCACAAGGTGTTTTAAATTATAGGAATAGTTATCTTAAAATTCAACTACCAGTTGCAAAGGGTGAGTATAGTTACAACTTGGTTTTAAATAGTGGCAAAGGAAATATTACTATAGAACCATATTCTGAATCTGGAAATGCCGAAAACGGATATTTAAAAATCAATTCCTTAAATGTAACCACAACTTCTGGAAACTTTACTTCAAGTGGATTAAAAACTGAAAGTGATGACTATGTTGCATTTAATGCACTATCAGTAAAAACAGAAAAAGGTAATTTTGATTTTAGTAAACAAAACATAAAATTAACTAGTAGTGTTGCAAAAATAGATAGCAAACGCGGAGATTTTACTTTTAAAAACTTCATTGGTGGTTTTACAATTAAAGGTGAAAATTTAGTATTTAATTCAACTGGAGAAATAAATACAAACAACGGAACTTTTATTTATAATTGTCCAAATGGAACATTAAATATTAACACGCTAAATGTTGGAAGTGGTTTGGGCCAAATAGTTACTGAATACGCAAAAGTTGAACTAACCAAGGTTATTGGTGATTTATCAATTCAAGCAACTTATGGGGATACACATATTGTTGAAACTGATTCTAATGTTGTTAGTGTTGAAACAACTCACGGCAATATAACAATAGATAAAGTAACAAAAGCATCACATAACGGCACAGTTTCAGCAACAAGTAACTACGGCGATATAAATGTTACATATAGTGGAAAAGGTTGGTTTACAAACAGAAGTGGTAAAACAACATTAACTTATGTTGGTACAGAATCAACAAATGAAACAAAAATTGAAACAGTTAGTGGAACAGTAAATGCAACAGGATTAAGAGGAAAAGTTACTGCAACTGCAACTGGCAGTGCAAATATGAATTTAACATTTGCTAAAATTTCAACAATGGATAAATCGGACAATGCTCATATAAGTTCAATCACAATTGGAAGTGGAAAGTTGGTTATAAATGTTCCTTCAGTTATCCAAGCAGGTGAAAATGAATCAAAAGGATTCTCAATCAATTTAAAAGTTGATGGTGGGGCATTAATGAATTTGTACACTGCTTCAACATTGAGCAACACTTATTCAACAAATACAACAATCACTGATTATCAATATGGAAATGATAATGTAAATAATTTTGAATTCCACTTAAATTCAACAGGTGGAGATATTGATTTCCATATAGGTTAAAATAAAAAGGTGCTTTAAATTGCACCTTTTTTGTTTTCGAAAAAATTATATTAAATAATTGTTTTCTACTATTTTAATTTTTTATATTGTTTTGATTAATCTTTTTAAACTTTTATATTTTATTTTGATATTAAATATTTTTAAAGATACTTATAAAAAAACACACGAAAATCGTGTGTTTTTTATTTTGCAATAATATTAACTAGTCTGTCTTTAATTACTATAACTTTTATTATATTTCTGCCGTTTAAGGCTTCAACAATTTTGCTATTGTTTTTTGCAATATCTTCAATTTCGCTTGTTGTTGCATTTGTTTTTATGTTTACCCTATCAATTATTTTATTGTTTATTTGTAGAGCATATTCTATTTCGTCTTTAACAAGTTTGCTTTCATCGTAAGTTGGCCAAACAGCATCTTTTATTTGTGGCTCAAAATGTTGGTTAGTCCAAATTTCTTCTGTGATGTGAGGAGCAAAAGGGTTAAGAAGAGTAAGAAGTGTTTTGTATTCTGCTTTATTTATTTTGCCAACTTTTGCAACATCGTTTGCTAAAATCATTAATGCAGAAATTGCAGTGTTAAATTTTATATTGTCAATATCATTTGTAACTTTCTTTATTGCTGTATGAATTGAAACTTCAAGTTCTTTTGAATAACTTTCGCCATCAATTAAGATGTCTTGGAAATTATAAACTTTTGTAATAAATTTATTACAAGCCTTAACACCATCATCACTCCAATTTACACTTTGGAAATAATCTCCCATAAATGACTCCCAAACACGCAGACTATCAGCACCATATTCATTAATAACATCTCTTGGGTCAACAACATTTCCTAAGCTTTTGCTCATTTTAACTCCATTTGAGCCTAAAACCAATCCTTGACTTATTCTTGATTTAAAAGGTTCACTTACAGGGCTTAAACCAATATCATACAAAAATTTATTCCAAAATCTTGCATAAAGCAAATGCCTTGTGGTGTGTTCGTTTCCACCATTGTATAGGTCAACAGGCAACCAACTTTTTAATGCGTCCATACTTGCAAATTCTTTGTCATTTTTAGGGTCGCAATATCGCATAAAATACCAACTAGAACCAGCCCAGCCAGGCATTGTGTCGGTTTCTCTTTTTGCTTTTCCACCGCATTTTGGGCATGTGGTATTTACCCAATCTTCAATTAATGATAATGGGCTTTCGCCATCAAGTGTTGGTTCGTAACTATCAACTTTTGGCAATGTAACAGGAAGGTCGCATTCTGGAACGGGTTGCCAACCGCATTTTTCACAGTAAACCATAGGAATAGGTTCGCCCCAGTATCTTTGACGACTAAATATCCAATCACGCATTTTAAAGTTAACTTGCTTTTCAGCAACGCCCATATTTTCTAATTTTAAAGCAATTTGTTTTTTTGCTTCGTGCACTTCTAAGCCCGAAAATTCTTCACTATTAATCAAAGTTGCATTGTCATTTAAGTAATCTTGCTTTTCATAAGCACAACCAGATTTTTCGTTTTTGCCAGTAATTACAGGAATCAACTCAATGTTATGCTCACAAGCAAATTCATAATCTCTTTGATCATGACTTGGAACTGCCATAACGGCACCACTTCCATAACTTGCAAGTACAAAATCGCCTAGGTAAATAGGAACTTCTTTGTTGTTAACAGGATTGATTGCAGTAATTCCTTTTAGGCAAACTCCGGATTTTCCTTTGTTTAGTTCGCTTCTTTCAAATTCACTTTTCCTTTTTGCTTGATTAATGTATTCTAAAACTTCATCATAATTTTCGATTTTGTCTTTTAATTCTTCAACAAGATGATGTTCAGGTGCTAAAACCATAAATGTTATGCCATAAATGGTTTCTATGCAAGTTGTAAAAATATCAAATGAACCGCCTTGTTTTATTTTAAAAGTAACCTTTTCGCCTTCACTTTTGCCAATCCAATTTATTTGACTTGTTTTGATGTGGTCCATATAATTAGTGTCTTTTAAGTCTTCCACTAGTCTATCAGCATATTTTGTCATTTTTAAAATCCATTGTGCTTTGGATTTTTGTGTAACTTCAGCCTTACATTGACAACAAAATCCATTTTCAACTTCTTCGTTTGCTAAAACACCACAGTTAGGGCAGTAGTTTACGGTTGTTTCTTGCTTTTCGGCAAGTCCGTGTTTGTAAAATTGTAAAAATTGCCATTGAGTCCATTTGTAATAATCTGGGTCACAAGTAGAAATTTCACGGCTCCAATCAACACTAAGCCCAACCATTTTTAATTGCTCTTTAAAAATTGCAATGTTTCTAGCAACAATTTCTTGTGGAAGTTTGTGCTCTTTAATGGCAGTTCTTTCGGCTTCTAGTCCAAATGCGTCACAACCCATTGGAAATAAAACATTGTATCCCTGCATTCTTTTTTTCCTAGCAACAGCATCTAGTGCGGAGTAACTTCTAACATGTCCTGTGTGTAGTCCTTTGCCACTTGGATATGGAAACTCAATAAGTATGTATGCATTTTTTTTGTTAGGTTCAAAATTTTTAACTTCAAATCTTTTCTCTTTTTCCCAAATGTCTTGCCATTTTTTTTCTATCTCTCTAAAATTCATTTTAAACTCCTAATATCCTATACATTAAATGATGGAATATACTAATAAATAATTTTAAACATTTTATATTATATTAATTTATATATACATTTAAGTCAAGTTAATGTTTTTAATAAATGTTAAACACACAAAAAAATAGAGAAAAATCTCTATTTTATATGTTAAATTTTAAATTTTTTATTTTAAATTCTCGAAATGAAATATGCTAAAAGGAAAACAATGCCAACAGCAAGCCCAATTCCTAAACTAAATAAAAATATTTTCCAAAATGATTTTGGGGCTTTGCCTTTAACTGTTCCAGAGTAACCATTTATGTAACAAGAGTAGTTTTTGTTTTTGTAAGAATAATAATTTGCCCAAATAGGAAGGTATATATAGTTAAATTTAGGATTTAGAATTTCTGTGTTAGAACTAAAACTTTCAATTCTATCATAAAAATGTCCACTTTTTGCCTTAAATGAATCTTTATTTTCTACAAATGAAACAAAATTTTTATAAGAAGAGTGTATGTCAAAATCAATATCACTTCCAATAAAACCACATAAGTATTGAGGGTTGTAAACCTTTAATTCATTTAATCCAAAGTTTCCAAGTTGATTTAAAGTCACATTTGAAATTCTTTTATTTGCTGTCATTAAAACATCTTTGTATTCACTATTAAATTTTCCACTAAATGGGTGCCTATGAGTATGTACATTTCCATTTCTATCTCTATCTTCATCAATTCCAACGCCTCGGTATGTTGTAAAAGTTGAACAATCGAAGTTCCAAACAGGAGTGTACAATCCAGATAATTTCCCAAGTTTTGCAAGTTTTTTTAAATCGTTTGGCGCAAATTTTCTTTTCTTTATCCAATTATAAAAATTTTCTGTTGCTCGTTTTTTGGAAATTTTAAATGGAACTACACCATCAGGCACAAAACTTATGTTATTGGTAATTGCTAAGTCGTTTGAACCGCAATTAGGGCATCTTTTTACTTTGGCATCTTTTATTGAACTTAAATTGCTTCCACAAGAGTTGCAATGAAATTGATTAATAAAAGTTTCATCAAATTTAACAAAATTATTATAATTGTGTTTAGTGTTTAATTGTGATTCATGGTCAATGTTAAAATTGCTATCACAATATTCACAATAAAGAGTTCCAAAATCAGGACTAAAATTTAATACATTGCCACAGTTAGGGCATTTGCTTGAATTCAAATATTTCACCTATCCAATATTATTTTTTTGCTATATATATTATACAATTAAAAAAAATGTGTTGTAAAATACTATTATCAATTTTAGAAAAAATTATAAAATATAAAACATGTTTTTTAAATTTCAAAATATTTTAATAGAAACAATAGACTAATTGCATTATAAAAACAATTATGTTATAATATTTTTGTTGTAATTAAGTTCCCGTAGTTCAACGGATAGAACAGTTGCCTCCTAAGCGACCGATGTGGGTTCGATTCCCGCCGGGAACACCAATTTATTTTATTAAAAATTAAAAAATTTGGGATAAAAATTGGAATAAAAAAACGAACAAATTTTGTTCGTTTTTTTGTTTTTTTAATTAATATGATTTTTAAATTATAAACTTTTATTTAAAATTATTAATTTTTTTTTAAAACAAATCAATGTTTGCAATAATTGCAAGCCCTTGCAAAAATCTATGAAGTTGTTTCATTGTTTGATTGGTTTCAAGATTAGGAATATCAAACTCAATGCTTTTTCCATTTCTTGTAAATCCAAATCTAGAGCATACTTTATTAATTTTATTATTATAAAGTGTGTAGTCGTCAACGTTATATTCTAAGTGGTCTATGCTGTTTCCCATATCAGAAAGATGATATGTTGAATCATCGTTTTGTTTAATATAAAATGAGGAACAATCGTCAGCATCAATATGATAATATGGAAGCGAAACAATATATCCACCATTTGATTCTTTATAGTAAATTTTTTTAAAATATTCTTTAAAAAACTCTTTAATATCCATTTAATGCTCCTTTTAGCAAATATGAAAATATTTAACTTAGTATCTTTTTTGATTATATTTTTTTAAAATTTATAAGTCAACTTATTTTGGTAGTATTAATCGTAATCAGGGGATTCGGTGTCGTCACTCAAACAACCTTGTCCATACTTATCTTGAACTCTATCTCTATCATCGTCACCATTGCTTGAAGTTGCTTCATCTAAATCTTTGCAAATTAAATCGTAAACCTTGTTGTTTATTCCAATATTTTCGGCAGACTCTTTTTTTGTTTTTATTGACTCTTGAATTTCTTTAACATTTTCTAGTAGTGTATCGTATGCTTGTGAAAGGTTTAAGTTTTCAAAGTCTTCAAAATTAAAATTGTCACGATCCAATATCCCTTGCATAATTTGTGGGTTTAATGGATAGTTATTGTGATTCTGGTTAGGATTCAAGTATGAAATATTTGCTATATTAAACCTAGACATAAAGTTAATCAGTGCTTTTTGGAAAGTATAATCAGGTTTAAGATAATCATTATATCCTTTAGGAATTGCTGCACTATAGTGAGTTGGGTTTATGGTGTTTCCATTTTCAATATAATTTCCGTACATATGCATGTGAACAACATTGGTTACAACGTCGTGTGTTATTGGAAGATGTGATTTAGGGTCGACTTTTATTGTGCCATTGCTTGAAATTTCAATGTCTTCATGAACGCTGTTTTTGTCAGGTTTGTATGACATACGGCATATTTGTTTAGCGTTTGTTCCACCAACCATTAAGTACAATGCAACATCTGCGTTTTGAAAACCATTTTTATGTGCATCTGGTTCAGGCAATGTTAATTGAAAAAGTAATGCTTTTCCTGTTACAGAATCTTTTCCTAAAAGCATTAAACTATTATCTTTTCTTAAAAGAGGGATAAGAGGATTTTTAAACAACAAAGCCAATCTTTCTTGTGGAATATCAATAACAGTTTTTTCTGCTCTTTTTGTGTTTTTTACAGGGCTAATGTGTTTAACTCTGAAATTGTTTGGAAGTCCAATGTAATCATTTAAATTAGTGCTTCCAAAAATGCAGGTATTAACAAAAGAATTAATGCGTTCAACCAAATGATTGTTATATAAAAGATATTGTGCAATTTTTGTTTCATCTACTGTTGTTGGAATTCTGGTAATTTTAAAATTGCTATTTGCATTTTGTTTTTTAAGAAGTTTGTGCATATAAAAGTACATAAATTCTGCATTTATTTTTTCAGGTATTAAGTCTTCAATAATTTTTTTATAAATAGATGTGTCAAGTTGCTTTAAATATTCATACCTAGAATTTCTTAGTGTTGCGGTTTCTTTTGCATTTAAACCTTGTTCAAAATAGGTTATTATTGTTTGCGAAAAATATTTTCTAATAATATCATTAAAATTCATAATTTTTCTCCAAATTTATTATTATATTATAACATTTATAGTAATATCAGTCAATATGCATAAATTTTAATGTTTTGTAAAAATAACATAAAATCAAGTAAAAAAATAAGTTGTTTGTGTAGTTATTTGACATTTTTTATAAAATATTTTACTCTTAATTATAGAGTTAAAACCTTTTAAACTTAATTTATTTTAAAGGAGAAAAATATGGATAAACAATTCGAACCACTATTTACGCCATGGAAAATTGGTAATGTAGAAATTAAAAATCGTATTGTGCTTTGTCCAATGGGTGGAACATCTATTTTTGGTTGGATGGAACCACATCATTTTGATAAAGACGCAGCTGATTTCTTTATGGATTTAGCCAAAAATAATGTTGGCTTAATAATACCGGGTATTGCACCATTAAGAAATCTAATAGGTAATGCGTGGCTTTATAAAAGCAAAAAAGCATTTAAAAAATTAAAAGTTTGGTTAGAGGAATTCCACAAAACAGGTGCTAAAATGTTTATACAACTAACTGCTGGATTTGGTAGGTCGTTTTCTATACCAAACGCAATGGTTCCAATGCTTAAAAATAAGTTTTTAGGTGCACTTGTAAAACCAATTTTTGATGTTTCAAGGCTTTGTGCATCGCCAAGCGAATTACCTTCAAGATGGGCAGAAGATGTAATGTGTAGAGCAATTACAGTTAAAGAAATTGAACAAATGATTAAAGCATTTGCTAAAACTGCAAAAATGTGTAAAGATGCAGGGGTAGATGGCGTAGAAGTTCATGCGGTTCATGAAGGATATTTGTTAGACCAATTTACAACTGAGTACACAAACAAAAGAACTGATAATTATGGTGGAAGTTTTGAAAATAGGTATCGTTTTGCAACTGATGTTGTTAAGGCTATAAAAGAAGAATGTGGCAGTGATTATCCCGTTTCTTTAAGGTATTCAGTAATAAGCAAAACAAAAGGTTTTGGTGAAGGTGCCTTGCCAACAGAAAAAGACTTTAAAGAAGTTGGAAGATGCATGGAAGAAAGTGAAAAGGCTGCAAAATATCTACAAGATGCTGGTTACGACATGCTTAATGCAGACAACGGAACTTATGATGCATGGTATTGGGCACATCCGCCAACATATATGCCAAACAACTGTAATCTAGAAGATGTTGCACACATAAAGAAATTTGTTGACATTCCTGTTGTTTGTGCTGGGAAAATGGTACCAAGCGTTGCTGCAAAAGCAATAAAAGATGGCGAAATTGATGCAATGGGTGTTGCTAGACAATTTTTGGCAGATAGCCATTGGGTTACAAAGTTAATGGAAGGCAGAATGGAAGATATTATGCCTTGCATACACTGTCATAATGGTTGTTTTGCTTTGTCACATTATAAAGGTGTTGCAAATGCAGGCTCTATGGATGACTCAAAGCACATGTCAAGGTGTGCACTTAATCCGCAAACAATGGATGGTGGCAAATACGATTATAAACCAGCAAAGAAACAAAAAAATGTTGCAATCATCGGTGGCGGAATAGGTGGCATGGAATGTGCAAGAGTCCTTACACTTCGTGGACATAAAGCAACAATATATGAAAAATCAAATGTTTTAGGTGGTGTGTTTATTCCTGCTGCCGCTCCAAGTTTTAAAGAGGCTGACAAAAAACTTATTGAGTGGTATCGCAAACAAATGGAAGATTTAAAAATTGATGTTAAATTAAACACCGAAGTAACAGATTTATCAACACTTGATGCTGATGAAATTATTATTGCAACAGGTGCAAAAGCAAGAAAGTTAAATTTAAAAGGTATTGATAGAAGTATTGAAGCAATAGAATATTTAAATGGTGCAAAAACAGGCGAAAATGTTGTTGTAATTGGTGGAGGATTGACTGGTTGTGAAATTGCTTATGATTTATATTTAAAAGGTAAAAAGCCTGTTATTGTTGAAGCACAAAACGATTTGATGATTTCAAAAGGCTTGTGCTTAGCAAACTCATCCTATTTAAGAGATTTCTTTAAAACTTACAAAGTTCCTGTTTATTTAGAAAGTAGGTGTAATGAAATTAAAGAAGATTCTGTTTTAATTACAGACAAAGATGGTAAACAAGTTGAGATTAAAGCAGACACAGTTGTTGTTTCTGTTGGATATGTACCAAATCCTTTAACTTCTAAAAAATCAAAACATGTTCACGTAATAGGCGACGCAAAAACTGTTGGAAATTTAAGAACAGTTATTTGGGGCGCATGGGATGTTGTATGTAAAATTTAACAAAACAAATAAAAAAAATGATAGGTTGCATCCTATCATTTTTTTAAAACTTTATAATTAGAATATTTAATTAAAAAATTTAAAAATGCAATTTGAAATTTTTTATGGGGTTGTAATTTTATTCAACTGTAACACTTTTGGCAAGGTTTCTTGGTTTGTCCGGATTGATTTTTTTGGTTAAACTAAGTTGTAGTGCAAACAACTGAAAGGGTATTACACTAACCAAATCAATCAAGTTTTCATCAACATTTGGCAATTTAATTAAATAATCAATAAGACTGCAATCTTTAAAACTTTCAACGCTGTTTGTAACCAAAACAATTTTTCCTAATCTTGCCTTAATTTCGTTTATTGCACTAATTGTTTTAGAGTGCAATAATTTGTTTGTTGAAATTATAATGCAAGTTGTTTTGTTTGAAACAAGTGCAAGTGTTCCATGCTTTAATTCTCCACATGGCAATGCTGAACAATTAGAATAAGTTATTTCTCTAATTTTTAAAGATGCTTCAAGTGCTGTAAAGTAATCTTTAAATTTGCCTAATATAAACAAGGAGTCAAAATTTGAAATTATTTTTGTAAGTTTATCAAAGTGATAAAGTGTTGCGATATTTATTTTTTTTATTTCACCATTAATTTTATTAAAAAATTTTGTTTCTAGTTTAAAATTTTTTAAGTATTCACTAAATAGATAAAAAACAAGTAACTGTGCATTGTATGCTTTTGTTGACGCCACTGCAATTTCGGGGCCTGCAAAAACCGGCAAAACTATATCTACATTTTGAGCAATAGTGCTGTATGTTACATTGGTTATTGCAATGGTGTTTTTGCATTTATTTTTAACTAAATTTAATGCGTTGATAGTGTCGGCTGTTTCGCCACTTTGACTAACAAAAATATATGATGTTGTGTTGTTTATTATAGGGTTTCCACACAAAAACTCACTTGCAAGTTCAACACTTATTGGTATATTTAAAACTGATTCTAAATATTTTGCACCTATTAAGCCTGAGTGATAGGCTGTTCCACAACCAATAATAACAACTCTTTTAACATCTAAAAAATCGCTTGTAATGTGTTCAAAATAATTATTTTTTTTATATTCAGTTAAAATGTTTTTTAAAACTTTTGGAATTTCATTTATTTCTTTTTCCATAAAAGTTGAATAATTTTCTTTTGAACATTTTAAATATTTGCTATTTAATAAATTTTGTTTTTTGTTAATTTTTTTATGTTTATTGTTGTAAAAGCACAACTTGTTGTCAGAAACTATGCAAAATTCGTTATCATTTAATGTGTAATAATTTTTTGTTATTTCGTTAAAACAAATGGGGTCGCTTGCAATAAAAAATTCATTATTAAATTCTGCAATGTAAAGTGGATTTTTGTATTTTGCTAGATATAGTGAATTGTCAAAATTGTTAAATGCACAAATAGCATAAGCCCCTTTTAGCATATTAATGGTGTCAATAAATTCATAAATATTTTTAACATTGTTATATTCTAAAAGTTGTGGAATAACTTCGCTATCTGTTTCCGATGAAAATTTTATGTTGCAATTAATTAGTTTGTTTTTTAAACTAGCATAATTTTCAATTATTCCATTGTGAACTGCAAACCAAACTTTATTTGCAGAATAGTGTGGGTGGGAATTATCTTTATTTGCTTTCCCATGTGTTGCCCATCTAGTATGTGCAATTCCACATGAGTTGGTTGTTTTTGTTTTAACAACTTCTTTTAATTCATTTATTTTATAAGTGCCTTTAACTAAGTTAATATTGTTTTTATTTTTAACGGCAATACCAGATGAATCATAGCCACGGTATTCTAATTTTTCTAAAAAATTAATAAGTATATCTTCGCAAACTTGATGTCCGAAAAATCCTGCAATTCCACACATAGATTATCTCCTTAAACTAAAATTTAAAATAAAGTAATTAAAAAACTTTATATAAAAATTTTATGTTTAAGGTTTTTATTTTGTTAATGCTGGGGGTTTGTTTTTATTTTGCAAACTAAAAATCAACCCCATAAATTTAAAATGAAAGGTGGAAATTTGATGTTGTTTAATAAATTTTTTAAAAATATTTTTAAAAATTATATTGCAAATTTGTTTAGTGTTTTATAAATTTAAAAAAAATAAATAATGTTTGTTATAATATTGTTTAATTTTTAAAATTTTGGTAAAATAAAAATAGATTTATAAAAGGTGTAAAATTATGATAGTAACAAAAAAGTGTGCAGTTTGTGGTTATCATTTTAATTTTGATGACACATTAACAACAAATATGTATTTAAGCCCTAATAGTGAAGGTGCTAAACTTTATTTTGATTTATGGCATTTCAATGTTGAAAAATGTCCAAATTGTGGCTATGCTAGTAAAGACGTGTCAACATGCCTTAACAATTCAATTGTTAAAGATGCAAAATATGATATGATTTCTAAAAATAAAATAGTAAAAACTTTAAATTCTGCCAGACCAAATAAATTAGAACATTACTTAAAAGCAAGTTTGTATTATAAAAGCGTTAATGATAAGTTAAATGAAAGTTTGTGTAATTTGCAAGCAAGTGATTTAATTTATGGTGAAATGCTTTATTGGAAAGATTATATTTTAGATGATAGTGCAAACACAATGAACGCTGTTCAAAATAAAAAAGAATATGAAGAATTAAAAACATTTGCTGACGAACTATATGTGCATGCAATTGCTGGTTTAAAAGAATACTTGAAAGAAAATCCAAGCGATGTTGACCATATTATTTTGCTTGCAGGAACTTTAAGTGACGGAAATAAAATGCAAAAAATTCAAGCAGTTAATATGCTTAATAAATTAAAAACAGTTAAGGGGTTAACTCTTAATCAAAAAAAGATGATTAAATTTTTGCTTGAAATGATAAGAGCCTAACGGCTCTTTTTTTATTTTTTTGTTCAATTTTAATTTACAACGCAAATTGATTAAACAATAAAAACAATAAAAAAAATAATAATAAACATAATATAAATTAATAATTAATGTACAAATAAATTTATTACCTATTGAAAAATGTCGAAATTTGTGTTAATATAAGAAAAAGAAAAGGGGATTTTATTATGGCTAAATATAAAAGAAACCAAAAACAAAGTCAAAGACCAAAACAAAGTCAAAGACATAATAATGAAAGGTTTAATTTTAATAGTTATAACATTAATTCCTATAAGGCTAGCAAAAATATGGGCGATGCTAGTTCTACTTCTATTATGCGTAGAGCAGATTTCCATGTGCATATAAAAGACAATTCTGATGGAGTTTATTCATTTTCGCAAGCTTTGGAAGTTGCAATTTTAAATAATGTTGCAAACATAGCCCTTTTACAACACAACGACTTACATGCATGGACAAATTTTGTTAAAGAACATAATCTTCCAAAACATAAAGCATATCACAAAATAAATGGCGTTAAAGTTGTTCCAGCAGTTGAAATAACTTGTAGGGATTCGGAAAATGAAAACTACAAAGGAAATCCACTTAAATTGCATATGGTTGTTTTGGCACCAATACTTACAACCAATAGCCCAATAGTTAGATTGTTAAAAATAAAATCCGCAAACGATAGATTGGTTGACTATGGACTACTTAATTACATTGCTGAAATAAGAGGAATAACTATTGACCACGACACCATAAAAAAATATGTAATTAACAAAAGAAACGAAGTTGCAGGATTTAACACTTTTGGAACAAAAGATTCGGTTGAGTTTTTTAAAAGAAACGGCATAACAGTTGCAAAATCTCAAAGAGAACTTGAAAATATGCTTGAAAAAGCACCAAGAGTTCAAAGGTTAAACTTGGATATGAAAGACATAATTGATGTTGCTCATGCATCTGGTGCACTTGTTATTTTTGCTCATCCACCTGTTAATTTAGTTAGAACTGCAACTCCAGAAAAAACTGTTGAAAATTTTCTTAAATGTGGTGGAGATGGCTTTGAAATTATCACAAGTTCTATGGATGAAGAAAATTTCAAAGTTATTATGGATACAATAAAGGCAAATGGCTCAAAAAATTCAATAATATTTACTGGCGGAAGTGACACACATGTTGCAGGAGCAGATGTAACCATTGGGAAAACTGCAAAGGGTGAAATTAATGAACAATCACAAATTGGTGCAATTTATGAAATTGAAAAACTAGAATCTGCTCGTGCTCGTGGATTAATAACCGAAAGAAATTATGGTGCAAGTGTTGATAAAGGGCATATTGAATCAATTATTAAGAAATATGCTGATATGGAAGCAGAATATGAAAAAGTTTATGATGAAAGCAAGCAAAAAGCAATTTTAAATGCAACATCACAAAAAAATCAAAATATTGTAGTTAACTCAAATGATATAATTAATCCATTAGACTTTAAATCATTTGAAGAATATATGTCATCATGCTTTGAAGAAGAAAATGATTTTGAAGAAGATTCAGATGATAATATTTATAATTTAGACAATGAAAATGGAGATTAAATAAAAAATAAAATGGCAAATTATTGCCATTTTATTTTTTGTTTGTTTTAATTTAAAAAATATAATTTTAAAAAATATAATTTCAAAAATAAAAATTCTAAAACTAGTTTTAAAGATAAAATTATGTTTAATTGTCATCTTTCTATTAATGTGCAAGTGCCACTTAAAACTTCATTTTCTCGGCAAAATTCCACTGTTATTTTGTCGTTTGCTTTATATTTGTACAATTCACATTTAAGGTCCAACATGTTTGTTAATTCTTGGTCGTTTATTTTTGTAATTATATCTTCATTTCTTATTCCACATAAATAAGCAGGAGATGATGGATCAACGCTAACTACATAAACGCCTTTTGTGTCAAATTCTGTTCCATAATAAACGGCAATGCTAGCATCATAACCCATTACTCCAAAATAAGGTGTTTTGTATTCGCTGTCGCTAACAACTTGTGAAATTACATTAACAAAACTTTTTGATGGAATTGCAAAACCTAAACCTTCACCACTTGTAACTTTTAAAGTGTTTATTCCAACAATTTCGCCACTAGAATTTATAAGTGGACCGCCAGAATTTCCAGGATTTATGCTTGCATCGTGCTGAATTAAATTTTGCATATAACTTATTCCGTTTTCAGTTTCAATTTGCAATGTTCTATTTATTGCACTAATAATTCCTTTTGTGTAAGTGTGTGTAAAAATTAAGTTTAATGGGGTGCCAACAGCCATAACATCTTCGCCAGTTGCATAACTATCATCATTAATAGGCAAGTATGGTAATGCAACATCGCTTTTTAAAATTGCAATGTCCATATTTGTGTCGCTCCAAAGTTTGATTGCGTTTGCAGTGTCGCCATTATATAGATATAAAACTATTTTGTTTGAGTCCTCAACTACATGCTCATTAGTTAAAATATATCCACCACTATAAACACAAACCCCAGAACCAATGCTTGTTCCTAAACTATTTGTGCTAGCAATTGCAACAACTGCTGGTGCAATGTTTTTGGCAATAGTTTCAAAAGTTGAATCTTTTTCAACATTAATTAGTCTTGGAACCATAGAACTTTCATCTGTATTAAAATATCTATCTTTGTCATTAGTGTTGCAAGCACTCAAAAACAAAACTGCAAAACACAAAACAAAAATCAATAATACAATATTTTTTAATTTAACAACTTTATTCATAAAAAAATAACCTCCACAAATTAATGTATTGGTTATTTTAGAGTAAATACTGTTCCAATTTCGCTTTTGTTTGCAACCTCAATATATATGTTAACAT
>CALVNY010000006.1 GCA_944350085.1 uncultured Clostridia bacterium | reverse complement strand
GATGTTTTTAATTAACAGAAATATATTAGTAAAAACTTTAAAATTATTATTTTTTTAAATTAGTATAAAACAAATCATTATTTAAAAGTTTAACATTTTAAATTACATATTAATTTATTTTACTTTTAAATAAAAAAACACTTAAACCAAGTAAGTGTTTTTTAATTATGCAATAATAAATGCACACCATAATAATAAAAATAAACTAATCATAACTCCACAAAATTTTCCAGCCATAATAACACCCCATTTGTTACATAATAAATAATCCAACAGTTAAAATAAGAGTTACAACTATTAAACCAAAAAATTGTTTCATAATTTTACCTCCTACTAAACACAATTTTCATTTTATTTATTATAACATACTTTGTTAATCAATTCAATACCCAAATATTATCTTTTAATACATTAGTTTTAGTCAAAAAAAATCTTAATGTTTCCATTAAGATTTTGTTTTTTATTTTGATGTTTTTGTTGTTTTATTTGAATTGGATTTAGTGGTTGATTTCTTTGCAGAAGAATTTGTTTTTGATGTTTTAGAAGGTGTTTTTTTAGTGCCTGTTGTTGATTTTTTATTTTGTGTTTTATTTTCAACCACATTTTCTTCTTTTTCTTCGTTTTCATTTTTTAATTCTGCACTGCTATTGTCTTCTTTTTCAACTTTTAAAGTAACTTCTGTTGCTTCCATAAGTTCTGGTTTTATTTGTGCTGAATTTTTAGAAATAATTATATTTTCTTTGTTTACTGGCACAATTTTATAATTTGAGTTTGCATTAACAATAATTAATGTTGCAATTGTTCCTGCACCAAACAACAAATAACTTACAAAAATTACAACCATAGAATTACAACAAGCACCAATTAATGCTAAAAGAGTAACCCCTGCAACGCCAAAGCAATAATATGAGTAAAAACTAAAAATTTTTTTAAGATTGTTTTTTGCAACAAATTCTGTTTTTTCTTCATTAGTTAAATTTCTGTAACCTGAAATAAAAACATATCCCTTTCCAGAAATTAACAATGTACCAAAAACCACAAACACTATAAATAATAACGAAAATACTATAACACCTAATAACATAATAATCTCCTTATTAAATTCACTTATATTATATAATTACATATTTTAAACTTTTTGTCAATTAATTCAAATATGTAAATAAAAAACACCATAAAAACGCAAAAAAAGACACAAAAGTGTCCTTTTAAATTTTATAAAATATATATGTTAATTGATGATTTTTTTATGTTTGTTTTACTTAATTTCTTCAAACATTGTGCTAGGTGCTCCACACACTGGGCACACATCTACTGGCGCATCACCCTCACAAACATATCCACAAACCTTACAAACCCATTTTGCCATATTTTATTCTCCTTTTTCTTCTTTAATTTTTTTAAACTCTTTTTTGTATGCGTCATACACTTCATCTGTAAAACAACAAAATACAACTCTTTTAATTTTTGGATAATTTTCCAATTCTTTTAAAACTGTTTCCAATGCAATTTTGCAAGCCACATCAACAGGAAAACCAAATTCGCCACTGCTTATTGATGGAAAAGCAATACTATCTAATTCATTTAAGTTTAAAAGTTTTAAACAATTTTTATAGCACATTGACAAGATTATATTTTCACTATGTTTTCCGTCAATATAAATTGGTCCAACAGTGTGTATTACCCTTTTGCAAGGCAAGTTATAAGCATTTGTTATTTTTGCATGCCCTGCCATGCAACCATTTAATGTTTTGCATTCTTCTCTAAGCCCTTCCCCTGCGACTTTATGAATTTTCCCGTCAACTCCTGAGCCACCCATCAAATCAGGTGTGGCAGAATTTACTATTGCATCAATTTTAATATTTGTTATATCATCTTTAGTTATTTCAATCCTTTCTATTGGGCTAACAATCATATCTTACTCCTTTAAATATTTGCTTGCATCTTTATTTAATTTTTCACAAAGGTCTATTATAACTTTGTCATAATTAGGATTATATTTTAAAAATACATTTTTGCCACGATTTAAGCAATCGTTTTTTAACAAATAAATGTTCCACAATTTTTTATTTTTAATTTTAAATGAATAATCTCTAAAATCATAAGTTGCAATAACATCTTTAAAATCAATGTTATCTTCAAACAAGTAGTCATCAGCGTTATCCCAAACATCTTCTTCTGTGTAGGTTATAACTTGATTTTCAATCATATACAAATATGCATCAGTTTTTAAAATGTCACAAGGCACTCCACCTGAATATCCATTACGAACCAAAAATGCTATTATTTTATCCACAACAAGTTTTTTTTCTTCCCAAACAACACATCTAAAAAATTTTGATTTATAACTATTAGACCCAGCAAAAACTCCAAAGTCTAATTCCACATAAAGTTTTATTAAATCTCCACTTATTATTATTTCATTTCCTGATGCTATTTCAATGTGGGTGGCATTGTTCCTTTTAAAAACAATATCTATTGCTCGACAAAGCCCTTTAAAATCCTCGTCCGACATACTGTTTAAAACATATTTGTTTATCATAATTTACTCCTACTCTTTATTTGACATATCTCTAACCAAACCACCACAGTATGGACAAACAAAAGCGTTTCCTTCAATTACACTTTTTGCCCCACAACTTGCACAAACTCCAACAATTTTAGATTTTTCTTGTTTAACTTTTTCGTTAAGTTTTAAAAAGTTGTTGTCTATTAACAAGTATCCGGTTAAATATCCTTTATTAATTAGTTTCCTTACTGTTGCAAGCATATCTGATGGCCTTACTCCCAACTGTTCGCTTAGTTCCTGAACAGAATAAATATTTTCGTTTAGCACAAGTTCTAAAGCCCTTTTGTTTGCCCTTAGTGTTCCATAGTAAACCCAAACCATTGGCATACCATAAAATCCAAAAACAACAAAAACAATTCCCAACGCCATTAAAAACCAATTTTTGCCAGCAAAAACTACTATCATTGGAATACCAACAACAAAAAGGATTGATAACAATATTGCCCAAAACAATGTAATACTTAAAGTCTTTTTAATCTTTTCCATTTTCACTCCACAATTTTACTTTGTATATAATTATAACATATTCAAAAAAAACTTAAAAACATAATTACAACAAAAAAAGGATTTAAAAAAATCCTTTTGTTAAAAATTATTTACATATTCATATTGTCAATTTGGGTTGTTGAACTAGTAGAATCATCTTTTGTTGCAGAATCATTACTTTCAACTTCATAATTGCAATTAACTAAATTTTGCTCACTTGTTTTTGTTGTTTTATAATCATTTTCCATTTCTTCCATTTGGCAAACATATCTATTAGATAATGCTGAACTGCTTACATCTCTCCACGGACTAACTTGATATGGAATTGCATCTTTAGTAACAATAAAATTTCTATACTCCTTATCTTGACCAGCCAAATATTCATCTTTACACCTTACAAACTCTTCAAAATTTTCATCTATTGTTAATTTGCTATTTGGTTTGTAAAGCAATGTTCCAATAGGGCTTATAATAAACCTATTGCTAAGTCCATTATAAAATAAATCTTTACAAATTTCATTGCTATAAAGCATGCCTAATGTTGCAACAACACCAACAATATATTCGCCCGGTATGCCATACAAAAATGATGAAACTCCATAATTTCCAACAGGCATTAATTTGCCATTGTTTTTTGTGTATAATGTATAACAACCTTTCATGTTGCTACTGCTTAAAAAACTTTTGCCACAAAACTCTTTTTGCATAGTTTTGTTTGAGTAAATATCTAACATTTTAAAATCGTTAGTCATCATATTTGTGTTAACAATAAAACCAATATTTTGTAGCGCCCTACACTCAATATCTTTTTTATCCTTTTCATTTAATCCTTCAAAATTGAAAATTAAGCCGTTTTTAATATCATCAATGTAACAATCATTTAATTGGATAACTGAATATGCTGGAGCGTAACTTTTTTCTAAGTCACTTCTATCAAAATCAAAAACACCATTAAACTTAGGCGAATCTTTTGCAAAGTCTGAATATTTAATTAAAGAATTAAAAGACCATGTGTCAACCACATAATTACTTTCATCTTTAACTTTCATGTGATTGCCAAACTTACTAATATTTGCTTCATAACATTTTAGTCCACTGCTTAAAATATTTCTAACAGTTTTTACATTTGTAAAACCAGTTGAAAAATGCAAAAGAGTTGATTGGTCCAAAACTAATTCTTTATATTGTTTAAAATTGCAATGCCTAATAAACTTTTCAACTTGCAACATATTTGGTGTTGCAGAATGTTCATAAAAAATGTTAGCCGCTGTTTCTAGCACCTGCCAACCATACGGAGAAATGTCTTTTGTAACAACAAATTTCTCAAACCTATTTCTACCATTTTTTACAACTTTAATATTTTTTAATTTCATAATTTTTATCCGTAATATATTACCACATTAATAAAACAAAGTAAATACCAAAGTCTATAATTATAATTGCAATTTAACTAATTAAAAATCATAAATTTTATAACCAATTTTGTTTAACAAAAGAAAAATATTGTTGTAATTAATATAAAAAAAGCAACTTGTTTGTTGCTTTTATTTATTTGCTTACTATCTTATTATATTTCCACCACAAGATTTTGACAACCTATTGTACAAAGCATCTTCCATTGTTCCACCATAAACAAATTCACAAATTATATAGTCGTATTTCTTTTCGCACTTTCTTAATGTTGAAAAAATACAATTACAAACTTCGTTGCTGTTTTTTCCTATAACAAGATATTCTAGTCCTTTATAAAATACAGCGTTTTTCTTGCTACACAAAATTACAGGGTTTCTTTTTATTTTCTTTAAACTTTCATACAAACTTAAAGTTTTGTCCACAGTTTCGTTGTCATCTTTTTGCATAATTAGTGCCATTTCACACTTTGGTGCATAATGAGTGTATTTTGCACCAGGACTTTCTGGTTTTTCCCCTTCTTTTAAAACACTCTTATCCACAACTTCGCAACCTGTTAAAAGTTTTAAGTCGTTTGCAGTAACTTTGCCCGGTCTTAATATGTAAATAACTCCATCAACCACTTTAACAACAGTGCTTTCAACACCAACATCGGTGCTTCCGCCATCAATAATTAGAGGTATTTTGCCATTCATATCTTCAAACACATCATTTGCATTTGTTGGGCTTGGTCTTTTAGATGTGTTTGCACTAGGGGCAGCAATAGGAAGGTCAACTGCTTTTAAAAATTTATAAGCCTCTAAATTAGATGGAACTCTAATTGCAACAGTGCTAAGTCCTGCCGTAACAACATTAGAAATACACCTTTTTTTGTTCATCACAATACTTATTGGACCCGGCATAAAAGCATCAATAATTCTTTGCTCAACTCCATTAATAGACTTAACATATTTTTTAATTTTGCTTGTGTCACTTAAATGCACAATAAGGGGATTATCTTGTGGTCTTCCTTTTGCATCAAATATGCTTTTAACTGCTTTTGAATTTAATGCGTTTGCACCAAGCCCATAAACAGTTTCGGTTGGAAATGCAACAATTCCCCCTTTTTTTAAAATAGTTTTTGCTAGTTTTAAGTTTTCATCACTGCTTGGTAGTATCTTTGTTTCCATATATTCACCTTAATTTTATTTTGATTTTGCACATCAAAATAAATTTTTTTAAATTTTATAACATTGCTTAACTGATTATAGTAATTAGTTTAACAACAATACTAATTTAGTATAACAATTTTTTTACTTTTTTTAAAGCAAATGATATATTTTGACATTAATTTTTTATAAAAGTAAATTATTTGTTTTTTATTTTATGTTTTATTTGATATAATTTTTATGTTAAACTTAAATTGTCTTAATTTATTTAAGATTGCGTACATAGGAGGACAATAAAAAATGAATATAATGCACGACATTAGCGAAAATAGAATCACTGCAAACGATTTTGTTGCTTGCATTGAAATTGAACAAGGAAGCAAAAATAAGTATGAACTTGACAAAGAAACTGGCTTAATTATACTAGATAGAATTCTTTACACAAGCACCCACTATCCAATGAATTATGGATTTATTCCAAGAACTTATTGCGGAGATAAAGACCCTCTTGATGTGTTTGTTTTGTGTTCACAACCAATAGAAAAAATGAGTTTGGTTAGGTGTTATCCAATAGGCGTTATAACAATGAAAGATAGAGAGGCTGATGACGACAAAATTATAGCAATTCCATTTGGCGACCCACAATATAATAGTTACAAAGATTTAAGTGAACTTCCAACACACATATTTGACGAATTGCAACATTTTTTGAAAGTTTATAAGGAACTTGAAAACAAAAAAGTTGAAATAAAAAATCTTGGCAATAGAAACGACGCAATAAAATGCATTAATAATGCAATAGAATTATACAAAAAAACTTTCTTAAAAGATAAAAAATAACAAATAATTTTAATCAAAAATTCATAAATATTAAAGAACATCTTTTTGGAGGTATTATGAAAAACAAAAAACTTTTAAACATTTTTATTTTACTTTTATCATTACTAACCTTAATTGCAGATATTTTGCTTTTTGCATTTTTGCCTTACAAAGCAGACACAAACCAATTTTTAATAGTGTTGTTTTGGATTTTCAATAGTTTAACACTTGTGTCACTTGTAATTTCGATTTTGCTAACTTTAATTAGTTTATTTATGGACGATTATGTTGCAAGCAAAATGGTTGAAACTTTTGTGTTAGTTGCTTTTATAATGTCATTTATTAACGTTTTAATTTTTGCAATGTCCAAACAAACATTATCATTTGCATACATATTAGTTTGTGTTTTAGCTTTCCTTACATCATCAATAAGCCAAATTTTGCGATTGATTGCATCATTTAAAGATTGGGGAAAGAATTTTAAAGCCCTAGTTAAAACACACAAACCAGTTACAATTATTAATGCTGTTGAAAATGCTGATGATGACATGATTATGGTTGATGGTGGACGCATTGAACAAGAAAAAGAAAAACAAAACAAACGCAAAAATAAGGAAAATGATTTGTCTAAAATTGGATTAGAAGACAAAGAAAATTTGGACAATTTAGAAATGGAAAATGATTTAGAAAATAAAAATGATGCTGAAACAAACCTATTTAATACTATAAAAAAAGATTAAACTAAAAGCCGTTAAAATAACGGCTTTTTTATTTTTAAATTGTAAAAACACTATGAATAAATGATTTTGATTGATATAATTATAATATTAGATTTATATATAAAAACACAAGGTGAAAAATGAAAATTATACTTCAAAAAATAAATTATTGCAATTTAAGTGTTGAAAATGAAATTGTAAGTAAAGTAAACTATGGATTGCTAATAACAATTGGAGTCCATAGAGATGACACAATAGAAGACGCAAAATACTTAGCACACAAAGTTGCAAATTTAAGAATGTTTAAAGATGAAAACGACAAAATTAATTTGTCAATTAAAGACATTAAAGGCGAATGTTTGGTTGTTAGCAACTTTTCAATTGAAGCACAAATTCAAAGTGGAACAAGGCCAAATTTTAGTAGATGTGCCGATTTTGAAAAAGCAAATGATTTGTATTTAAAGTTTGGTGAACTTTTAAATAGCGAAGGAGTTGAAGTTGTAAAATACGGAAAATTTAGACACCACATGCACCTTCACACAGAACTTGATGGACCATTTACACTAATTTTACACACAGGAAAAGAAGGAGAATAATATGACAGATATTGAAATAGCAAACTCAATAAAACCAAAGAATATAAAAGAAATTGCAAAAAAACTTGGCGTTAAACCAAAAAATTTAGAATTGTATGGAAATTACAAAGCAAAAATAAACGATGTTAAATTAAATCCTAATGGCAAACTAATTTTAGTTACTGCAATAAATCCAACAAGTGCAGGCGAAGGCAAAACAACAGTATCAATAGGTTTGGCTGACGCGTTTACTAATTTAAATCAAAATGTGTGCTTAGCGTTGCGTGAACCATCTTTGGGCCCTGTGTTTGGAGTTAAAGGTGGAGCAACAGGTGGAGGTTACTCGCAAGTGGTTCCAATGGAAGATATTAACCTTCATTTTACAGGAGATTTTCACGCAATAACTAGTGCAAACAATTTGCTATGTTCTTTTATTGATAATCATATTTACCAAGGAAACAAACTAAACATAAATCCAAATAGAATTGTTTTTAATAGATGCCTTGACTTAAATGACAGAGCATTAAGAGAAGTTGAAGTAGCAATGGGCGAAAAAAATGGTGTTCAAAGACACGACAGATTTAATATTACAGCAGCATCTGAAATTATGGCAATAATGTGTTTAAGTTTAAATATGGCAGATTTAAAAGAACGCCTTGGAAATATTTTAGTTGCCTACGACTATGACAACAACCCAGTTTACGCAAAACAATTAAAGGTTCATAATGCTATGGCAATTTTACTTAAAGATGCCTTAAAGCCAAACTTGGTGCAAACACTAATTGGAACTCCTGCACTAATACATTGTGGACCATTTGCAAATATTGCTCATGGCTGTAACACAATAATTGCAACAAAACTTGCCATGACATATTCCAAATACACAATTACCGAAGCAGGCTTTGGTGCAGACCTTGGTGCAGAAAAGTTTTTAGACACTAAATGCCGTGTTGCTGACATAAAACCCAATGCAGTTGTCATTGTTGCTACTGTAAAAGCATTAAAGTTACATGGTGGTGCAGACAAAGATAACCTAGCACAAGAAGATTTGAACGCATTAAAACAAGGTTTGCCAAACTTAACAAGGCACATAAACAACATTAAAAATGTGTATCATTTGCCTTTGTGTGTTGCAATTAACAAGTACACTTCGGACACAGAAAACGAAATTGAATTAATTAAAAATGCTGTAAACAAATTAGGCATACAAGCAGTAGAGTGCGATGTTTGGGGAAAAGGTGGCATGGGTGCCACTGATTTAGCAAAGGAAGTTATGAATTTGTGCGAAAAGGACAATTCAAAATTTAGTTTTTGTTACAATGATGAAGATAGCATTGAAACAAAGATAAATAAAATTGCTAAAAATATTTATGGCGCAAACAAAGTAAATTTCACTCCACAAGCGCTATCCGATTTGGAACTTATAAACAAACTTGGTTACAACTCATATCCTGTAATAATTGCAAAAACTCAATATTCTTTTAGTGACAATCAAAAACTACTAGGGGCTCCAGAAGATTTTGAAATAACTATAAAAGAATTACAAATAAGAAGTGGTGCAAAATTTATTGTTGCCATTGCCGGCTCAATGTTGTTAATGCCGGGGCTTCCAAAAATCCCAGCAGGTGCAAAAATGAAAATAGATGACAACAACACCATTTCAGGCTTGTTTTAATTAAAAACAAAACATATTTGTTTAATTAAAACTATAAAGCAATTATTTTTAAAAAATCATTTACAAAATGCCTATTTTATTTTGCAAACAAATATGTTAAAATATAACTGACTAACATAAAACCTAATATGTTAAATAAAAAAGCACATTAAGGAGAAAATTCATGGCAGAATTAAAAAAAGTTGCATTAATGTATGATTTTGATTACACCTTGTCTCCTGCTTTTATGCAAAATTTTATGCTTAAAGAATTTAAGGTTGACACCGAAAGTTTTTGGAAAGAATGCAATGACTTTGGGGTTAAACACAATATGGATAGTGTTTTGGCTTATATGTACAAAATCATTGAGTTCTGCAAAAAAGAAAACATAAAACTTACTGAAAAGTGGTTAAACAATATTGGCAAAAAAATCACTTTATATGAAGGTGTTGAAGGCTGGTTTAATAGAATTACTGAATTTGGCAAAACCATTGGCTTAGATGTTGAGCATTATATAATAAGCAGTGGCAATAAAGAAATTTTAGATGGCACATCTATTGCAAAATACTTTAAACGAATTTATGCTTCAAGTTATGCCTATGATGACAATGGGATTGCCTTTTGGCCTACACAAGCAGTAAATTTTACAACTAAAACTCAATATATTTTTAGAATAAAAAAGAATATATTGGACGACTTAAACGAGCAAAAGAAAATAAATCAAAAAATGAAACCTTATGTAAATTACGACCATATGCTTTATTTTGGTGATGGTTTTACCGATATCCCTAGCATGAAAGTTATAAAGGACAAAGGTGGTTATAGCATTTGCGTTTATGATGAAAAAAACTTAAAAGCCAAAGAAACTGCCGAACAAATATTAAAAGACAAAAGAGTTAATTACATTGCTCCTACAAATTACACACAAAATTCACAAATTGACAATTTGGTTAAGGACATATTAAAAGAAATTGTTATTAAAGACAAATTAAAATCCTATAAAGAATAATAGTTTTTATAATCAAGTTTTAAAATTTAAAACACTGATTTTAATTATTATAGAAAGAGAACACAATGAATACCGACAACATAAACTACAACTTAATACTTAAAAACAAACTAAAAGAGTTAGAAGTTTCAAACACACTTCCAACTCTTTTGTTGCATAGTTGTTGTGCACCTTGTTCAAGTGCAGTTTTGTTTAGGCTCTGCAAACACTTTGAAATAACTGTATTTTACTATAATCCAAATATTACTGATGAAAACGAATATCAAAAAAGATTAACCGAACAAAAAAGATTTATTGATTTAATTAATAGTGGGCTGGTTGATGAAATAAAACCCATTAAACCAATTAAATTGATTTCTTGTGATTTTTCAAAATTAGATTGGGAAAATGAAGTTGAAGGCCTTGAAAAAGAGCCCGAAGGTGGAGCAAGATGTTTTAAATGTTACACTTTGCGTCTACTAAAAACAGCAATCACAGCAAAACAAAATAATTTTGATTATTTTGGAACAACATTAACTGTAAGCCCTTACAAAAACAGTAAATGGTTAAATGAAATTGGTAAAGCATTGGAAGAAACACACAAGGTCAACTTTTTATATTCAGATTTTAAAAAGGAAAACGGCTATAAATTAAGCATTGAACTAAGCCACAAATATGGACTATATAGGCAAAATTATTGTGGTTGTGTTTACAGCAAAGCACAAAAAAAAGAACAATAAATTTGTTCTTTTTTTATATTCTTTTTCAAATAATGCTGGCTAAAAATTTATTATTTATTTTCAAGCCTATTTAAAATATCTCTTGCAGAAACCAAGCCCGTTGCAGCAGCAACAACTATGTTTCCAGCCTTTCCTGCACCATCGCCAATAAAATACAAATTTTTGTTTTCAACTTTAAAATGATTGTCCGTTTCAATTTCATTACTAAAAAACTTAATTTCTGGGCCGTACAACAATGTTTCGTCATTGTTTACACCAGGAATAATTTTATTTAGTTCTTCCAACCCTTCAAGAATATTTGTTATTATTCTGTATGGCATAACTAAAGCCAAATCACCTGCCACGCAATCTTTAAGTGTTGGTTCAATAAAACCTTTGTTTATTCTGTGCCACTCACTTCTTCTGCCACTTCTTAAATCTTTTAATGTTTGAATAATAGGTTTTTTATCGCCCAAAACATTTGCAATTCTTGCAATAGATTCGCCGTATTGTCTTGTGTTTGTAACAGGTTGTGTTAAATTTACTTTTGTTATAAAAGCAAAGTTCGAGTTGTTAGATTTAACATTTTTTAGTGCGTGTCCATTAACACATATATAACCATAGTAATTTTCTTTTGTTACATATCCCCCGGGATTGGTACAAAATGTTCTAATTTCATCGCCATAAGTTTTTGTTTTTATAAAAATTGTTGGGTCGTAGATAACATCAGTTATGCTTTGCAAAACTTCTTTTCTAACTTCAACTCTAACTCCAATTTCAATGCTTTGCGAATAGTATGGTATATGGTGTTTATCAAGTAGTTCTTGAACCCATCCAGCCCCAGTTCTACCCGGAGCAACAACCACAAACTTAGCATTTAAAACATCTTCCTTTCCTGATTTTGTGTATGTAATAACATTAGTTTGCCCATCATCTTCAATGTCTTTAACATCGCCACTTTCAATAATGTCAACCCCATGTTCTTCCAAATAATTGGTAAAATTTTCAATATGAGTAGGAAGTGTGTCCGAACCTAAATGTTTTTGTTTTATAAGCAAAAGTCTTGCCCCTTTTAAGGTAACATCTTTTTTAATTTCCTCACTTTTTTCTGTGCTTTTAGGGTAGACCTCTGCATCCATACCAAATTTATTAAAAATTTCTTCTGTTTCATCTATTAATTTGTATGCTTCACTTTCGCTCATATATTTAAACAAATCACTTTTCCCCAATTTAGGAATAAAGTTTAACTTGCCATCACTAAATGTTCCAGCCCCACCAAATCCAGATAATATTTGACATGGTTTGCAGTTTACACACTTTCCACCATTTTTCATTGGGCAAACTCTATTTTTTGCTCGTTTGCCTTGGTCAATTAAACACACTTTTAAATTTTTATTTTTTGATATTAATTCGTAAGCAGTAAATAATCCAGCAGGTCCTGCACCAACAATCACAACATCATACATCATATCTTAAATTTTACCTCCAAAAATTCACCATTTAATTATAACATAAAATTAACAATTAACTACTTTATTTTATAAGTTTTTAAATTAAACATAACTTTTTTTTAAAATCTATACAGAATTATTTAAAATAAAAAACTTATTAAATTTTATTCTAATTTCATTTGAATATATATTAAAATTAATGCAATGATATTTTTAAACCTTATTTTATTCAATTTAATTTATTTATAAGTATATTGTTTTTGTCAAAAACATTGTTGATTTTGTCAAATATCTTAGAATATTATGTCACTATTGCAAATTAAATATGTTTTGGACTAAATGTGGCACAAAAAAATAAAATTGCATTTAATATGCAATTTTATTATTAAATTGTCAATTCAATTTTTGCAACTATCTCATTTTGATTAAATTTTTTGGATATATATTCACCTGTCTTTTTAAAGCCTAAGGCGTAAAAACATTTTAATGCATTTACCCTATTTTCAGGGACTGTGTCTGTTAAGGTTTTAACATTTTTAATTTTTGCTTGCTTAATTAATTCAATCATGGCAGGTTTCATATAACCTTTACCCCTAAATTCTGCCTTGATTACAATTCCACAAGTTGCAATTCCATTTTCAACCAGCTTAAAATTGCAGTAACCCACAAATTTATTGATTTCGTTATCAAGAATGTAGGCATAAAAGAAGTTTTGGTCTTTCATTTTATTTTCAAACCAGCATTTATGTTCTGAC
>CALVNY010000005.1 GCA_944350085.1 uncultured Clostridia bacterium | reverse complement strand
AAATGCATTTAATGCCTGACTATTTTTTAATCCTAATGTAATAAATTCGGATAAGTCTTTGTCAGTATAAACACTTAATGCAACTTTTGGTGTGTAGTTAAAGTAGAAAATAAGATTTTTATCTACTCCAGCATTTGTTAACAATCCAAAAGAATTTTCAGCAGTAGAGTTATTAAATATTCCATTTTCATATGCTGAAACAAGTTTTTCATTTCCTGAAATTACACCAGCATATTCGCCAACTTCGTTTGGAATAATTAATTCAGCGTTATTATCTAAATTTAATGTTTTTCCACTTTCTTGATAAATACTTATAGATGTTAATGATCCTGCTGCACCAGTATTTTCATCTTGTCTTACAACAAACAAATATTCGCCATAACTTACTTTATATGTGTAACCATTTAAATCACTACCGGTTTTTTGTGCAACATATCTATAATCTTTATTTTGAGAAGTTGAGTTATATTGAACAAAATTTGCTGAATTTGTTAATATGTTTTCACTATTTTTAATTTTAATAGTCTCAGCATAATAGTCAGTTATTTGCTTATTATTTGCAGAAGCAATGGTTCTTGTGTCTGCTTTTATTGTAGTTATATAGTTTAAACTAGTTATTGTTGTAGCATAAATGCTCTTGTAACCTAAATAGTCATAAATATCATAACTATTTCTATCGCTTAATGTTCCTGGAATATAACTATTTGCATACACATAAAGCATTGGTCTTTCTTTTAAACCATTATAAAGACTTGGAACTGCAAGATAAATTAATGTGGTTTTTACAGTAAAACTCATATTAGCATTAACACAGCTTTCATTATTAATGCTAGGAATTGTCGTAATATCTGTTCCATATCCTGCCTTAGTTGCATTAACTCCTGCTTGAGCTTTATTTATGGTTAAAGTTGTTAACAATTCGCCTGTGCCATTGTTCCAAGAAGATTTAGAAACAGTATATTTTTCAGTGTTGCATGAATATTCAAATGTAATTGTGCTTCCATAATCTACATATTCAGTGTGATTATTTGTGTTATATGCTCCATCATTTGTTGCAGTTGAAGAAACAGAATCGTTAAATATTCCAGAAACTTTTGTAACATTAAAGTTAATGTCTCCAGCATTAAAATGCGAAACACTAAACTCGCCACCTATATCTGCTTTTGGATAAACATAATATTGTTGAACTGCACATAGATATAATGTTTGTGATGATTGATATGCAGAAGGTGTAACAGCATAGTTCTCAGGATTGTTTCTATTTAATATGTTGTTTTTGGTTCCGTCTGCTGTGTAGTCACCATAGGTCATAAGTACTGGTCTATAATACTTACTACTTGAAACTGATTTTGCCCAGTAAGTTGTGTTGTATTTTATGTAGAATTGCAATGAAGTTGATCCACCGACTCTTAATTGAGCGTTTGAACTTATTTCAGCACCTGATGAGTTCCACGATTTTAGTGTTGTGTTAAATGTAACATTATTTATATAATTTGTGTCAGTTAAATATGTACTTGCATCATAAACAACTGAACTATTCATATATGCATCACGAACATCAACTTCCAGTGTTATATTCTTCTTTGCATTACTTGATGTATAATTGTTTGGTAAAATGGTTAATCCTGTATAATCATAAACCAAACTTTGTCTATATACTCCATTATCATTTACATTTGAAAATCCAAATCCATTAGATAATACATTGTTGCCACTTCCATAAAGTTTTAATGCAACTAGAATACCTCTTGTTAAATGATTTGCATTTGTGTTTGTATATTCAAATTCTCCATTTGGATCAAAATTAAAATAAGTACTTGCAGTTTTACTGATTGATGTTGGGTTACCAAATCCTAAATAATTATCATAGTAGTTAAACTTATCATCTGCAATGTTTTTAGCTCCTCTTGAAGAAGTTGTTTCAACAAAATTTGTTTTAAAGCCCATAACAAAGGTTATGGTAGCATCTGTGCTAACATTTGAAAGCGTGATATCTCCTGTAGTTTCATCAATTAAAATAGTCATATTTGTGGTTGGACCTGCAAAAGCTGTATTGAAATTTACAGATGTTGCTTTTAAATAACCATTTTGATAACTACTTTCTGAAAGAGTGAAATGAATTGTCCTTTCCTCTATTGCAGTACTTACATTTGAATTGTCTTTTCTATAATTGTAAGTTACATAAATATCACGTATATATGATTCGTAATAATTTGGCTTAAATTCTACAGTTTTGTCAGCTGCACCAGCCATTAAATTAACATATGTGTTTTTAACCCAATTTGCTTCGTTATCTTTAAAACTCAATAATTCACTTATAGAATTGTCAGAATAGTTGTAATATTGTTGTTCAAAATTAATTTCATAACTAATTAACCTTATAACAATAACCAAGTTTTGAGTGTTTGATCTAATAGCGTAATAAGCAGATTCAGAATTTTGCATTACACTATCATTCCAATTTTTTGATGCACCTGTGTAATATTGATTTTCTTGAATTTTAAATGCCGATTTACCACTTGCTCTACTATCTGAGTTGTAAGAAACAAAACTTGAATAATCTGTTCCTGTTCCAATTAAGATGTCTTCAACACCAAATTGTTGTGTTGTCCTTGTAACATTAAACAAAATATTAGTATTTGCATTTGAATTATATGTTTGGTCAATAATATAATCTAAATTATATCCCAAAGCACCCAATTCACTTGAAGAAACATCAACATAAACTTTATTTAAATTATCATATTTTTGAACTTTTAATGTAAAGCTTGTTTTATTTGATGTTGTATTTTGTAAAATAGGCAAACCATAATTTACTTGAACAGTATTAATATTGTCTTCGCTCTTATCTTGTGCTGGACCTATTTGCCATGTATTTACAAAATCCCAAGCCGTTGAATTGTTTGCTTGTGCATTTCCAGAAAATACAACCTGAGCAAAAGTAGATTCTAAACGCATATCTGCTTTTGATTTTTTACTGCCTTGTTCACTAGCAAAATCTGTTGCAATATCACTAGTTTCATAAGCCGGGCTTGATGAAAAATAAACATTTGTCAAAGTCGGAGCATTTCCACTTGCATAAATAGAATTTAAAGATGTGCTAGTATTTGATATTCCGCCTGCAAAATAACTGTTTATTATTTTAGCCCCGCTAGATGATAAATTACCAATTAATCCACCGCATTTTGCACTAGTACTACTTATATTAAATCTCGCAATAGAATAACAATTTTGTATTGTCCCCCCACCTGTTGCAAAAATTCCACCATGATATCCACTTTGAGAAGAAGACACTGTAGATGTTATTGTGCCATCAAAAGAGCACATTGATATTGTTCCAGTATTAAATCCTGCAATTCCACCCATATTTAAAAGGTTAGAATTTGAAGTATATGTTGCACCAGCAACTGAAACACTTGAAATTGTTGATGCAGAGCCAATTAATCCTGAACCATAATTTGCTGGCAATGAAAGAGTATTATTTGTATTAGAATTAGTTATGTATTTAGTTGAATTAATTAAAATTGTATATGTGTTTTGAGCATTCCTATTAAAATACAATGTTGGGTTACTAAAATATGTGTTACTAATAGAACTTAATTTACCAAAAACACCTGCATCTTTTGGAGTAGTTTTACCATTACTTGATGATACTTGACATTTTAAATCAGTAATAGTTTTATTGTTTCCATTAAATTTAATTCCACTAGTATTTGCAATAAATCTTGTTGGTTTATTAAAGATTAAATTATTTCCTAATGTAACTGTTGCATTTAATGTATATTTATTTGCATATCTAACAACCTTACACCAATCAAGAACAGAATTTATTACTATCTCAGTTTTACCCTGGCACAAAGTTGATGATGTTGCATTTGTCAATGTTCCATCATTTTCATAATCTCTATCAATTGTGTTTTGGAATAGTTTAATGTTTGTAGTAGTGCTTGATGCAAAATTAGAGCCACTTTGAGTAATTAATGTTTGAGAAGTTGTATACCTATAACCAAAGTCATCATTGCCTAAATTTATTGTTATTCTAACAGTTGAATAATATGGAAGAGTAACTTTTAAAACACCTCTGGTTAAACCACTAAGAGTTCTTTTTTCTCCAGTTTCACTATTTAAAACATAAACCGAATAACTATTGTATTCCAAGTCATAAGGATTGGTTGAAACATCTTCACTTGTTACATAATCAACATTTCCTTCTTCGTAAAATTTAAATGTTTTAGTAAATGATTTTACACTATAATTTGCTGCAATAAAGTAAACATTTGAATTTGCCGTGCTTGGTTTTGAAACTGCAACACCAGAACCAACAGTTTTACTAGTTATATTATTAGTATTGCCACCACTTCGAATTACAAGTCCGTATCCATAAGGCACAGCAAATGAATAATTACTAATCAACCCACCTGTAAAATTAATATGAACATTAATAGTGGTAATATTTAACCTTGTAACTGTCGCAGCAATTGGACTTGTGCTTGTTGAGTAATAAAAGTTTAGGTTTGCTATTTCTTCATCACTAATTTGTGCTCCATTTGTTTTTTGTAAAGTTGCGGTTGCAGTTCTTAACCATGGTTTTGTATAATAATAACTATTGTTACTACCACTTAAATAAGAAGTAGAGAAATTATTAAATTGGTAATACTCTGTTGAAGAAGCTGTTGGCACAACAGAATATTCTGGACTAGCACAAAATGATGTATATGTTCTTGAATTAGATGATAGAGTTGAAGTATAAATTGTAGTGCTTCCATTTTTTACATTTACTTTAACATCACCAAAGGATAGACTTTGATTCCCTACGCTATCAAAAGATCTAAACACTGTAAAATACTGCAACCTTAAAAATGTTCCAGAATAATTTGTTGCACTACCAGAAACACCTACTGATGCGTTTCCTGCACCTGCAATAAATGTGTCGAATTTTACACTAGTTGAAGAATAACTTGAAGCGCTGTTTGTTGTTGGAGTGTTATATGCTTTTAACGAGACTCCATCCTTTGTTAAGTTTTTAATTGCATAAGTTCTTGTGGTTGATTTTGAAACCGTTGAACCAGCAGAGTTTATGCCGGAATATGTTACAGTTGTTGAACCAACTCTTGCAGTGTTTCCCATGTACCTAATTTCAACTGTATAGCCATAGAATGTGCTAAAAGTTATAGTTGCTGTGTCAACTATATGATAATATACACCTGATTGTGTTTGTGTTGGGTCTTTTGCATCTGTTTGATATTTTCCATCGGTTGTTTTGATTGATACTGCAAACATACCCAAACTTGGTGCTGTAACTTTAAAGTAGTACTTCATGTATCCAGCATCCATACTTAAAACAATATCATATCCCCTAGTTGCAGGAGAAAAGTTTACTGATGTATTTACATTATTTGTTCCATTACAATATAAAGTAAGGCTATTTATAGCAACATTAACACCTGAACTACCAGTTGTTGTGTCGTCATAATTTATTAGTCCACCAGCACCATTTTTAGTGTTTGTAACAGTCATATAAAAACCATAAGTGTACTTTTGACTATCAATAACACTAAATTTTAAATAATAAGTAGTTGATGTGCTAATTGGCATATAAATATATTGTGAAACATTTGTTAATGTGTATGTATTGCTTGTACCACCATTTGTACTAGAATTTGCATTTATTCCACCAGTTCTATTAATTGTTACATTAACATAATTAGTGCTAAATCCGTCAACCCCCGTTGTGTCAGGTGATTTTACATCTGTTAAATCATATCTTGTGTAACCAGGTTTTGTCCACCAAAGTGTTGGAAGCCCACTGCTTGTGCTAGTTTTGTTCCAAACCCCAAGGAAATCCCATCTGTTGTATGTAGAGCTATTTAGTACATTTAACTGTGAAGTGGTTTTTGCTATACCTGTTTTTGTAGATGAAGAGCCAGAATAAGAACTATTGTAATATGAATTGTTAACTGTTGTTGTAGTTTGTGAACTTGGATTTGTAATACCTGCAATCAAACTATTATTATTTTTATAATTGCTAAATACCCCTTTATTATTTGTAGTATTTATTGTACCGTAACAATTCGAAACTGTTAATGGCTGACTATCGGAACTTCCTCTGTAACCAGTTATATATGAAAATGGATAAGATAATGATGTAATTTTTCCCCAGTTAATATATCCATTAAAATAGCAATTTTCCATTACTTTTGTATTGTAATAATTTGAATATGCAATACCAGAAATTATAGTACTAATGCTTGTAGAATTTCTATTTTCAAATGTAATTAACCCTTCATTAAAGCATTCACTTACATATGTAGTTGAATTAACAACACCAGAAATAGAAACACCACCACTATAAACAGAATTAATAATACCCCTAAATCCTAATTGTGTTGCCCCTTTAATTCCTGCATTATTTAAAACGCCGGCACAATCTTGGACATAAGCATTAATTGAAACTTTCATATATGATATTGTTTGATAAAAGTCACCATTATTTAAAGATCCTACAATTCCTGCTGCCCAGGTATAACTTGTATCTATATTAATGTACGAATTTGTAAAATTAACATTTTTTAAAATTCCGTAACAAACCGGAAACATTGCCATATAACGAGTATTAGAACTATTGCTTCCTCTACTTGCTAAAATATTTACACCATTAATATCATAATAATTACCATCAATTGTAACACCAGTTTTAATTTCAGTTGGAATCCAATACTTGCCTGTTAAATCAATGCTGTTTGCAAGTTGGATTGTTGTGCCACTTGCAGTTTCATTTGCCAAAGCATTAACAAAACCTTGCCCAGTTGTTACTGTAACAACATTTCCATTTTTGCTATAACCAATATTTTTGCCAGTATTAGTCCAATTGCTTTTAACTTGATACCAGTCAAGCATTGGGTGGGTGTTAACACCACTTGTTCCATTAGTAGTTGATGCGTTAGTTAGTGGAACATCCCAAATTTCTGGGTCAAAAATATTGCTCATTTTGTTAAATGATGTTGATGAAAATGCAGTACTTACGCTGCTTGAGCTATTATAAACCGAATTGTTTAAAGTGCCTTTGGTATTATTACCTTTTTTAGCATAACAATAACTAGTTGTAAATGAACCATTTCCACTTTGTCTAAAAGGATAATTTGAGGAAACATTACTATAAACTACACAATTTTTAATTTCGTTGTTGCTACCATCTCCCCATGCAACTATTCCTGAATTATAATTTGCCCCACCAGAAATATTTGTAAATAAAACTACGCATTCTTCAAAAACACAATTATTTGCATTTGTGGAACCTACAACACCAGCCACACCCATAATATACGAAGTGTAGGACCCAACAGAAAATCCTGAGCCTTGTGAAACACATCTATAAACATTTAATACAGCAGAAGATGAACCATAACCAATAATACCTGCAAGTCTTGATTGACTGCCACTATTAACAATTACATTATTGTTTATTGTTACATAGCAATAATTAATATTTGTATTTGCTGCAGAATATCCAACAACACCACCGAAATTAACAGCATTTATAGTAGAACTTCCAGACATGGTTGTCGTACTAGTAAATGTGGATTCACAATTAGATATTGTTGAAGTTGCTGAAACATAGCCTGCTATACCACCAACCCTATAAACTATTTTCTTTTGTAAGCTAAAATATCCACTAAAATTACAATCTGTAATGCTTGATTTTGATTCTCCAGCAATACCACCCACATTTGAAGTACCACTATTTCCAAGTCCTGAAATATATCCAACAACATTACAATTTGAAATTTCATGAGAATGAGAAGAACCTGTTACCAAGCCCACATTAGTAAATGTTCCAGTAAAACTTGATGTGAATTGAATACGTGAATTATTATAAGAATTATTAATTTCACAATTTGTTATATTATTATCACTCAACCCTGCAATTAATCCACAATAGTTTACACTTAAAGTACCACTGCTTGGAGATGTAAAATATAAGTATCCACTTATTGTACAATTAGTAATACCCGATCCTGTTGAACCATTGTGTCCAACCAAAAGTCCCCATCTTTCTACTACATAATTCCCATAAGCAGCATTGCAATAAACATAAACATCCCCTTTAAATGTACAATTTGTAACCAATCCTTCATTTTGTCCACAAACTGCACCAACATAGCCCAAATTATTTGCAGTTGGTCTCATATTAAAAGAGCCTGTAAATGAAAAATTCTTTATTACCCCACTTTTGTAATTAAACAAACAGAATGCTGCTTCAACATTTGTTCCGTATGAAGAACCATTTGATTCCGTAAATCCTGTATTTCCACGCATAAAGAAATCGTTAGAAATTGTCATAGTAGCATTATTAATTGTTCCATAATTATGGAAAATCATTGGGCTTTGTTGCACACCTGTTTTATAACTAGTATTGTCGCTTAATACAATTTTTGCCTGATTATCATCTGTTCCAATTATTCCGTTAGACTCGTTCCTATACACTAATGGAGCATTGCACATAGAATGTAGCGTTCCATACATAGTTCCATAATTCCTGTATACACAAGCATTTTTTGAATCTTCAACGCTAACATATTCATAGATAGGATAACTAGAACTAAATCCTGTACCTCTTGTGAATAGCCCATTTATTTTTCCACTGCTCTGATTTGTCAATACAACATTGCGGTCATTATCAGCAGTCGACAAATTGGAACTAGCCATAATCGAACTAGTATTACTTGCGCCAAAATAAATATTTGTCAATGTCCCCGAATTACTATTAACAAAGCATCCTCTTGCTTTCGCATTATCAAATCGCATTATTGAATTGCTTATAGTTCCATAATTTGTAGTACAAAATTTATTTACGTACGTAGTAATTTGTGGAACACTTGAACCAAGCGAAAATTTGCAGGATTCAACTTCACCATTGTTTGTAATTACAAACATTGCATTTCCGTAAGAAGAATTAAATGTATATGTTGTTCCAGTTATTTTACCTAATTTACCATTAGTTTCTACAAATTTATTATATGTACTAGTACTACTATATTTGTTTTTATTTGTATAACTACAATTTTTAATTACCCCTGATCTATCAGCTGAACCATTATTAATTATAATACTATGATCATAATAATATCCAGTCACACTAAATGTGGAAGAATTGATTGTCCCATAATTATAATAACAAAATGTGGTTGATGTGTTTGAATTAGTAGATTTTTGTAGATATACATTACAACTAGTTAACGTTCCATAATTGTTGTAGATAAACCCGGCAGTGCCAGTGCTATTTAAATAAATATTACATGAAGTAAATGTTGAATAACTTGTTGGGAAAAAGTTATTTGCTGCTGTTGAATATGAATTTGGTGTGTTAATTGTAAAATTGCAATAGTTAAATGTGCCATAACTAGTTCCTGTGTAAATATGTCCTTTTTGTGCATTAAATGAAACATTATAGTATTTACCATAACCGCTCGAACCACTTGAACCACTTCCGTACAATGAATAATCATTCATTGTTATAGAATATTTTGTTGAACTAGAAGATGAATAACTAGAACAATAATAACGTCCTAAATAAGTACCATATCCTGTATAACTTTGATACATTGTTACATTTGCAATTTGTTTTGTATATTTACTTGTAGATGAAGCACCAAGATTAACCCTAAAATTATGCAGTTGTGCGTTATTTTTAATTATATAAGGGTTACTTGATGACCCAGTCCTTTCTTTTACAGTTAAATTAATAGTCTTTGTGGTTGAGCCTTCGTACATAATATATTTTTTGGTCCAAACATTTGCAACAGATGTTGATGTACTGGTTAAATTTGAAGAAGATGTTTGATATGAAAATGCTGTTTGAGAAATTGCAGAGATATAATATCTTGGATCTAATTCTAAAATATAAATATCAAGGCTAGTTTCCGGAACTGCAATATAACAAAATGAAGTGCTCCTTCCTGATGTGCTCCAATTGCTTGGAGAAGTGCCTACACTGCTATCACGATTAGGAACTCCTCCAGAATACTTCGTTGTACCAGCAGTTCCACTAGATAATATACGCCCCGTTTGCGATACATCATCTGGCGAAAAATAATTTCCGTAATTTGAAAATGAAAAATTAAATACTTGTCCAAAGCCTTTTGGCCATGGAACATCTCTTGAAGTTGTAGTTGTAAAATAAGAACTAGCATTATTTGTAGATGATGTTTTAGTAGAATATGGCACTTTATCATAAGCATATTCTAAAGTATAATACCAAGAAGAACTTAAAGTTGAAAGAGAATACGAACCCTTATAGTTTCCAATATTAACCCTAGTTCCCCTTGCACTTGTTGAATGAAATTGTGCCTCCCAGTTTGTAGAATTGTTATAATTTCCATGTGATGAAAAATTATAGCCAGAACTTGTAGATGTTGAGCCAAATGGCCTTGAAATACTTAGCGAAACACAGCCTGAGTAAATAGGATAATCACTACTACTATTTGATTTACAATAACCAACAAATCCACCTTGACGCCAATTTGCGTTTCCAGTTACCAACCCTGCGGAAACACACCCTGTAAATCTTGCTGGCCAACTTCCATTGTGGTTGTTTCTTCCAATAAATCCACCACCATAAGCATACGCATTTCCACCACCATAGTCATGCCAAACAACGCCACGGAATACACAATAGTTAAATCTTACATCTGAACTTTCATTTGAGTATCCTACAAATCCACCTATGTAATGGTCGTTAGATGTATTGCCACCTTCCGTATCAAGAAATATTGTGCTATAACACCTATTAAATTCTAACCAAGATTCTGCTTCTCCAACAAATCCCCCAACTCTGTCTATCCCAGTATTTTGGAACATATATCCACTAACCCAAACATCAGATATTGTTGTTTTTGTACTAGAACCTCCTCTGGTTCTTGCAACAACACCACCCCATGTGTTACCATTAATAGAGTTGTATGAATTTCCTACTTTGTAGTCAAATTTAACATTTTTTATTGTTGCACCCTGTGTATATCTAAAAAAGCCAAAGTCGTCACCGCCACCTTGCCAGTTACCTTCTTTAATACAAATCCCATAAATTCTGTGCCCTTGACCATCAAAAGTACCTTTAAATCTTCTTGAATCATTAAGCCCAAATGGGTAGTTCCAATAATGAGCACTTAAATCTATATCATTATTTAATTTATATGTATAACTTGCATAAGCAGCAGGATTTGCAGTATTACTAGCCCACCTAGCCGCATAAGCTAAACCTGCAGCCGTATTAATATAAAAAGTTGTACCACTTAAATAAACAGCAGAACTACTAGACGATGCGTAATCATACCAGTTACCACTTGGTGTAGCAGCTTGAACTTCGTTTTCTTGTTCTGTGCTATCAGAATTTCCAAGTTTATTAAAACCAAAAAGACTAGTGCTACTTACTAGTACACTAGAAAACATTAAAATTATTCCAAGCAACATACATTGAATTAAATGTGCATAAGGATGCTTTACTTTAAAGTTTGGTTTTTTATCATTTTTCATAATCAATTATCACTCCATCTCAGCATTAATAATACTAAAATTTGTGCCTTTTCTTAAAATTTAGTTTTAGCAAAAAAAAATTAAATATTATATATTATATATATAATAAAATTATTTGCTATTTGTATTATACGAATAATGGAGAATTATGTCAACTCAATTAATCAACACATTTAATATATTTTATAATATATAAAGCATAACTAATTAAAATTGTAGACAAGCACCATAGTTGTTTAATCACAATAAAAAATTAAATATTAATTTTAACTTTCTTTTACCCCTAGTAACACTAGTAAATTGTTATGTAGAATTAAAAACAAAAGAAATTTATAAAATTTACTACAAAAAAATTTACTATAAAAAGCAAAATAAAAAAACCTATCTTTTGACAGGTTTTATTTTGTTTCATCTAAATATGTTGCTTCTAAATCTGCAATATGAAATAAAAAAGCATTTGGAAACATTCTAAAAGCATTTTCAATGGTGTAACTGCCACCCTTTACTCTCATATCAAAGCCACCCATGTGCCAATTAATTGCCATTGCTTCTTCACGAGTTAGTTTCATAAAACCACTAATTATATAAACACTCTTTTCACCATGACCATAAGGCAAAGTGTCGTTAGCCATAAAAAATGGTTGTTTAGTCCACTCTCCATCAATTTTAACATTTCTAAATTCTTGTGTGTAAAAATTGACTTTGCAAACATCGTGCAACAAACCACAAATTGTTGCAGATTCCAAACTAATAAAATCTTGCCAATTTTCGCCATACTCATTTTCAAGCAAACTTACAAACCTATTAAAAACATTTATGCTATGAAGACACAACCCACCATTAAATGCTGAGTGAAATTTTGTACTAGCAGGTGCAGTAAAAAAATCAGAACTTTCTAAATATTTAAGCAATTCGTCTGAGCCTTCTCGTTTAATGTTGTTTCTAAAAATTTTTATATATTCTTGTTTAATTTTTTCGATATCAATTACGTTTTCCATTTTAATCTTCCTTTATGTTAGTTTAACATTTTATGAACTATTTAAAAAATGTTTTAAACAAATAATTAAAAATCTTTTTTAATTTTTAAGTTCATAATTTTAACACAATTTTACAAATATGATTAATAGCATAAATAACAATTTTAACAACAAATTTAACAATAAAAATTAGTTATCAAAATATAACAATAAAATTAAAAAATAAAATTCAGTTTTTCACAATATTCATTAAAAATATTAAAAATTTTTTAACTATTAACTAATATGCAAAAATGTAAGTATGCACATTTTACAACATTAAAATATAAAAATATGCACATTTAGTAAAATATAGTTAATGTCACAAACATATATGTTTATGTCAATTGTTATAATATAAATGTCTATAAATATATTGAAATTGTTGATAACATAAAAAATAAGACTTGTTAAATACAAGCCTTATTTTTTATTTATATTTGCATTTTTTACTTATTTAAAGTTTCTGTAAAACCATTTTCATAAACATAAGTGTATGTGGTTCCATTGTCTAAAACATAAAATCTAACGGTTTGATTATTATTTTTGCATCTAACTTCAAAGCGAGTTTCACCATTTACAACAACCTTTTCTATTGAATATTTTATGTTACTTAACACACCATTTGAAACATTTTTAAATTGTAAAGATAATTCTTTTTCATTTTCTCTTTCATCATTTTCAAATTCAATTTCAGTGTTAGAAACAAGCAATCCATTTTCATACAATTTATATTCAAATTCAATTTCGCCATATTCCATTTCTTGTTCAACTACAATATAGTTTTGCGGATTGGTCCTGGATTTTGTTGTAAATTTTATTTCTATTTCCGTTTCATTGTCTTCGGTTTCAACAACCTTTTCACCAGTTACATCAAATACATTGTTATTAACAAGCATAACTCCACTTAGTGTTGTGCTTACTTCTTCTTCTAATTCATTGTCGTCAATTTCAACTTTTGTTACTGAGTTGATTTCATCATAATACATTGTAAAATTAGTGTAAGTGCCATCTAAATTTAATAACGAAGCAGTTAATTTTGTATTGTATTTAGCATATTCGCCATCTGCACTTGTTGGTTTTGAAGAAGTTTGATTAATCTTTCCATTTAACAAATATCCTTCAAACATTTTTAAATAAGTGTTAATACTTTCAATATCGTTTGCAACTAACTCTGGTCTTGAATTTGCAACCTCTCCTGCTCCTAAAAATTTATTTGATTGTAAAGCATTGTTTGTTACATCACTTAAGTATGATGCACTGGTAATTGCAGAAAACATATAAATTTCTTTTGAATTAAAGTTACTTAAATTTTGTTTTTTCGAACAAGAACAAGCTGTAAATAATCCAATGCATAAAGGTACTACCAGCAAGCAAGTAATAAGCCCTTTAAAAAATTTATTTTTCATAAACAATCCCCCTCTTTAATTTATATAATATTTTAACATATAAAAAAATATGAGCAAAATGATTGTTGCTCATTTAATTTTAAAATAAATATAAATTTTAAAGTTAAATTTATTGATTTTATTTTTTTAATATTTAAAATATAATAAATATTAAATCAAATTTAGTAAGGATAGAATAGTGAAAAACAAAACCAATTTAATTTTTTTACACAAACTTTTAAAAGCATTTGCCGATAGTATAATTAAGATATTTATTCCCCTTTACATATTAAAGACCACAAATAACATAAAATTATCCTTTTTATATTTAATTACTTATACTATATCTACTCTAATTTTTATGTTTATTTTAAAAAGGTTTTTACAAAAATATGGAATCATATCAATTATATTGCATTGTATTCCAATAATAACAACGCAATTTTTGTTAACATTTTACACAATAAATGTTTTAAATTCAATTATGAGTGGCGTATTAATGGGACTTTCACAAACACTTTATTCAATTCCTCTAAATTTAATTTTTGCATTTAGTGACAAAGAAACAAATGTTGCAAAGTTTGAAGCTGCAACAAATGTTGGAAAAATTCTTTTTGTTCTGCTTAGTGGATTTTTAATTTCAAGCACAATTAAAAATTCATTTTTATATCTAAGTATTCTTGCAAGCCTTTTTTACATATCTTGTGTAATACCAATTTTATATAGTTATAAATTACTAAAAGACAATTATAATTTAATTAACAAAAAAGAAAATATAAATATTAAACAAAGTGATTATTTATATTTTAATATTTTCCATATTACTTTTAGTTCATTTCAATCAACAATAGACAATGTTTTGCCATTGTACTTATTCATTAACAATCTTTCTTTTGAATCTGTTTCAATAATTATTGTATTAATTGAATTATGCAAAATATTAGCTAATTACTTTGCTAAATATTTAACAAGTAAAAACAAATATTTAATTTGTACAATTTTAAGTTTTGGCGTTTTTTTGATATCTAGCATATTGTTGTTAATATTTAAAAACGCAGTTGTTCTTTATATACTAAGTTGTTTGATATCAGTTGCTTTCCCATTAACATTTGTTCCAATGTTTAAATTGTTTTGCAAAAAAATATCTGCCGACAACTATATTTTTGATGGCATGACCAATCGCGACTTCTATATTTTTATTGGAAAAATTCCACTTTATTCTTGTTTCTTTGTAATTCCAAGTATGTACTCTTGCTTTGCAATAGGAATAGTATCTTCAATTATAATGTTCTATAATGAGTATAAAATAACAAGTAAACCAACAAACAATAATGAATCACTAAAACCTTAATGTTTTTAGTGAAACTTTTTTGTTGAAATAATACTGGTCCATAAACAACCTTCCTTTGCCAGTTAAAACAAACTTATCAATAAATTTTATGATAAGCATATTGTTTATTAAATTAGACAAATCGTAAATATTCGTATTAAAATTTTCTATTAATTCACTACTTGTGCAACCATTATGTTTAGATATATATTTTATAATTGAAATTTCTATTTCATTTAATTCATCGTTATTAATATTTTCTGTAATCAATTTTTTCTCCTAATTTAAAAAAATATCAATTTATTTTATAATAAAATAGAAACCAAACAAAGGCTTTTTGTTTGGTTTTCAAGAATAAATTAAATTATATGATAAAATAATTTATTAATCGACATTTAATTACAATATTTTATTTTGTAATTAATATATTAACTTATTTATTACTATTTTTTAAAAAATAATAATCACATTTTTAATTAAATAAACTTATTAAAAAGTTAATAAAAAAATATTAAAAAAACATTGACAATAATAAAGTATTTTGATATTATATTAGAGCATTGATTAAATATTGTTAATTGGGGGTATAGCTCAGTTGGCTAGAGCACCTGCCTTGCAAGCAGGGGGTCATCGGTTCAAATCCGATTATCTCCACCAAATAATTTATATATTTTGACAGTTGTTAAAGTCGTTAAAACAAAAATTAATATAGGATTGTAGCTCAGCCGGTTAGAGCACCACCCTGATAAGGTGGGGGTCGGTGGTTCGAGTCCACTCAATCCTACCAGTCTAAAACCCCGATTTTATCGGGGTTTTTATTATGATTTTATAACGAAATTTTGTCCGAAAAACTGTTGCAAATAAAATCAAAATTTGTAGCAAATAATTTTTATCTATAAAATAGGCAAAAAAAATGACCGAAAGTTAAAAATCCTAACTTTCGGTCAAATTCTTTCTAAAACCGCCTAAAACTATGCTATTTGCAACAAATTGCAACAGTAGATTATAATTCTAAATTTGGAACATTTTCTTTATCAGCATAATCAAGTGGATTTATATCTTTAATTGCATGCCTTACATCAGCAACTTGAGCTATATCTTTTCTTGCGATTGTTTGAGATAATTTAGCACCCGTTCCAATTTTTGTTATTTTTAATATGTTGCTACCTAAAAGATTGTTAAAATAATCTTCCATTTCTTCTACATAGCCGAGAACATGTTCTATCGCATAATTTTTTATTGTTATGCTAATAAATTCTTCTTCTGACTTTGAAATTGTAGCAGAACAATCTTTAAACTTCCTTTGAATATTTTTTACCCCTTTGCTTGTCAAGCCAGCAATTTCACCATCAATGTATTGAGCAAAATTTAAAAAGCACTCATCAGGTTTTGTATCTAAAAGCATTTCCGCAAATTGCTTAATGCTAAACTCCGCCACTCGTCTAAGTCTTTGTGTGACAGTTGTGTGCTCAAGTTTCTTTATTTCTTCACTTGGCAGTCCAGAACGCGCACAAACTTCTTCCCACGAAATTTCTTTTGCACCTTCAAAATCACCAGTATATATAAATCCGGCATTACTGTTATTATTTATTCTAATCGGATATGGTCTAAACACACAATATTTTCTCACCTGCGAACTTAAGTCGGCGGCATGAATATCTTTTAGTGCCTGTGCAGGAGTGCAATCTCTTGAAGTTGTGTTTGGATAATTTGCACTGTTGTTTAAGCCCAAAGCATCACCCTGCGAAAGTTCAACAAGGATGTTTTCGCTTCCCTTAAAAGGCGGAAAGCCATTATAAATCATTGGGAAAAAGGTTTTTGAATTGACAATCTTAATTAGTCCTTCTTCTTGTAGTTGCGAAAACCTTTTATCATCACACACCAAAACATCTTTCCGCATAATTTTATCAACAAGTGCAGCGCCCGCACCACTAAATGTGCTTCCTGATTTGATTGTTTCCTCTTCCTGATGTTTATGTTTGTCCGATATTACTGCGGCTGTGTCGGCAATATAAATTTGCCTGCCATTTAATATGTCTTTATATTGTGTCAATTCTAACAAAAATCTATCAAAATCAATTATCGCACTTTCACCAATTACTAAATATGGAATATTTTTATTCACGAAACCAATAGGAATATGTTTTGTTACCACTTTTCTTCCATCATCAAAAACAAAACTATGCCCAGCGTTTGGAGCGTTGTTATTAACACAAACTTGAATATTTAGTTTCTGGTCTAGTGCAAGTTCTCCACAAAACTTGCCCTTTCCACAAGAACCCCACATTCCATCATAAACTATATGAATTTTTCCATTAAATTTCGTTTTCATAGTAAAATTATATCATAATCTACCTTGTAAGTCAATATTGGCTTCGCTTTACAATTTTCACATCTCAAAATCTTTTTGTTTTTTCTTTCTTTTCGCAATTTGTTGTTCAAGTTCTCGCATTTGCTTCATAAGTTCATCATCACTTAAATTGTCAAAATCTGTTTGCTTTTCATCTTCCACTTTATATTTTTCGTTAAAAACATCAGTTGCTTTGTTGAAATAACTTTTATCAACTGAGTTGTAAGTTGTGATTGTTGTTTTTACGTCTTTATGACCTAAAAGAGATTGTATTACTTTTGGATTTTGGTCAGCTTCAAAAAGAGTGTTAGAGAAAGTGTGCCTTAAAGTGTGAAAGTGAATATGGTATTTTTGCAAATTATGACTTTTCAAGAAAGTATAAAAAATCTTCTTTGTTCCGCTATAAGTTCTTAAATTCCCTTCATCATTACAAAACACAAAGGAATCGTT
>CALVNY010000004.1 GCA_944350085.1 uncultured Clostridia bacterium | reverse complement strand
AAGAAACATACAATAGATTTATTTTAACAAACATAAATAGCAAAATTACAAGGGCGTTTTGTGCTTTAAGGAGTGATGGACTATATATGTCTTGTGCTTTTGCTTTGCGTAATTTTGATGGTAGTTACAAGGATTTTGCAAGATTTCACAATCAAGAAAGGTTCAACTACCCTGTTGTGTTAACTGCATTTAACGATTTGTTTAGGTTTGAGCTAGGGGTATTTGCCTGTGGAAGCATACCATCTAACAAATATATTAAAAAAATTGGCTATTATAATATGTTCAACAATAATAGCAGAGAAACTATTTACACCCCACAGGTTTTATCAATAAATGGTAATCACAAAAACTTTGAAATTATAAACAAAATAGGAATTAATAGAGATAAAAATCTTCCATATATTTATATGGATTCAAAAACTCTTTCAGCATTTACTCATTTTAGGATAATGGCTTATAACAAGTTTAAAGATTATATGGAATACGGAATTGCTGACAAAGTAAAAGAATTAAATTTAGGTAAATTCTACAATCCTAACGACAATGCTTATGTTGCTTATGCAATCGCATTAAAGGAAACTTGTGATTATTTTAAAACTTTTTATCCACCAGAAGAAGTTGTTTTTACAAATGCTAATTTACCATACAAAGGTCTTAGTGTTATAGAACAAAAAGTTGAAAATATAAAAAAAGAATTTGGTATAAACACTATTGGAACAATTAGGCATTTTAATAGTGCAAAAGCACTTCCAATGACAAATGAAAGTTTATATCATATTACAAATGTTTTGGTTAAGATGATAGAATTTAAAGGCAAGTTTGTTCAAGACAAAAATGAGTACAACTTGGCTTATGAAAAATATAAGGACATTTTAATGTGCCCTGCTGGTATGTTTTTTGATGCAAATGGTGCACACAAGGCAGTTAAAAATCAACAAACAACAACTGTTTTAAATGAAAATAAAGTTGATGAAGAAAAACAAAAGTGTAAAGAAATTGAAAAAGTGTTGCAAGAAGCATCTTTAAAAATTAATCTTTCAAATTCATTAAAAGATGTGCAAAAATTTAGTGATTTTTCAAAACAAATTAATCCTGTAATTTCCAAATTAAACAAAAGTTCAATAGATGTTTTTAAAACATCACAAAAACTAAGCAAAACAAATGTTGAAATTCAAAAGATTAAAGAGTCTAAAATTCCACAACTTCCTATGTTTTTAGAAATTAATGTGGGCGGACAATTTGAATATATTCCAAATGCAATAACTTATGTTAATAGCACAAAATACAACAAGTTTGCTGAAATTGCAAACAAAACACTTAACACATATTACGATTTGTTAACGCAAGGTAAAACTTTTTTGGTTAAATTTGACAATTTAAATAAAAGTGCATTGCTGGTTAAAGAAAAAGAAGAAGAATTGCAAAATAGTTATGAAGAAAAAAAGAGCCGTTATTATGAACATGAAACTTATACATTTATTAACCCTGAAACAAATACACGAGTTGTTGGAAGTTTTGAAGAATATGAACTTGCAAATAGCAAAAGAGAATATATTGAAAATTATTTAAGCGTAAAAGAATGTCTTGAAAAAGTTGTACAACTTCAAGTTGAATTTAAAACAGGCATTGATGAAAGTACAAAGTTGATTGATGAAATGATTAAAACAGAAGGTTTTTCAAAACAAGATTTTGAATATGTTACAAATACATTTAATGAAATAGATATAGAGTTGGCAAGTGATATTGACGATCCAACGCTTTAATTATTAAAGTAACAACATTATAAAAACAAAAATTTAATAAAAAAACCACTATTAAATAGTGGTTTTTTGTTTGTTTTTAAAATATTTCAGCATCGTTAATATATTCGTACAAAGCTGTTTGATTTGCATAAATGCTCATTGTGTAGGTTGCTTGTGATGCACTAGAACTTTCACAAATATATGCAGTTACAAGTTGCATTCCTTGAGTGTTTGTAACTTGTAGTACAACTTTTGTAAATGTAACAGGGTCACTTGAAGTAGATGTTGAATCAACATATTCTTTGCCATTTAATTTTAAAGTTTGTTCTTCATCAAATTCAAATACTAGCCAATATCCACTGCTTGTTTTATTTGAAATGGTTGTATTTTCATTTACAATGTCTGCCTTAGTTGAATATGCCCCAGTAAATAAAGCGGTTAAAATACTAACTTTGCTTTCTTTGTTGTAAAGGTCTGCAATTTCTTTATATTGTTGTGCAGTGTTTGTTGCCACACCATCATCATTTTTATAATATGTGTTGACTTTGCCATCTTTGTATAATGTTACGCTTGTTGCGTTATCAATATTAATTTGTGCAAAGTTTGTGTTAACAAATCCCAACACAATTGTTGCTATAATAATTAAACCTATTAAACTTAATGCTACTATTGTTAATGTCTTTTTCATAATTTATTCCTTGTGTTATTTATATATAAAATTTAACTAATATTAATTTAACAAATTTTAAACAAATTGTACACTAAAATTTAAAATTAGTTTTGTTTAGGTGTGTCGTCGTTAGATTCATTTTTGTTTTCATCTGTTTCTTTTGAAGATTTATTGTTTGTTTTATCTTCTTTTTTTGTGGTAGAAGAAACAGTTTTGTTCTCACTTTGAATCATTTTCAATTCTTCTTCACTTAAAACACCTGCTTTATTTAGTGCTTTGGCTGCTTGTTCTTTTAGTTCTTGGATTCTTTTTTGTTGTTGAATTTCAGCCTCTTTTCTTTTTCTTGCTTCTTTTCTTTGTTTTGCTTTTTCGCGTTTGTCAATAGATTTTATAATTTCTTTGTAGTTTACACCTTTTAAAACCATGTCAACTTCTTCAGCGTAAATTGTTTCTTTTTCAAGCAAAAGATTTGCCATATTTTCTAATATTTCTCGGTTGTCAGTTAAGCATTTTACAGTCTTTTTATAGCACTCATCTAAGATGTCGTGAATTTCTTTGTCAATTTCACTTGCTTTTTCTTCACTATATGTTTTTGTGGTTTGATAATCACGGCCAATAAACACTTCTCTATCGCTACCATAATTTACAAACCCTAAGTTTTTGCTCATGCCCCATTCAGTAACCATTTTTCTGGCAATGTTTGTTGCTTGAACTATGTCGGCAGAAGCACCAGTTGTTATATCTTTAAAGATGATTTCTTCAGCTGCCCTACCACCCATATCGGCACAAATTTTTGCCTTTAATGTGTCGTATGTCATAAATTGGTCATCGTTTTCACTTCTAAACGAAGTAAATCCACCAGCAGAACCACGAGGGATAATTGAAACTTCATGAACTGTGTCGCCACTTTTTAATAATTTGCTTACTATTGCGTGGCCACTTTCATGATATGCAGTAATTTTTTTGTCCCTTTCTGTAATTATTCTCGATTTCTTTTGTGGTCCTAATAATACTTTATGAATACCTTCACTTATATCTTCCATGGTTATTGTTAATCTATTGTCACGCGCAGCCAAAATTGCGGCTTCATTTAAAAAGTTTTCAATATCGGCACCTGTAAAACCAGAAGTTAATCTTGCAATTGCTTTAAAATCAACGTCTTTGTCAATAGGTTTGTTTCTTGCGTGGATTTTCATAATGCCTTCTCTGCCCTTAACATCTGGAACATTAACAGTTATTTGTCTGTCAAATCTGCCAGGACGAAGAAGTGCTGGGTCTAAAACATCAGCACGGTTTGTAGCAGCCAAAACAATAATTCCTTCGTTGCTTAAAAATCCGTCCATTTCAACCAAAAGTTGATTTAATGTTTGTTCCCTTTCATCATTTCCACCACCAAGGCCTGCTCCTCTTTGACGACCAACTGCGTCAATTTCATCTATAAATATAATGCAAGGAGCATTTCTTTTTGCAGTGTCAAACAAGTCTCTAACACGGCTTGCACCAACACCAACATAAAGTTCAACAAAGTCACTACCACTTATGCTAAAGAACGGAACATTGCTTTCACCTGCAACTGCTTTTGCAAGCAATGTTTTACCTGTTCCTGGAGGTCCTACTAAAAGTATGCCTTTTGGAATTCTTGCACCAACGGCTTTAAACTTTGCAGGATTTCTTAAAAACTCTACAATTTCTTGGGTTTCTGCTTTTTCTTCATCAGCACCAGCAATGTCAGCAAATTTTATGTTAGAACGTTCCAACCTTGCTTTGCTTTTTCCAAATCCACCTGCTGCATTTCCATTTTTTGCACTAAGTAGCATTCTAACAATTACAAAGCCTAAAATTAAAAACAACACAATGCTTAAATAAGGCATAATTGTTTGAATTAAAGGGGTGCTTGCTGTTGGGTTTCTCCAATCAATTCTTTGTAAGCCCTTATATTGTTCAAAACCTGCTTCGTTGTTGTTGCCCTTTGTTATGTTTTCATTATATTCCAATATTGCATCAATGTATCTTTCAAAGTTGTAAGTGTAATTAAAATAGAAATCTGCATTGTTTGGAAATTCGCTATCTTTAATTTTACTTCCTTCAACTCTGATTTTTGCAACGCCTCCAACAGCATAAACATCGGTGATGTAAATTCTGTTTTCATCTGGGTTTTCTGGAACTTCTAGTAAAGAATAAAACACATCGTTAGAAATTTCTGTTCCTTTAGAACCCATGTTTGCAAAATAAAATAACATTATAACTGCAAAAACTAAAAGTAAAATAGTTACAATTTTACTAGTTGAATTCTTTTTTCTTTGATTATTATCCAAATTAATTCCTCCTAAAAATATTTGCGATTAAATTTTAACATAAACTTATTTAAAAGTATACTTAATTTTATAATATATATTATATATAAAAGTAACAAATTTGCAAATTTTTACCCCGAAAATGAAAAATTTAATAAAAATAAATCAAATTTTGGCTAAATTTTAATCAAAAAAAGGTAAAATTACATCAAAATTGCACAAAAATGGAGCAAAACCATTTTTTTATTTTGCCCCATAAAAAACCTAAATTGCTTTACTATCCTTGACATTCTCACACAAATTTAATGCATTGTATATGCCACTTGCAATGAAGTTTGCAAGCTTAAAAACACATTTTTTCTTTTCGGAATTTTGGAATAATAAATCGTTAATGCCTTTAACATAAGTAACACTGCTAATACTTATGTCACCAACAATTTTGTTGCTACTTAAACAATCAATATTCAAACCACAGCAATTTAAAGAAACATCATATAAATTATTTAATTTTCCAATGCTTGAATCTACAACAATTATTGTATTGTTATAGTACTCACTTTTAATTTTAATTAATGTGTTTTGCAAGTTGTTTCCAACTTGTGGACATGTTAAATTACCAAACACTTTAGATTTAATTTTGTAGTAATGGCTCAAAAGTTCACCTGTTAATGCTCCAAGGCTGTCATCTACAATTTTATTGCTTCCAACACATAAAAAAATGGGAGGTTTTTCAAGTTCCAAAATCATATTTGCTAAGTCATAACTAAACTTTTTATTATTTTTTTCGTGATTAAAAAGTGTGTAATACATTTAACTCCTTAAAAATTAAAACTTATTTAGTTTAAATTTTAGTACAATTTTATTTACTTGATTATATACAATTTGTTAAATTATATACTTTTGAAAAATAAAAATTAAAAATAGCAAAAAATAAAAATAAAAGCATGCTTAGAATTAAATGTTATTAAAATTTTAATAACTGCCGTAAAATCAAAATTAATCCAACAAAAAATATAAGAAATTTTTAAAAAGTAATGACAAACAAAGCATTATATGATATTATATTAGTAGAAATATAAGTGCATTGGAGGGTATGTACTATGTGGATTGATATAGTATTTATTGCAATAATTATTATTTTTGCAATAATTGGCCTTGTAAAAGGGTTGTTTGACTCAATTTTGTCGTTGTGTGCATCGGTTGCATCAATTTTCCTTTCATTTTGGGCAAGCAAACCTGTTGCTGAATTTTTGAATAAATTAGTTGATGTTAACGGATTTTTTAGAAAATTCTTGGAAAACACATTAAAAGTTCCTGAAACAGGCGTTGGAGGTCACACACTTGACCAATTAGCATCTGTTTGCACTATCGTGTTAAGTATGATTATTGTATTTGTATTAATTAAAGCGGCAGTTTGGTTGTTGGCTAAATTATTCGATAGTGTATCAGCAAATTCAACACCATTAAGTGGTATGAATCGTTTGTTTGGATTAATATTTGGTGCAGTTCAAGGTTTTGCAGTTGTTTTAATTATTTTAGGATTAACTTCAATTGCAAGTATGGTTCCAGCAATTGACACTAAAGTTAACAACTTTTTAGACAATTCAAATGTAACAAGACATACATATAATTATGTCAATGAATGGGTTAATGATGAATTAAAAGACAAAATTGACGACTTCATTAATGATATTTCAAAAGAAGACCCAACTGTTGAAGAAAAAGTAGATTATGCTGAAAAAGCAAAAACTGAAACAAATAATGAAAGTTTTGTAGTTACTGTTACAGATACAACAGTTTCTATTGCAAAAGTTACAGAAAAACAATATGAAAATGTTACTGTTACACTAACATATTCAAGTATTAAATTATATGCTACTACTGACACAGAACAAACAACGCAAATTGCTTGTGTTGATGGTGACACTGCAATTACATCAAGTGCATTAACACCAGAAACAAGTTACACAATAACATTTACTGTAACATTTACATCAAATGCAACAGAACCTCAAACAGCAACACAAACATACACTCTAACATTTACAACAACAGCAACAGCTGTAACAGAATAATAAACTTAAACAAATAAAAACCACGGTAAATCCGTGGTTTTTTTGTGTTTTAAATATAGTGTTAATTAATATTTTCAAAAACAACTACTTATATTTTTTTAAATTATTATTTTATGATTGAAAAATATATCGTGTTATTAATATTATTATTAATATTGTACTATTAATATCATTATTAATATTATTTCTAATATTGTTGATAATAGCATTATTTTATAAACTAATTGTTATATTATTTAAATTATTACTATTGCTATTGCTATTACTATTAATACTATTATTTAATGTTTTATTGTTTTTTGTTTTGTAGTTTATAAAATAATCAATTAAATTATTCCTTGCTTTTTACTTAAAAACTTAGCAAAATTTGCTTTTGCAGTTGCTTAATATATAAGTTTTGTTGTTATTTATGTAATTTATATTTATTTAATTAAACAAAACTTCATAAATTCTGTCTAGGTCATCTTTATTGTAGTAATTAATAACAATTTGACCTTTCTTTTCGTTTCCTTTGATTGAAACTTTGGTGGACAATTTTCTTTCAAGATTGTTTACAAAATCAGACATTTCTAAACTTAATGGTTTAGAAACTTTGGCAGGCTTTGGATTTTGCATATTTTTAACTTCGCGCTCTAAATCTCTAACAGTAACCTTTTTATTTACTGCAATTTTGGCTAATTTAAGTTGAATTTCAGGGTCTGTAACAACAACCAAGCATCTTGCATGTCCAGCACTTAATTTGCCCGACGCAACCATTTCAATAACTTCTGGACACAAGTTTAAAAGTCTTAATGTGTTTGCAACCATTGGCCTTGATTTTCCAAGCCTATCTGCCAAACTTTCTTGAGTGTAGGAATATTTTTCCATTAATTCCTTCATTGCAGATGCACACTCAATTGGGTTAAGGTCTTCCCTTTGTATGTTTTCAAGCAAGCCAATTTCTTTTATTTCTTTTGGTGTGTAATCTCTTACAATTGCCGGTATTGTTTTTAGTCCAACCATTTTTGCGGCTCTAAATCTTCGTTCGCCAGCAATTATCATATATCTTGAACCTTTTTTGGTTACTAGAATTGGTTGAATAACCCCATGTTGTTTTATGCTGTTTGCTAGTTCTTGCAAACTTGCTGGTTCAAAATTTTTTCTTGGTTGGTCGGTATTTCTATCAATAAGTGACATTTCAATTTCGTTGGTTTGAATATTTTTTTCTTCTTCGCCAAAATCTCCAAGCAAAGAACTTAATCCTCTACCTAATCTATCCATATTTTTCTCCTCATTATAATAGTTATAAAAATATAACTTTTATTTTTATTATATATGTTTGCTTAAATTATTCTTTTGTTTTTTTAATATTAGTTTAATAAATAATTAATAAATTAATTTTTTTGGTTTTAATTGATTTTTTATTAAGTTATCAAAAGAATTATATAATGTTTATGCTTTCAATATTTTATTTTAATTAAATATCTGTAAAAATTTTAATTATGCAGTCAATATTGTTAAAAATTAGTTAATTTTTATGTAATCTGTGCTATTTCTTTTTAAAAATTCTTCAGTTAGTAGTTTGTAAGCAAATGCACCTGTACATTTTGGGTCGTAAATACAAATTGGTTCACCAAAACTTGGGGCTTCGGCAAGCCTTATATTTCGTGGAATAACAGTGTCGTAAACTTTACTTCCAAAGTATTTGTTAATATCTTTAGCAACTGAGTTTCCAAGATTGCTTCTAGCATCTTTCATTGTTAAAACAACACCTTCAACATCAATGGTGTTATTTAAGTGCTTTTTCACTAGTTTTAATGTGTACATTAATTGGCTAAGCCCTTCTATTGCAAAATATTCGCATTGAATTGGAATTATAACACTATCACTTGCAGTTAATGCATTTACTGTTAATAAACCTAGTGATGGTGGACAATCTATGCAAACAAAATCATAAACGCCCTTAATTGCACTCAAATGGCGTTTTAAAGTTTTTTCTCTGTTTTCCATTTGCACCAACTCAACTTCTGCACCAGCCAAATCAACATTGCTTGGTATTAAATCAAGTCCATTTACTTTTGTTGGCATTATAACTTCGCTTAAATCAGTGTCTTCAATTAAAACATCGTAAATAGTTTTATATTTATCTTCTTTGTTTATGCCCATGCTACTGCTTGCATTGCCTTGTGGGTCCATATCCAAAAGAAGAACCTTTTTGCCCATCATTGCCATATAACTTGCCATATTTACGCAAGTTGTGGTTTTACCAACTCCACCTTTTTGATTAATAAATGAAATAATTTTTCCCATACGCATATTCCTCTTTAATCTATTATAACAACAAAATTTTTATATTCAAAATAATTAAATTAAGTTTTTATAAAAATGGCGACTTTTTATTTAAAATGCACATAAATTTTATATAATTTGTTTGTTTAAGCGTATATTTAAACAATTTAATAACATTATTGTTGCAAGAATAATATTATGATTATGGCTTTAATTGGGTAATGTTTCACGTGAAACAATTTTAATTTTGATATTTATAAAAACATAAAGATTCAAATTCTATTTTTTAATTAAGTATAAATAGACTTAAACATTAATTAATTGCTTTACTATTATTATTTAATATGATTTGCCTATATTTTTTATTCTAACAAGTTATGAATTGATTTTAATATTAATTGCTAAATTTTTATATAAATTGGAATTGCATAATAAAATTTAATTATTTAAATAGTTGTTATAGCAATTTATCCTATTTTTATTGAAATTTTTAAAAATTATTATAAAACCCTTATAACAATTTATATATTATGTTTTTAAAATAAAATTGTTTTAAAGCGTTGTTTTAATGATTATTTTAAAGTGTTAAAAATTACAACAACATTATGTGCTTACATTAATTATTATCTTTTATTTATGTTGTTAATAACCTATCATATATTATCGTATTGTAAAATGCTTTTAAAATTTGTTATGTATTTTGGCTTTATTTCGTACTATTTTATATATAATGATTAAAAATTAAAGTAATATCAAATCAAATATAATAAATAATACAATTTAAAATTGATTTACAAAATTGTTGATGAGTTAACAAGTGTCTTTTATTATAAACACTTATGGCTTTATAGATTTATAAACTTATGATAAATATTTACTAAAATGCTTTTATCTTTTAAATTTGTTTATTAAAGATATTATAAAAGAAAAAACAATGTTTCACGTGAAACATTGTTTTTTAATTAATTGCTTTATAAAGGGAATTTTCTTGGTTTGTTTTTATCTCTTGGGTATATTGCTGGTGTAGATTTAAATTTTGTTAAAATTACTATGTTTCTAGTTCCATTTGTTAATTCATAAACATTTTGCTTTTTAATTTTAACAAATAATTTATTAAATGCATTTTGAGCCTCAAGAAGTTCGTTTTCAATATCTTGGCTTTTATATGCAATAAACTTTCCATTGATTTTTATAAATGGAATACAGTATTCAGTAAGAACATTTAATTTGGCAACCGCCCTTGCGCACACAATGTCAAAATTTTCTCTATATAAAGGCATTTTTGCCATATCTTCACACCTTCCATGAAGTGCTGTAATATCCTTTAAATTTAATTTGTTAATAACTTCTTCTAAAAATGCAATTCTTTTGTTTAAGCTGTCAAGCATAACTATATTTAGGTCTGGGCGTAAAATCTTAAGTGGAATACTTGGAAATCCTGCACCTGTTCCAATATCTAAAACATAAGCATTTAAGTCAAACTCGTTGATTGGCAATACACTATCAATAAAATGTTTTTCAATAACTTCACTTTGTTCGGTTATTGCAGTCAAATTTACCTTTTCGTTATAAGATATTAACATTTTATAATATTGTTCGAATTGCTCAATTTGTTTATTACTTAATTGTAAATGGTGTTTATTAAATTGTTCTTTAAGTTCTGTTTTAAAATCCATAGTGTTTCCTTTATAATGTTTCACGTGAAACATTTCGGCTTTATTTGGTGGTTTTATGAGTATAATCAATCAAAACTATTTGATTACATTAATTTGTTTGCTGATATGATTATAAATATCTTATAAATGCTTTATAAAAGTTTTTTACTTAGTTATCTATGAGTTTTTAGAGTTTTTAAGTAAACAGTTAAAACTGCGATATCTGCCGGGCTAACGCCAGATATTCTGCTTGCTTGACCAAGTGTTAATGGTTTTATTTTGTCAAGTTTTTGTCTTGCTTCAATTCTTAACCCTTTTATGTCCATATAATTGATATCTTGTGGAAGTAGAGTTGTTTCCTGCTTCTTTAAAGTGTTTATTTGAACATTTTGTCTATTTATATAACCTTCATATTTAACTTCTGTTTGTACTTCATCAAGCACATTTCCCGAGTAATTGTCAAAAAGTCCTAAGTATTTGACAATATCATATATGTTTATATTGTTTCTTTTTAAAACATCTTTTAATTTAATTCCAACTTTTGGAAGTGTTTCGTTTTTGTCGGTAAAAAGTTTTTCTAATTTTTTTGGTGAATAAACAGTTTCTAGACGATTTAACACTTCTAAAATTTGTTCTTTTCTTTTAAGGAATATGTTGTATCTTGATTTTGTTACAAGGCCAAGTTCATAACCTTTTTGTGTTAACCTTAAATCTGCGTTGGTTTGGCGAAGATGCAACCTGTATTCTGCTCTGCTTGTCATCATTCTATAAGGTTCTAATGTTCCTTTTGTAACTAGGTCGTCTATTAAAACGCCAATATAGGCTTCGTTTCTATGCAATATAAATGGGTCTTTGCCTTTAATCTTTAAAGCAGCATTAATTCCTGCCATAATTCCTTGTGCGCCTGCTTCTTCATATCCACTTGTTCCATTTACTTGCCCTGCAAAATATAGTCCTGATATATGTTTTGCTTGAAGTGTTGCATCTAATTGCAAACTATTAATTAAATCGTATTCAATTGCATAAGCATCGCGCATTATTTGAGCGTTTTCTAATCCTGCCAAAGAGTGGACCATTTGGTATTGAATTGAGCTAGGCATGCTTGTGCTAAATCCTTGCAAATACATTTCTTTTGTGCTTAATGATTCTGGTTCAATAAACAATTGGTGCCTTTGTTTGTCGGAAAATCTAACAACTTTTGTTTCAATGCTTGGGCAATATCTTGGACCTTCGCCTTTAATTATGCCGCTATACATAGGGGCTTTGTCTAAGTTGTTAAGTATTATTTCATGAGTTTTTAAATTTGTGTATGTTAAGTAACATTTTGTTAAATTTTTCTTTTTATTTTTTGTTATAGTTGAAAAATTTGGAGTAAATTCATCGCCTAATTGTTCTTCGCATTTAGAATAGTCAATGGTGTCTGCATGAATTCTGACAGGAGTTCCCGTTTTAAATCTAAAAATTTCAAATCCATTTTTAATTAAACTTTTAGTTAATTTGTTTGCAGGTGCAAATCCGTTTGGACCAGTGTTTTCAATGCAATTTCCAATAATAACCCTTGATTTTAAATAAACGCCTGTGCAAATTACAACTGCTTTTGAATAATATTCATCACCTGTTGCCACTTTAACGCCTTGTATTTTTCCGTTTTTAACAATCAAACTTGTTACTTCGCCTTGACGAACAACTAAGTTTTTTTGATTTTCAAGAGTTTTCTTCATTTCGGTGTGATACATAACTTTGTCGGCTTGAACTCTTAATGATTGAACTGCTGGGCCTTTTGAACTATTTAGCATTCTGCTTTGAATTGTGCATTTATCTGCATTTACGCCCATTTCACCACCAAGTGCATCAATTTCAGCTACTAATTGACCTTTTGCTGTTCCACCAATTGAAGGATTGCATGCCAAAAAAGCAATACTATCCAAATTTAGTGTTAATAGTATTGTTTTAATTCCCATTCTGGCAAGTGCCAAACAGGCTTCACAACCAGCATGACCAGAGCCTACAACAACTGCATCAAATTCTTTAAATTTCATTTTTTTCTAAATCCTCAAACTTTTCAAATGTTACTTCTGCTTCATTAAATAATTGAATTGAAAAAGTATCAGGGTACCCCTCTAAAAATACCACCCTTTTAATTCCTGCGTTTATAATTAGTCTTGTGCAAATTGAACAAGGTTGATGAGTACAATATAATGTTGCGCCATCAACACTAATTCCTAATTTTGCTGCTTGAATTAAAGCGTTTTGTTCTGCGTGAACAGCATAGCAAAATTCTTGCATTGTTCCACTTTTAATATTGTTTTTAACTCTTATGCACTCCCCCCTTTCTTTGCAACTAGCAATTCCACTAGGAGCACCATTGTAACCTGTTGTTAAAATTCTTTTGTTTTTAACAATTATTGCACCAACTTGTCTGTTGTCTTTAAAGCATGAACTCCAAGAACCAACAAGTTTAGTCATTTCAATAAATCTTTTATCCCATTTGTAATTATTACTCATTGTTTATTTCCCCACACAAAAATCTTTAAAAATTTTGTCTATGATGATTTCGTTATTTGTGTCGCCTGTTATTTCTCCAAGAGCATACCAAACATTGCTTAAATCAATCGAAACTAAATCAAGTGTATTATTATTTTTAATACCATATAAAACATCATCACAATATTTAATGGCTTCTTTTATAGATTCAATGTGTCTTTCGTTAGTTATTAAAATTTTGCTTTCCAGCATAGTGTTGTTAATTGTCATATTGTAAATTCTATCTTTAAGGTCGGCAATGCCTTTTGAAGAACTTGCTGATATATACATTACATTGTTTTTATCAATGTTGTTTGGTAATTGCAATTTTTGTTCTAAATCGGTTTTATTAACAACAACTATATACTTTTTGTCAATAACCTTAGATAATAATTCAATATCATCGTTGTCTAAACTTTCACTGCCATCTAAAACAAACAATATTATATCGGCTTTGTTAATTGAATCAACTGCCTTTTCAATGCCTATTTTTTCAACTACATCACTACTTTCTCTAACACCTGCTGTGTCAATTAACACAAATTTTACACCTTTGTAAAGATATGTTTCTTCAATAATATCTCTTGTTGTTCCTTTAATGTTGGTTACTATTGCTCTATCGTATTCTAGCATTGCGTTCATTAAACTGCTTTTGCCAACATTTGGTTTTCCAACAATTACAATTCTTGTTCCATTTTTTATTAACATTCCTGTTTTGCTTGTTTCTAGCAATTTGTTTAGTTCTTGTTTTATTTCTTTAACCTTAAATTCTATTTCAGAAAGTGTTGATTCTTCATAATCATTTTCTGGATAATCAAGAACCACTTCAATTTTTGCAAGCATTGCTGTTATATGATTTTGTTGTTTTAAAACTATTTTGTGTAGTTTGCCTTGTAATAGATTGTAACCTGCTTTAATTTCTGCTTCACTTTCGGCATTAATCATATCCATAACGCCTTCGGCTTCGTCTAATGAAATTTTTCCATTGAAAAATGCTCGCTTTGTAAATTCCCCCGGACCAGCTAAAACAGCACCATTTTCCAGCAATGTGTTTAAAACTCCTTTTGCAATTAGCACACCACCATGGCATTGAAGTTCAACAACATCTTCCCCTGTGTAAGAGAAAGGCTCTTTAAAATAAACAGCCATACAACTTTCAGTAAAGGTTCCTGCGTTAAATTTTCCAAGAGTTAATTTTCTTGGTTCGATTTTGTTTTCCCACTCCTTACAATAAAAACATTTCTTTGCAATTTGCAAAGAATCTTTACCTGACAATCTTATAATTGAAATACCACCAGCACCAAGAGGGGTGCTTATTGCAGTTATTGTTTTGTTTTCCATATATAATCCTAAAATGTTTAAAAATTTTTCTAACATAGTATAACATATAAATAAAAAAATTGAACAAAAACTTTTATTATTTTCCAAATATTGCACATAAATTTTTATTTAACCATATCTTTATTTTGCAGATATTAAAAAACTTTTTAATATTTTAAGAAAAGTTATAATTATAAAAAAGCAGTTAAAATAATTTAAAAAATACATTAAAGAACACAATGGTCTTAAAAATTTCAATTTTTTATTATAAAAAAACAAAACACTTTTATTTTTTGTTGCTACAATTTTTTTTAAAAAGTGCTATTTTGTTTGTTAATTCCAATGTAAAAAAATGTAGATTTATGTAACTTTTTGGAAAACTGATATTGAAATTTAGGCTGGTTTGTGTTAAGATATAACTGAAACAAAGGAGTAAGGATATGGCAAAACAAAGAGTAGTAAATTTTGAAAATGGTGCAACTTTAATTTATCAAAAGCACGGATTGTTTGATGGATATCATTTTTGTATTGGGTTTAGGGGTGGTGCACAACTAGACGGTAAATATGCAGGACTAAGTCATTTGTTAGAGCATTTGTTGTTTAGGTCAACAAGTGATGATTTAACACGAAATATTTTAAACAACGTTTTAAAGTATTCAATTAATCAAAATGCGTACACAACACAAGATTGCATTAGAGTTGATTTTGCAGCAACAAAAAGCAATGTTGATTTTGCATTAAACAATATTGTTGACATAATTACAAAAACGCATTTTACACAAGAACAAGTTGACAAAGAAATTGAAGTTGTTAAACAAGAAATTAATATGTACAAAGCACAAGAAAAAGTTGAAAGGACACCAAGAGCCATTGATTATTTTATGTCTTACATTTCAACAGAAGATAAGTATGGTGCAATAGATATTCTTGGCTCACCAAAAACACTTGCAAAAATTACTCCTGAAATTTTGAAAAAATATGTTGATAGATATTTTAATACCGAAAATATGGTAATTTCTGTTACATCAAATAAATCTTTAAATGAAGTTGTTAAAATTTGTAATGAAAAAATATTCAGCAAAGTGCCACAAGCAAAAGAAGAAAAGTTTATAATACCATATCCTCAAGATAGTGTTTATGAAAACAAAAACATGTTAATTGCAATTCCAAACAAATATAATCCAAATGTTAGTGTTGCATTAGTGTTTAGAGAAAGAAACACTCCAGCAATGGATGTTGATAAAGAATATGCTTTTGATGTTATGGAAGAATATTTGATGAACGGGCTTGGAGGAATGCTTTTTGACACACTAAGAGTTAAAAATAGTTTGGTTTATGCTTATGAGTGTGCAAATAGTGATTTGGGCTCTGCTAAGTTAAAAACATTTTGGGCTCTTACTTCACCAAACAAAATGAACACAACAATTAGAGAGTTGTGTAAAATGCTTAATGGTATTGTAACTAACGGAGTTCCAAAAGATAAATTCGAAACTGTAAAACATGTTTTAGTGGACAAAGAAAATTCTAAACTAAATAAATATAGAAATTGCTCTTGTGATAGCAACTTTAATGATTTTATGTACAACACGCCTTTTATTGATTACAAAAGGGTTAATGGGTTTATTGAAAATATGACTTATGATGAATTTAACAAGCATTTGTCAGGTATAATTAAACAATGCAATGTTTCCTTGCTTGTTGACGGAAAATTTGATTCAAGAAAATTGTACAACTTAATTGAAGTTGAAGAAATGATTGGAAGCAATAGAAACTCAAAATATAAAGACCAATTAAACACTCCTAGAATCGAGTATAGCACAGTTGCAAACAATGGAAATAGCAAATTTAAAGAGTTAATGGATATAATTGTTCAAGGTATGGATGAGGCGAAAACTGAAGATGACGCAAATAATGAAGCCGAAGAAGAAGTTAATCCTGTAAACATTGATGATGAAGAATTGGAAGCATAATAATTTTAAAAATATATAATTTTAATTTTGTTTTAAGTGTAATTGTTGATATAATGTTATTAAGGAAGTGAATTATGTCAAACACATCATATAATAGAGTTGATACTCTAAAAGAATTTAATGAATTAAAATTGCCAATGGTTATTATTTCTGAAACGGAAAACAATGTAACAACATACATTGGTTTTGTTCCGGGGATTGAACTAAAAAAGATAACATCTTTGTCGGTGGACACCTGCAAAAGTAATTTATTAAAAGAAACAAAATCAAAAGTTAAAGAAATGATTGAAAACGATTTGCCTTTTCCATTTTTTCCAACCAAAGAAGAAATTATGGAAGATTTTGAAAACGTTTGTTATATTAAATTTTTAAACATAAAAAAATAAACAAAAAGGACAATACAAAATTGTCCTTTTTTATTAAAAAATATTTTAAAAAATTTAAAATTATTTTAAAATTAAAAATCTATTTGTTTTTATAAATTATTTAATTTTAAACATTATAAATAAATAAAATTATTAAAGTTTAAAATGTTAACAACGATACAAAAAATTTTTAATGTTTAATTAATTTTAGGTAGAAATTAGATAATTCGTTTGTGTCCATAAGTTTAGGCACAGGGTACAATGGATTTGCCTCGCTATTTGCTTTTGTTGCTAAATCTAAAATGTCTTCTTTATTTAGTTGTTCAACAAAATTTGGAATATTAAATTTTTTGTTTAAATCTTCAATCCAAGAAATCAACTTATTTGCTCCAACACAAGCACTATCCGATTTGTTTGAAATGCCAATATAAAGAGCAATTTTGTTTAATTTTTTTTCAGCACTTTTTCCATATTCTTTAAGCATTAATGGAAGTATTATTGCATTTGCTAGCCCATGTGGAACTCCGTATTTTCCACCTAAAGAGTGTGCAACTGCATGCACATATCCAACATAAGATTGTGTAAATGCAACACCTGCTAAAAAACTTGCTTTTAACATATTTTGACGAGCTTTTTTGTTTAAACCATTGTTAAATGCTTCAACCAAGTTTTCTTTTATAAGTTTGATTGCTGTTAAAGATGCTTGCCTTGTTTTTTTTGTTGTTGACCTGCCAATGTAAGCCTCAATAGCATGAGTAAGAGCATCCATGCCTGTGGTTGAAGTTATAAAAGGATTTAGCCCAATAGTTAAATTATAGTCCAAAAGGGCATAATGTGGGATAAGTGAAAAATCGTTAATGGTGTACTTATAATGGGTTTTATCATCAGTTATAACTGCCGCCAACGTAGTTTCGCTTCCTGTTCCAGCAGTGGTTGGTATTGCAATAAATGTTGGCAATTTTTTTCTAATTTTTAAAAGCCCTTTCATTTGATTAACATTTTTGTTTGGTTTAACAACTCTTGCACCAACAATTTTTGCTAGGTCAATAACAGAACCTCCACCACAAGCAATAATACAATCGCAGTTGTGGCTTAAATATTCTTTTGTTGCGTCTTCAATGGCACTAACTGTTGGATTTGGCATAACATTATCAAACACAAACAAATTAAAATTATTTTCTACTAGTGCTGTTTCAAGAGCGTTTGTTAGTTTTAATTCACGAATATTTTTGTCGGTAACAAAAAATACACTAGTTTTTTTGTTTGATTTTAAAGCTTCAATAACTTCATTGTTATCTTCCAAAATTTGGGGCTGTCTGTATGGCAAGAAGGGCAATATTGCTCTAAAAACAATTTGATATGTTCTACAATAAAACTTTTTTAATATATTCATTGTTTACTCCTATTTTATTAAGTTAATTATTCAATAGTTTACAATATAATTATAACTAATTTTATAAAATATCAAAATATTAAATATATTTTACTAGCAAAATTTTTAATGATATAATTAATTTGTAAAAGGAGATAGAATAATATGAATACACCAACACCACATAATTCTGCAAAATTTGGTGAAATTGCAAAAACGGTTATAATGCCGGGCGACCCTTTAAGAAGCAAATATATTGCAGAAAATTTTTTAGAAAATGCAAAATTGGTTAATGATGTTAGAGGAATTCAAGGTTACACTGGAACATATAAAGGAAAGAAGGTAACAGTAATGGCTCATGGCATGGGAAACGCTTCTTGTGGAATTTACACCTATGAACTATTTAACAATTATGATGTAGACACAATCATTAGAGTTGGCTCCATTGGAACAACAAAAGAAGATGTAAAAATTAAAGATATTGTTATTGCCGAAAGAGCATATACAAACACCAACTACGATAATTTTTATATTGAAAATGGGGAAAACTATATAAGTGCAACAAAGGAATTGGTTGAAAAGGCAGAAGAAGTGGCTAAAAGATTAGGATTAGAGTATCACACAGGAGATATTTTGTGCTCAGACACATATTACACAAGAGAAGATGAAGTTAAAAAAGCAAAAGACCACAATCTTTTGGGTGTTGAAATGGAAAGTGCATCAATATACTTAAATGCAAGAAATGCCAACAAAAAAGGATTAACCATTTGCACGGTTTCGAATTCATTAATCACAGGCGAAGAAACAACTAGTGAAGAAAGGCAACTAGGTTTTAATAATATGATAAAATTGGCTTTGGAGATGATTTAAAATGATAAAAAGAGTTTTTTTAATTGTAATGGATAGTTTTGGTTGTGGGGAAGCACCCGATGCTTACAAATTTAATGATGAGGGTAGTAACACATTAAGAGCGTGCACTACTTCTAAATTATTTAATGCACCAAATTTAACAAAACTTGGAATTTTTAATATTGACGGAGTTGGTTGTGGCAAAAAAATTGATCAAACTATTGGTAGTTATTGCAAAATGCAAGAAGTTTCTTGTGGCAAAGACACAACAACAGGGCATTGGGAAATGGCAGGAATTGTTTCAACAAAGCCTATGCCAACTTTTCCTAACGGATTTCCAAAGGAAATTATGGACAAAATCGTTAAAGCATGGGGCAGAGATTACATGGTAAACAAAGTGTATTCTGGAACAGATTTGCTTTTGGACTATGGCCAAGAACATGTAAAAACAGGCAAACTTATGGTGTACACTAGCGCTGACAGTGTTTTTCAAATTGCAGCGCACGAAGATGTTGTGCCACTTGACGAACTTTATAGATATTGCAAAATTGCAAGAGAACTTTTAAGTGGGGAATATGCTGTTGGTAGAGTTATTGCAAGGCCGTTTGTTGGAACATATCCAAATTATGTTAGAACACCACATAGGCACGATTTTTCGTTGCTACCACCAAAACCAACCATGTTAAATGCTTTGCAAAATGCTGGCAAAAAAGTTATTTCAGTGGGCAAAATTGCTGATATTTTTGCAAATTATGGAATTGATGAGGGGCATTCAATAACCGACAACAACAATGGTATGGATGTTACACTTGAAATTCAAAAGCAGGACTTTACAGGTTTGTGCTTTGTAAATTTGGTTGATTTTGATTCAAAATATGGGCATAGAAACAACATTGATGGTTATGCTAGTGCAGTTACAGAGTTTGACAAAAAGTTGGGCTTGTTTATGGAAAATATGCGTGATGACGATGTTTTAATTGTTACAGCCGACCATGGTTGTGACCCATCAACTGAAAGTACAGACCATAGTAGAGAATATGTTCCAATGCTTGCTTATGGCAAGAAAATTAAAGAGAATAATAATTTGGGAATAAAACAATGCTTTGGAAGTATTGGCAAAACAATTCTTGATATGTTTTTAGTTAAATCTGAAAATTTGGAAGGAACAAGTTTTTATAATGAAATTATAAAAGAATAATAGGATAAATTTTTATGGTTATACAAGAGTTATTAGATAAAAAAAGATTAAAAAAAGAACTAACGGACAATGAAATTTCATTTTTCGTAAATGGCGTTGCAAAAGACGAATTTAAAGATTACGAAGTTTCGGCTATGCTTATGGCGATTGCAATAAATGGCATGACAGATAGAGAAACCACCACATTAACACTTGAAATGGCAAAAACAGGCGAAATGGTTGATTTAAGCAAAATTGATGGCGTAAAGGCAGACAAACACAGCACAGGTGGAATAAGTGACACCACAACTTTGGCTGTTGTTCCAATTTTAGCAAGTTTAGGTGTTAAAATGGCAAAAATGAGTGGAAGGAGTTTGGGCTTTACAGGTGGAACAGTAGATAAGTTAGAGGCGATAGATGGATATAAAACGGACATTTCAAAAGATGACTTTATTAAAAATGTTCAAACCATTGGCGCAAGTGTAATTAGTCAAACAGACAACATAGCAGTGGCTGACAAAAAATTGTATGCAATGCGAGATGTAACTTCAACTGTTCAAAGCATACCCCTTATTGCATCTTCAATAATGAGCAAAAAATTGGCTAGTGGCGCTGATATAATTTTGCTTGATGTTAAGTTTGGTAAAGGGGCATTTATGAAAACTAAAAAAGATGCCACAAAACTTTCGAAACTTATGGTTACTATTGGAAAAAATGCAGGCAAAAAAATGTGTGCAATAATCTCTAGCATGGAAGAGCCTTTGGGCAAAGGTATTGGTTGCACAATGGAAGTTAGAGATGCTGTTCAAGTGTTAAATGGAGCAAAAAATCCTCTTGCAACAGTTTCAAAATGTATTTGTGTTGAAATTTTAAAACTAGCAAAAAATATTGATAATAAAACTGCAACTACTTTGGTTGAAAAAGCAATTTCAGATAAATCTGCATTAAATAAATTTGCAGAAATGGTTAAGGCACAAGGTGGCAATGAAAAAATAATTTTTGATTTGTCATTATTAAAGCAATCAAAATCAAAAGTTGATGTTAAAGCAAAAACACAAGGAACTGTTTGCGAAATAAATGGCGAAATGCTTGGCAATTCTTGTAAATTGTTGGGTGGCGGAAGATTTAAAAAAACAGATCCAGTTTTGCATGAAGTAGGCATTGACATGGAAGTGAGAATTGGAACAAAAGTTAATGTTGGCGACACATTATGCACAATTTACTATAATGATGATAAAAATGTTGAAGAAGTTAAAAACAGCATTTTAAATGCAATTAAAATAAAAAATGTAAAACATGTTAAAAAACCAAAATTAATTTATAAAATAGTGAGATAAAATTATGAAAAAATTTTTAAAATTTCTAACCCCACTTGTTCTTGTGTTTATGGTGGTTTTAGGATTTAGTGGATGCGCAAAGTCTATGTCTTATGGCCTTGATGTTTTGTATAAGGCAAACATCAATTATTTAAAAGGGGAATCCACAACTTTAAGCCAAAGTGATTTTAATGATAAACAAGTTAAGATAATTAGTGAATTATCTAATTTTAATAGCGAATACAATGGCTTGTTAAAAACAACAATTTCAACAGTTGTGGAAAGACAAGGCAAATATAAAAATGAGGCTGGAAACATAACATATCCAAAACTACATATTAAGCAGGTTACAACTTCGCAAGTTTATAATGGCGAATCAAAACAAGTGGAAACAAAAGTTACAACAAATGAATACTACTTTTCAAATGGCGAACAGTATGTTTATAACACTGGTTTGGGTTATGTAAAATCATCAACAACATATTCAGCATTTATAAGTGCACACAAAGATGAAGTTGATTATTTGTCAAATGTGCAAGATGATGTGTTCTCAACCGTGGATTCAAGTGAATCTTATAGTGTTGAAGATAGTGTGGACAAAAAGGGCAAGGAAGTTACACTTGAAAGAATTGCCAAAATTGTAAATGAAACTGAATGTTATGATGTAAGATATAAAATAGTTTTAAAATCCGAAAAATATAGCAGAGTTGAAAACGAAATGAAAGTTTTACAAAATAATCAAACCTATTCTATAATTTATCAATTAGTAGATTACTCATATTCAGTTAATATTGAAGTTCCACAAGTTTAATTTAAAATTTAATTTTTTAAAAACAAAAAATCTCGCAATTAATGTGAGATTTTTTTGTTTGTTGTTATTAATATTTTGTTATTAAAATGTTTGAATTGAAAAGGCACTTTTAGTTGTATAGGGCTAAGTTTAAAGTAAAATTTTTGCAATATCTGCCCAAGAATTTACCCTAACAACATTTTTTTGTTTTAGTTCTTCTTCTGTAAGCATTTTGTTGTGATAGGAAGTAAAAAGAAGTTTGCATGGAATATTTTCGCTTTGCAAATGTGAAAACTTGTCGTCTATTTGGACATCTGCGTTAAATATGTTTTTTACACCAGTAAAAACAAATTTATTTACATTTAAAAAAGGAAAATGTTTAATCAAAAAATCATATTTATTTTTAAAAAATTGCCCACTTGCTTCTTTAAGCCCGTGAATATCAATAGCACATGAAGAACAAATGTAAACATCATATTTTTCGTTTAATGCTTTTATTGTTTCATAAGCCCCTTCATATAACACGGCTTTAGCATACGGATTTTTGTCTTTTATATAATCATAAAATGAAACTTTTTCTTCCTCCGATTCTAAAACATCTTCTTCAATAAAATAAGATGTAAAATCGTCAATAGTATAATTTGATTTCAAATAGTCGTTTAGTAAATTTAAAAAACCACTATCACAAATAACTTCATCACAGTCAATTAAAATCTTCTTCATAAAATCCACCTAAAATTTAGTCTAATGTATTATATCAAATATTCAATTATTATAAAATATTTTTTTAAAAAATTATATTACATTTTTGTAACCAAATATTAATAATTATTGTTTGTTTTAAATTTAAAAAAATAGTATCATAATATTAGAGGAGATTATATTATGTCATCAAATAATGCAATAGTACCATTTATTTTATTTTGTTTGTGTTTTATATTTACTATTATATTTTTAATCGTAAGAGTTTTAAAAGGTGGGGTTTATGGGCTTATATGCAAAATTATTGCTTCATTTATGTTTATGATTACAAGCATAGTTGCACTTACTCTTTACAATCCAAATCTAGGCTGTATGTTTATTGTTCTTGGGCTTTTATGTGGATTTGTTGGAGATATTGTGCTAGATTTAAAAGTAATTTATAAGGAGCATAATGATATTTATCTAAACACTGGAATGTTTGCCTTTGGGCTAGGACACATATTTTACTTTGTAGGATTAATAAACTTAGTTTTAAATAGTGTTGAATACAAAGCAATGTCTAAACCAATTTATATTCCAATACTTATTGGACTAGGTGTGGCAATAATTCTTTCAATCGTAATTTTAATTTCAACTAAACTTATGAAATTAAATTTTGGTAAATTTTTTTATCAATCGGGTGCATACACTTTGCTTTTAACCGGATTGTCGGCAATTTCTGTTATAATTGCTGTTATGTATCAAATAAATATTCTATGGATGTTTGGAATAGGTGCAATTTTAATTTTAATCAGTGATTTGATTTTGTCTTTAAATTACTTTGGTGGCAAAGAAGATAATAAGTTTTTAATAGTGTTAAATCATCTAATTTATTATATTGGTCAAATTGTAATTGCTGGATTTATATTTTTTGTTTAAGAAAACAAAAAAAATTTAACGTTAAAACAAAAAAAGAGTGGAACTTCCCACTCCTTTTTTAATTTTTTAAATTATTTAATTTCAATTTGTTTATTTGAATTTAATTGTTTAGTTTGTTTAGGAACAACAATTGTTAAAACGCCATTATCTAGTTTTGCATCAATGCTGTTTTGTTCAATATCACCAACATAAAAACTTCTTGAAACGCTTCCAACAAATCTTTCACGCCTTACATAATTGTGATGTTCCTTTTCATCAATTTTTTCTTCATGTTTTGCAGAAATTGTTAAGTAACCATCGTTTAAATTTAAGCTAATATCTTTTTTGTCAAAACCGGGTAGGTCAACCATCAATGTGTAGTTGTTTTCATTTTCCTTAACATCTGTTTTCATTGCTTGTTCCATTTTTCCAACTCTTCTTGGCATTGGCATGTCAAAAAATGGGTCAAAAAATGGGTCGAACAAACCAAAATTGTTTCCTTCTCCTAAAATTAAATCATATTTATCGTTATTATGTCTCATAATTAATACCTCCATAATTATTTTAAAAGATTTGTTATCTTTTAAAATTACTTATATTATAGCCTTAAAATTAGCAATGTCAAGCGGAGAGTGCTAATTTTTTTAAAAAATTTAAAAAAATTTTAATATATTTATTTACCAAACAATAATTTTTATACAAAAAAATGCTCTATAAATAGAGCATTTTTAATTATTTGTTTCGTCAGTTGAGTCTTTTGTGTTTTGTGCTTCAATTTCAACTGCATTATCTTTCTTTTTGTTTGTGCTATCAATAATTATTGTGGTTGGTTTTTTATGTTTTTTTGGTTTGCTTTCAGAATTTTGTGGGTTTTCAATCCCTAAAATTTTGTTGGATAAGTTGCTAACAAAAGGAATATCTAAATTTTTGCAAAAGCAAATTATGCTAATAATAATAAATATTAAAACGAAAATGTAAAGCATTGCATCAATAAAGTTTAGAGCATCAGAAATGTTGTTTATTAACTTGTAGTTTGCTTCTCCAATATAAGCAAAGCGTTGAATCATATATAAAATTAATGTAAAAACACTTTTAATAATAACTATAAAGCACAATAAAATAAAAGGTTGCAATACTTTGCTTGTAAGGTCTTTTTCTTTAATTAGCAAAATGCTTAAAATTAAAGCGATTGCTCCAACCAAAACAGAACCATATGTACTAAATGGGTAAATAAATAGTGAAAGTATTGACATAAAAATAAATAGTTTGTTTATGCTTTTATCCATAAAAAATTCTCCATTAAATATAATTTCTAATTAATTTATAAAGCAAACTTAATATTATGTTATTTTTAATTTTAACATATTATATTGCTTATTCAAAATAATAACTAACAAAATTAAACGAATTTTGTTGAATTGTTATTTATTAATTTTAAATACTCTAAATTGTTGTTTTTTGCAATAGGATTATTTGGCTTAAATTTTAAAGCCTTTTGGTTAAATTTTAAAGCCCTTTTGTAATCTTTTAAATAATAATAACAAAGTCCAATTTGTAGCAAAGGAATAAAGTTGTAATAATCAGTTTCAACAAATGCGCCATTTTTTAAATTATATTTTTGAACTGCTAGTTTGTACCAATAAATTGCTTCATGGTACATTTTGTTTGTTAAATAAATGTAGCCTATTTCACACAAAATTTCCGATTTTGGCAGGGACAAAGCAAAACTACTAAACGCAGTTGACAATGCCAAAGCATACTCCTTTTTAATAACATAAATTCTGCACAAGTTTATGAGTGCTTGAATTCTATTTTCAATGTAGCCTTTTTTCATTTTTAAATAAACATTGTACTCGGATATTGCTTCATCATACATTTGGTTATAGTACAATTCACTTGCAAAGTAAAATTGCATACGTGGCGAAAATTCATAGCCATTGTCTTTAAGTTTTAAAAAAATATTTAAGTTTCTTTTGGGTGGGTTTGGAACTAATTTTTTGTGTTTTATGGGAATATTTTTATATTCAATAACTCCACTTGGAACAATAACTTCATGTATTGGCTCAACAAATTTAAAGTTTCCATTGTTTTTTACAATTCGCTCTCTATAATAACTATAAGTGGGTTTGCCATTTTCATCAAAAGCAGTTTCGTAAGGCAACATAATTACATCTTGTTTTCCCAACTTTGATTTAAGTGATTTTAATTTAACTATGGAACTTTCATCAATAAAATCGTCAGCGTCAAGCCACATTAAATATTTTCCACTTGCTTTTTCAAATGAAAAATTACGGGCTTTGCTAAAATCGTTAACCCATTCAAATTTAAAAACTTTGTTTGTGTATTTTTTTGCTATATTAATAGTGTTGTCTTGGCTCCCGGTGTCAACAACAACAATTTCGTCGGCAAACTCAGTTGTTTGACTTAATATTCGCTCTATTACTTTTTCTTCATTTTTAACAATAAAACATACGCTTAAATTTACCATATTAATTTATATTTAAAAATATAAATTTTTGTTAATAAAAACAAAAAATCATATATTATTCCTTATGGGGTAAAGAATAATATATGATTTACTTTATTTTAAATATTAATATAAAATATTTCAATTAAAATTATAGTTAAAAATTATTCAGTTTAAAACTTTTTTAAAATTTGAAATGTTTTTTTATTTGTATTTTCCAAATTTGTCTAATTTTGTAGGTTTTGTCGTTTCGAGAGCCTTTTAAATATCTGTTTGTATTAAAAAAATAACAACAAAAACACAAAATCTTTTAAATTTTAATAACAAAAAAATAACAATTTATTAGGGTTTAGCAATAATTGGTAATATATGGGAAAAATGATTTTTTAAAATATAATTTTTTAAAAAAATTTCAAAAATTTTATTGTTTGAATACGAAATAAAGGCAAATTTTTGAAATGTCGAAAAAAGTTGTATTTTGTTACATTGACAACTTATAGCGTTGTGTAGTATAATGAAATTACTAATGAAAAAGAGAGGTACTTAAATGGCTGATGTAAAGTATACTCCAATGAAAAACAATCCAAATTTTATGGTTGATAACACCAAAAAACAAGAGGAAATTAAATTCACGATTGAAATATCTAAAAACAAGTCTTATGATAGTGAATATGTGGAAATAATTCCTGCAAAATCCCCACAATTTAGCAATATTGCAGTAATTTTTGCTGGCGATGTTCATGATGGTGCTGTGGGCACAAATGCCGTTAAAGATGAAAAAACTTTAGAGTTTGTAAGGAAAACGGCAAATTGTATTTATGTGCCTGGGGGAGATGTGTTTAATTCGGTTATTAGTCCTGACCAAGATAGGCACGCAGACAAATACGGATTACAACACGCTATTGATAAAAAGCACTATCAGTTTGAAAAAATTTTGGATAAAATCCCATTTGTGATAGATGGAAATCACGATGGTCAAAATGGAAGTAGATGGGTTGCTAGTGGAATGTCGCCAGCAAAACATTTGGCAGACAGCTTAAATATAACACACATAAAATATGGGGCACTTCTTCAATTAACATTGCCTTCTAGCGACTACAAAAGAGAACCAAAAACTATTAATTTGTTTATGTTTCATTGTGCAGGCAAAACCAGTGGAACAGCAAAAAGTGTGGATAACACCTTTAAGATGGCAATGGCTCAACTTCAAGAATTGAAGATTGTTCCTGATGCTATTTTTGGTGGGCATTTCCATAGTAACTCAAACGGATTGTTTCCAACAGATGTGTATGTTTACAATAAAAGTGGCAAACTTGTTGGTATTAAAAGGAAAGATGTTATAGTTGTAAGTGATTCAACATTACAAGAAAAAAGTGACTATGCTTTGGCTGCTGGATATCCACCAACCGAAAGCAATGTTTATATTAATAATATTAGGGTTGTAAAAAATCCTTATTACAATGCTTCAACAAAGAATACACAATATGAGTACATGGTTGAAATGACAAGGATTCCGATGTTTAGACAAAACAGTGATGAGTACACTGATGAAGCAAAGGAATATATGAAAAATTATCAAGAGCCTGAACATTTAAGAGAAGAAGTAAGGCGAGAATATCAAAACATTTCTTATGAAGAAGCAACAAAAAAATTAAAAGAAGCAGTTGACGACTTTAAAAGTGCTAGATTTTTGTTTGACGAAACAGAAAATGTTTCAACTCAAACATTTACAGAAACCAAAACCGAATCTTTAGATGCTAACGCACATATTGACGATGATGTTAACTCTAATGATGGAATGTAAAAGGGGTGAATTATATGGCACAAAGAAAAAATCAAACACCAAGCAAGGGACAAGAAGTTATTGACAAATTTATTCGTGAAAGTGGTGAAGACTTTACAAGCGATTTAAGAAATAATGTTAATTGGGCAACGGGGGAAGAAGTTAAGGACCTTAAAAAACCAACTACTCAAGACTATTTTGATGCAACAAAAAGTAGGACAACAAGCCCAATAAGTGATGAAACAATTATTATTGAAGAAAATCAAAAAGCATTAAATTTAATTTTTAGAAATCAATTAAATATTCGTGATATGGGCAACCCACTTTATGGCGAAGAAGACAAATCTTTTAAAAAGAACTTAACCATAAACATAAACAAAGCAAATCCAAACGAAAATAAAGTTTGCGTTGTGTATGGTGGCGATTTGCTTGGAACAGAGTGGGAATTAAAAAGGCTTAACAATGCAAAAATAATAAGCCAAAGTACTTTGCAAGAATTAAAAAGTGTTGCAACCGACGTAATGGGTGCAGACAAAGTTGATGATATGCATTCGCCAACAGAAGTTAGAAAAGCACTTTTCTTTGCATTAGGTGAAAAAGTTAAAGTTTTAAAAAGAGATATTAAGTTTGCCTTGGCACACAATATTGATGTTTATTTGTTAAATGGTGCACAAGAAGAAAAGATTAACAAATATTTTAAAGTTGATGTTTTAGGAACTATTGTTAAAGATATAAACAATCCAAGGTTGCATTTAATAAAAGGCGTTAATACTATTGTAAATGTTGCAAAAATAACTAAGGGCAACAACAGAAGATATTCAACTATTGGATTTTTAACTAATAATAGTTTGAGCAAAGCAAGGGAAGGTCAACAATCAGTAAATGCTGTTAAGTTAAATAGTGGAGCAAATAGTGCAGATGTTGTGTTTGTAACAAACACAAACGTTGCAGGTAAAAAAGGTCCAAGAACATATTATGTTTCTGGTGAAAGCACATATATTACTATTGCACAAAAGAAGTTTCCAGTGCTTAGTCCAAAGCATTATAATTGCTTTTCAATTAGAATGCCTAAAAGCCATGAACTAACTGTAATTGAAGGCCATAATATGCCACCAATTTATCAGTTAGAAAAAGATGTGTATGATGAATTTAAAAGGCAACAATATATAAAAGAACAAATAAAAGAAAATATTGAAAATGAGTTAAACTCAATTACTTCAAAAACAAAAAGTGCCGACCCTGTTAAAACAGTTCAGTATTTTAAAAATAAGTACATAAGATTAAATTCCGAAGTAGTAAAACCAACAAATGTAGATATAATGCCAAATATAGAAATTGTTGATGATGAAAAAGAATCGTCAACAAAAAACACAACAAATGAACAAGCAAATTTAGAAACAAATAATCCAAGCGAAGATTTTGGCAGTGATATGTAGTTGTAAGGAGAAAAAGATGGAAAAATTTAATTGTAAAAAATGCAATCAAGAAATTAGTGAAGAATTTAATTATTGTCCTTATTGTGGGGAACCATTAAGCGAACTTGCAAAACAAAAAGAAGCAATTAGGTTGCAAAATGCTGGGCTTTTAAAATTGCAAGAATTGTCCAATTCAACACACGACCCGGCAGTGCAAAAGGCAATAAAAGAATTGTTAAAGTTTTAATAAATTAAAAAGCAATCATATTTTGATTGCTTTTTATTTTGTATTAACCTTATAATGTTATAAACCATAAAAAGGAAATGAATATGAAAATAGTTACATACAATGTTAACGGAATTAGAGCATCTTTTAAGTTGGGGTTGTTGGACTTTTTAAATGATTTTGACGCAAATATTTATTGTTTGCAAGAGGTTAGGGCAAACGAACAAATTGCAAAAAGTTTGTTTGATTGTGGACAAGTTAGTCTTTTTGAAAAATCTAATGAAAAATGTGAAAAATATTATAAAATTTATAACACAGGCAATGTTGCAGGTTATGCAGGAACAATGATTTTAAGCAAAATAAAACCAAACAAAGTTGAAACCACAATGGAAGAATTTTGGCAAGATGCTGAGGGCCGAACAACAACATGTTATTTTGATGATTTTGTGGTGGTTAATGCATATATTCCAAACGGCAATTCAAGGCTTGATTTTAAAATGCAATATTTAGATGCCTTAACAAAATATTTAAAAAAATTGGAAAAAGATTTTAATGTTATTTGTGTGGGAGATTTTAATATTGCACACAATGAAATTGATTTAACCAATCCCAAGGAGTGCAAAAATAAATCTGTTTTTTTGCCTATTGAAAGGGAAGCATTTTCAAAAATTTTAGATGTAGGGTTTGTAGATTGTTTTAGAAATTTATATAAAGACAAAGTTGAATACACTTGGCGTAGTTACAACAGCAGAAAGGCGACAAACAACACATTAAATCGTAATTTTTATAAATATAGAATTGATTATATAATAAGCACAAAAGGAATAAAACCATTAGATTGTGAAATTTTAGATTTAGAATATAGTGACCACTTGCCTGTTGTTTTAACTTTTGATGTTGCTAACCATTAGTTTCCAATATTGACTTAAAAAACATTTTATTATATAATAAAATAAGCAATATGGATGTAAATAATTTTTTATAGGAGAAAATTATGGAATATCAATTAAATTATGATTTAAATGCAGACATACAAGATAGATTAGAACAAAAATTAAAAAAAGTTACTCCCAAAATGTCAAGAAAGTTTTTAACAGAATATTTGGCAAGCAAAGTGGACAATATTTTAAAAAATGAAAGCCTTGATAATAAAAATTATTTTATTTTAGCAAGAATATGTTCAGTTGCCGAATTAAACCAAATTGAAGAAAAAGATGTTGAAAATTTAGGTAGTGTGGTTGATTATGGCATCGACGACCCTAATAATGATTTTGAAGGCAAAAAGATGTATTTCTTTAACTTAGATTCGTTTGAAAGTGGTAAAAACACAACAAATGGTTTAAGGGCAAATTTAATTGATAGAATAGAAAAAGTTGAGCAAATTCATGATGCTAGAGCACAAAATGGGTTAGAGCGTGAAGATGAATTTTCAATGTCTGGGGTTGCAATTATTTTGCTTCCAGAAAATGTTTTAAGGGAAGATAATGACAAAATTTCTTTTGGAAAAACTTCCGTTTATAATGACAAACATAATGGAACTAGCGAAAGAATGGAAACTTGTTTTAAACCAGAAGTTCTTGAAAAATGTGAAGTTGTTTGTGCAAAAGACATTTACTCAGAAATTCAAGATGCAATGAACAATTACGACAATTTGTATGATTTTGTTTTAACTAGTGCATCTCCAATATTAAAACAATATGCAAAAAATTGCCTAGAAGAATTAAGCAAACAAGACAAACAAAAAGAAATTGCAAAAAAAATTAAATTAAGTTTTGAAGAAAAAGGAACTGTTGAATCAATTAAAAGTTTAATTGAGCAAAGTGGAGTTGATGCTGTTTATCAATATTTGGGATACTTGGGTGCAACACCAAATGTTATAAGTTACTGTGTTCAGTCGGGCATATTAGATGGCGAAAACGAAGCAATTAAAGAATTTCAAGCAGAACAGAGTTCAACACACAGTAGCAAATCACAAAGTTACGACGTTATGGACCAAGATGACACATATTTTAGTGATTGCGAAGACACTGATGATAGTTATGATATGTAATAAAAAAATTCTCTTTAATTAGAGAATTTTTTTGTTTATTAAAGTAAAAACCAATTAATATTAAAATAAAAACTATTTTTGTTTTCTAAAAACACTTTTAACAGATTTTCTATCATCTATTAAATAGAATAAATTTATGTACACCACCATAAATGCAATGTAAATAACAAGATAAATTGGGAAACTTACTCCTAATATTTCTTGAACTTCATTGTTTGGCATAAAATACATTGGGTCACTTTCAATTTTCAACACATAAATTTCTATAAATGTGTAAATTAACACAACCAACAAACACAATAAATCTTTCCAAATTGTTTTATATTCAAATTGAGTAAATCTTAATGTAATCAATGAAATTGAAGTTACTAAAAGTAAAGAGTGTGTTGCTATTGAATAAAGATTTTCAAATAAAATGTATTTGTTATTAAATCCAACGCTTGGATATGCAAAAAATATTAATGCACAAAGTAGAGCACTATAACTTGCAAAGTTGTACAACCATTTTTTGTTTACAATGGCTGCAAATATAAGTGTCCAACAAGCAATAGCACACCATGGCCTTGGCAATAGCAAATATAAAGCACTATTTAAAGTTAAGTCAGTTGCCTTGCTAAAATTAATAATTCTTCTGGATAATTCAAAAAGCAATATAAAGCCAACTAGCACCCATAAAACTATTTTCTTTGTTTTTTCGCTTTTGTTTTTAAATATAAAAGCAATAGCAACAATTATAGCAATGCACAAAATAAGTGTAATAATGTGCAACAATCCCCATTGCCCATTTATTGCAGGGTTTGGGTAACTACTATAAATCCAATCTTTAAATGTCATAAAAATCTCCAATAATTAAAATAATAGTTTGTTTTTAATTTTTTAATATTATATACTATTATAACAAATAAGTCTTGTTTTTTATTTAAAAAATTAATTAGGTGATATTATTATGTACATTAAGATGTTTAACTTTTGGTATTTTTTGTTTTTAGTTTTATGCTTTGGTTCAACGATAGGACTATATTTTTTGTTAAGGGGGAAAAGTGAAAAAACTAAAAAAATTGTGTTATTTTCAATTTTGGCTTTTGCACTAATTCTTCACTTTCTTAAATTTTTATATCCACCATATTCAACTGACAATGCAAGATTTTTAAGAGATAGTTGGTTTGTAAATATAAGTGGTGCAAACATTGCACTATTTCCATTTATGTTTTTAAGCAAAAGCAAAAAAGCAAAAGATTATATGTTTTATATTGGTTTAATAAGTGGGGTGGCTTCAATTTTATTTCCACAAGAGCCAATGCTTAAAACAAATCAAAGTGCCGAGTGGATAGATATAGTTAGGTTTTACATTCATCACAACATTATTTGGAGCGTTCCATTTTTGATGGTGGTTTTAAAATTACATAAGTTAAGTTATAAAAGAGCAATTTTTGTTCCAATGTATTTGTTGTTAATTATGTCGTTTGTAATGCTAAATCAAATTTTGCAAAGTGAACTTGGTTTTATTCCACTTAGAGGGGAAGATATGTTTAACATAAACTATAAAAATTCTTCTATGATTTGGGGGCCAAATGGCAGTATTGGCGATTTTTTAGCAGCACTTTGTCCAGACTTTTTCAAAACAATTCCTGTTGGGGAATACACGGGGCAAGAAAAATTTTGGCCACTTTTGTGGTTGCTATGCCCAGCATTTATTTTAGTAACACCTGTTGTATTTTTAATAAGTTTAATTTTTGATTATAAAAATTTTGTTGCAGATTTTAAAAGATTAAAAAACATTATTAAATCTAAATGTAAGAAAAAATATAAATATGAAGTTATAGGATAATAAAAAATAATTAAGTATAAAAAAATATTTAATAAAAAACTTATGAAAATAAAAAGAGAGTTTTAAACTCCCTTTTTTATTAATTAAACATTAAATCTAAATAGCATAACGTCGCCATCTTTAACAACATAATCTTTGCCTTCAATTCTAACTTTGCCTGCTTCTTTTGCTTTTAGGTAACTTCCGTAATGAACCAAATCTTCGTAAGTTACAACTTCGGCTTTAATAAACCCCTTTTCAAAATCTGTGTGGATTTTGCCTGCGGCTCCAGGGGCTTTTGTGCCGTTTGTTATTGTCCACGCTCTAACTTCCTTTTCGCCAGCAGTTAAGTAACTTATAAGCCCAAGTGTTCTATATCCAGCAACAACCAATTTATCTAGCCCAAAACTTTTTATTCCTAATTCTTCTTTAAATAGTTCCTTTTCTTCATCGTCTAATTTACTCAACTCTTCTTCAATTTTTGCACAAACAACAACAACTTCGCTTTGTTCTTTTTTTGCATATTCTTTAACTTGTTTAACATATTCAATATTGTCTTCAATCATATTAGGAGCAAGTTCTTTAATGTTTGCACAATAAATTACAGGTTTGCTAGTTATTAAGAAAAACCCTTTAATTATTTCTTTTTCTTCATCATCTTGTGGCAAGTAAGCACGGGCTGGTTGTTCGTTTTCTAGCAAAGTTTGTATTTTTTGCAAAAGCGCCAACTCTAAAACGGCAGTTTTGTCGCCAACCTTAACTTGTTTTGAAACTCTTTCAAGACGCCTATTTACTGCTTCCAAATCGCTTAAAATAAGTTCCAAATTTATTTCTTCAATATCACGAACGGGATTAATGCTTCCTTCAACATGAGTAATTTTGTCGTCATCAAAGCAACGAACAACATGCACAATAGCATCAACCTCTCTTATATGGCTTAAAAATTTGTTCCCTAGTCCTTCGCCTTTGCTTGCCCCTTTAACTAATCCTGCAATGTCAACAAATTCAACAATGGCAGGGGTTATTTTTTGTGTGTTATAAAGTTTGCCCAAAACTTCAAGCCTTTCATCAGGAACGGCAACAATTCCAACATTTGGTTCAATTGTGCAAAATGGATAATTTTCGCTAGGTATATTATTTTTTGTTAAAGCATTAAACAAAGTGCTTTTGCCAACATTAGGTAGTCCAACAACTCCAAGTTTCATATTTTAAATCCTTTATAATTAATTAATATTTGTACTTTTTCAAATTTTCGTAAATAGTATACATTATTAAAATAAAAAAAACAATTTATTTCCATTTAAAGTAAACAATATCTTTAACGCACATTTAATTTTATGTGTTGGTTGTAAAATAAATTTATTTTTTTGTTTTAAGTAATAATTAGTAGGCAAAAATTATATACTAAACTAGGAGTTAAAATGATTTATTTAATTGTTGCATTAATTGGAATTGTACAAGGAGTTTCGGAGTTTTTGCCCATTAGTTCTAGTGGACATTTAGTTTTACTATACAACATTTTTGATATTCAACAAAACACAATATTTTTAAGCGTAGTGCTTCATCTTGCAACATTATTTGCTGTTGTTTTTGTGTATTTTAACGACATAGTTGCTCTTATTAAAAATCCTTTTTGCAAAACAAACAAATTGTTGGTTGTTGCAACAATTCCAACTGTAATTATGGTTTTAATATTTGAAAAGTTAATCACGCAAGCCTTTGGTGGAAATTTCTTTGTTGTGGGGTTTTTCATTACAGCACTTGTTCTTTTAATTAGCGAACAACTCAGCAAAAAAAATGTTAACACAAAAAGCGATGTTTTAAATTTGGATATTACTTACAAAAAAGCAATAGTTATTGGCGTTGTACAAGGCATTGCGTGTGTACCAGGAATTAGCAGAAGTGGTAGCACAATTTCAACTGCATTAATGTTAAAAGTTAATAAGGAAGATGCAACTAAGTTTAGTTTTTTAATGAGCATTCCAATTATAATAGCATCTTTTTTGTATGAACTTATTAATTTAAAGGGTGCAACTTTTTCGTTTTCAATAATGCAACTATTTGTTGGGTTTGTGTGTGCATTTTTATTTGGAATAATTGCCGTTAAATTTATGATTAAATTTGTTAAAAAACAAAAATTTTATATTTTTAGCATCTATCTAGTTATAATAGGAATTTTTGTGTTATTAAATGAATATTTGTTCCATTTGTGGTAAACAAATTTTAAATTAATAAAATTTAAAGTGTTAGTATTAAACGCATTATATCAAGCACAAAAATAAAAATATTAACAAGGTTTCTAATTTGCTTTAAACAACTTAAATATGCGTTAAAAATCAAAAAATAAAAAATCACTATTTGCTAGTGATTTTTTTGTTTTTAAATTAAATTTTTATTATTCGTACCTACTATCAATAGTTAAAGTGTAGTTTTTAGAAATTGAACGAGTGTTAACATCATCTTTGCTTTGTTCCCATTCATTATCTTTTTCTTTTTTAACAACATCAATTAAAACAGTTTTTACTGCAAAAACAATACAAAATGTTGCAAATAGTGCTATTAACATTATATTTAAAACTTTTTCTATCATAGTTGTTCTCCCTTAATATTTTATTAGGAAATAAAAATTATATACTAAAATTTTGATTTATATTTAACAATTACAACTATATTATAAAACAAATATAATTCTTAGTCAATACCTAATCTAATTTGAAATTTTAAAAAAATTAACATTTTGTTTCCAATAAAAATTAAAAGTAAACTGTTTTATTTATAAATATATTTAAAGTGACTTTTGACTATTATTTATATTTGTGTTATTATTATCTACGAAAGGAATAAGGGTATGCCAAAAGATTATGTAGATATAAACACTTATTTAGTAGAACTGCAAAATGGTAATATAGATGCTTTGGCTTCAATATATTTGCTTACAAAAACAAAAGTTTTTTCAACTTGTTTGGCAATATTAAAAGACAAAGGGCTTGCAGAAGATGTTATGCAAAGCACTTATATTAGAGTTAGAGAAAAAATAAATTATTACCAAATTGGAACAAACGGTTATGCGTGGATAACAACTATTGCAAGGAATTTGAGTTTAAATGAATATAACAAAAACTCAAAAATTACTTCAACTGATTTTACTGAAAAAGAGTATTTGTTATCATCGGAGAACGAAGCAAGTTTCAATGAAATGCCAATATTTAAAATTGCAAAAGAAGTGTTGTCAAATGAAGAATTAGAAATTGTTATGCTTTATGTTGTGAGTGGTTACAAACACAGGGAAATTGCTAAAATATTAAAAAAACCACTAGGAACAATTCTTTGGAGTTATAATAATTCTTTAAAAAAATTAAAAAAAGCAATAAAAAACAAGGAGGTTTAAAATATGAAGAAAAAAGATATCAAACAAATGTTGAAAACTGAAATAGAGCAAAATGTTCCAGATGTTTTGTCAAAAGTTTTAAGTACTCCTGTTAAAGTTGAAGAATTTAAAAAAGAAACAAGCCCCGACAAAAAACCATATTTTCAATTTAGATATTTGTATTTGTCGTTAGTAATGTGTGCAATACTTGTAATTGGGATTGGTTTCTTTTTGCCGGGTGTTAAGTCAAATAATGTTTTAACACCTGATGCAACTAATGAAGAATACACCATAACTACAACTATTGGTGTGGAAGATTACACGGCAAACATTGTAACGAGCAATTTAAACAATGTTTTGTCAATTAGTATTTTGCACAATGATTTTGTTTATACACTACAAAATGCAAATAATTTAACTGATGCAATAACAAAAGTAATTAATTATTTACAAAACGAAAATGCACTTCAATCAAACTCATCAATAACGCTTGCAGTTTTAGCATCAATAAACGATAAAACTGAACAAAGTTTTAATGAAGTTAAAACAAGTTTGCAAAATGTTCTTGAAAGCAAAGGCTTAATAGATGTTGAAATTAAATATTAAAAATTAAATTTAAAGTGAAGTATTAACTTCACTTTTTTGTTAATATTTATTTCTAAGTTTAAGTTTTTGTATTGACTAATTTTAGAAATGTTAGTACAATTAAATATAGTTTGCCGTTCGCATTGGGAAGAGTAGTAAATAATTTTCTTTTAGAGAGTTTGTGGTTGGTGAAAACAAATAGAAAGTTTTTATGAAGTCCACCCCAAAAGGCACTAGCGAAAGTTAGGTTTTTGCATAACGACTATAAAATGCAAATCAAAGTGGGGCAATTTTGCTCAATTAGAGTGGCACCGTGGGAAATTCTCACCTCTAAAAAGTGTTATACTTTTTAGGGGTGTTTTGTTTTTAATTGGAGGGTAATATGTTTATAAATGTAAATAAAAATTATAAGTATATTAGTTAAACCCGATTGGGATTACGATTTTAAATTATTAACAATTTTTTAAGTAAAATATTAAAGGGAGGAGAATATGATAGATATTAATTTAATTAGAACTAATCCAGAATTGGTTAAGGAAAATATTAGAAAAAAATTTCAAAACGAAAAGTTGGAATTGGTGGACAAAGTTTTAGAATTAGACAAAAAATTTAGAGAATTAAAACAAGAAGCCGACAATCTTAGGGCTAAACGCAATTCATTAAGTCAAGAAATTGGCAAACTAATGAAAGAAAAAAAATTAGAAGAAGCCAATGAAATTAAAGCACAAGTTTTAAAAAATAATGAAAGAACAGCACAACTTGAAAAGCAAGAAGAAGAATTAAGTGCAGAAATTAAAAAAATTATGATGGTTATTCCAAACATTGTGGATTCATCTGTTCCTGTTGGAAAAGACGATTCTGAAAATGTTGAAATTGAAAGATTTGGCGAAGCCAATGTTCCAAATTTTGAAATACCATATCATGCAGACATTTTAAATAGTTTTAATGCACTTGATAAAGAAAGTGCTGGCAGAACCAGTGGAAATGGCTTTTATTATTTAATTGGCGATGGTGCAAGGCTTGTTAGTGCAATGATAAGTTATGCAAGAGATTTTATGATAAACAAAGGCTTCACATACTGTATTCCACCTTTTATGATTAGGGGAGATGTTGTAAATGGCGTTATGAGTTTTGCAGAAATGGACGCTATGATGTACAAAATTGAAGGGGAAGATTTATATTTAATTGGAACAAGTGAACATAGTATGATTGGCAAATTTAAAGACCAAATTATTAAGGAAAATGAGTTGCCAATTACCATGACATCTTATAGCCCATGTTTTAGAAAAGAAGTTGGAGCACACGGAATTGAAGAAAGAGGAATTTATCGTGTGCATCAATTTGAAAAACAAGAAATGATTGTTATTTGTAAACCAGAAGATAGTATGCAATGGTACAACAAAATGTGGAATTTTTCTGTTGAACTATTTAGAAGCTTAAACATACCTGTTAGAACACTTGAATGTTGCACTGGCGATTTGGCAGATTTAAAAGTTAAAAGTTGTGATATTGAGGCATGGAGCCCAAGACAACAAAAATATTTTGAAGTTTGTTCTTGCTCAACATTAGGGGATGCACAAGCAAGAAGGCTAGGAATTAGAATAAAAGGCGAAAAAGGAAATTACTATGCGCACACTTTAAATAACACTGTTCTTGCAAGCACTAGAGCACTTATTGCTTTGCTTGAAAACAACTTGCAAGAAGATGGAAGTGTAATAATTCCAGAACCACTTAGAATGTATATGGGTGGGCTAGACAAAATTGTTCCTAAAAAGAAATAACAAATCGAATAAACACAAAGAAAGAACTTAAATTTGTTAAGTTCTTTTTTAGTTAGATTTTTAAAATTTTATTAAAACATTTAACAAATTTTAATAGTTGTAACAATGTTATAGTTTCAATTTATGTTTATATTTATGTTTAAAAATACAAAAAGTAATAGCTTTTTGACATAAACAATGGGAAAATTGATAATTTTTTATAAAATATTTTGTTTAAAATGTTTTTATAATTTAACAAATGTTGTTATACTATTATTAGAAATAATATATTATATTAATATATTCGTAAAATTGTTGTTAAAAAAATAAAAAAATTATGTAATATTGTATTTTTTAGGAGATTAAAATGGTAAGTTTATTAAATGCAAATTTAACAGCACTTTGGATTTCATTGGGTGTTGTTGGTGGAATTGTAATTCTTGTTGGGTTGTGGATTCTTGTAACATACAATAGTTTGGTTAAATTAAAAAATAACGCAGAGGAAGGATATTCAACAATGGATGTTTATCTTAAAAAGCGTTATGACTTAATTCCAAATTTGGTTAACACTGTTAAAGGATATGCAAAGCACGAAAAGGAAACATTAGATGCAGTTATTCTTGCTAGAAATAGTGCAATGGACGCAAGCAATGTTAAAGACAAAGTTAAACAAGAAAATGCACTTACATCAACACTAAAAAACTTATTTGCATTAAGTGAAAATTATCCAGAACTAAAGGCAAACGCAAACTTTATGTCCTTGCAAGAACAACTTCAATCAGTTGAACAAGATATTGCAAACGCTAGGAAATATTATAACTCTGTTGTTAATATGCTTAATATAAAAATTGAAATGTTCCCTTCAAACTTGATTGCTAAATGGTTTAAATTTAGCAAAAGAGATATGTTTGAAGTTTCAAATGCTATTGAAAAAGAAAATGTTAAAGTGGAGTTTTAATTAAATAAAAGTTAGCGTGTGCTAACTTTTATTTTTATAAAACTTAAAGGATTAGATGAAAAAATTAAGAAAGATTTCAAGCTTAATAGTTACTACTGTTATTGTAATAATAGTGTTTGTTTTAACGCTATTAAATATTTTTTCAAGCAATAACAAAATAAGCACTAATGTTGACACATCTTATGAAATTCAAAACTACACATTAAATCTTGTTGTAACCAACGAAAATAAAGTTAAAGTTGAAGAAGAAATAATTGTAAATTTTAACAAAATTGGCAAACACGGAATTTATAGAAACATCCCACTAGAAAACACTTTAACAATTAATGAAAACAACAAAACAAAAAAAGTAACTCAAAGTGTTGAAATTTTTGATTTAAAAGGCAACCAAAATGCTGTTAAAACTTATAGCAACAACAATGTTGTAATTAGATTTGGAAGTGAACATTCATTTCAGCCTGTAAATGAGCCTGTAAAGTTTGAATTGTCATACACAATTAATTTGGGCAAAGATTATGTCAAAACTTATGATATGTTTTATTTTAACTTGCTTGGAATAGATTGGGATTGTAATATCCAAAATTTTAATTTTAGCATTACAATGCCAAACAATTTTGAAAAAGAAAACTTAAAAATGTTTTATGGCGAATATGGAAAAACCAATAGTTTTAGCAATTTTTCTGTAAATCAAAATGTTATTATAGGAAGTGCAACTTCAATAAAACCACATAATGCTTTAACTATAAATTTAACCTTGCCAGAAAATTATTTTAATAATGCAGAATATATAAGACATGGTGTTTCAACAGTTGCTATGTGGTTTTGCGTTGTGGGTGCAATAGTTAGCCTTGTTTTGTTTTTTATCAAACCAAAAAATGAACCATTGGTTTGTCCAGTAGAGTTTTATTCACCAGATGGATTAAATCCTGTTGATGTTGCTTCAATTTACAATGGAAAAATAACAACCTATGACATAACAACATTGCTTATTTATTTTGCAAGCAAAAAGTATTTAAAAATTGAAGTTAATAATCAACAAGAAATTGTTTTAACAAAAATTAAAAACATTAATGAAAAAAAATGTAAGTCTTATGAAATTGACTTATTTAACAAACTATTTGAAAATGGAAACACAATCAATTTATCACATTTAGATGAAACAAATGAAGTTATTAAATACATCGATAAAAACGGGCTAGTAAAAACAAAACAAACAAACAAAATAACCGATAATGACTTGCCATTAACAATTTATAACTCGGTGCAGATTGCAGATGTATTAAAACCTGTTAAACAAAGATATAATAAAATAGGAGTTATTTACTCAATTATTTCAATGTGTTTGGCTTTTGTTGGGATTTGCTTTTATTTACTTGGAAGTGAGTTTTGTAGGGTAGGCAATAGTTCAACGCTTTTAATACTTGTTAGTTCAATATGTTCTCTAACACTAATACTTGCAATTTTGTATGTGTTTAGATTTAAAAGTTATGGCAAAAATGGTTTATTTAAATCATTATTATGGGCTGGAATTTTAATTTTTATGGGTTTATTTGTAATTATAATTTTATTTGGTATTAAAAATGTTTCCTACACATTTGGTTATTATGGTATAATAGTTTCAATAACAACGAGTGTGTCAATATTGCTTTCAATGTTTATGCCAAGTTTCACAAAAGAACAAAACAAATTTTTGGGCAGAGTTTTGGGCTTTAAAAATTTCTTAGTAAAATGTGAAAAATCTAGAATGGACATTCTTTTAAAAGACAACCCAGAATATTTTTATGATGTGTTGCCTTATGCTTATGTTTTTGGAATCACAACTGAATTTGTTGATAGATTTGAATCTTTGGGATATGTTATTCCACAAAACACTTATTTTGGAAGTGATTTGGGTAGTTATATTTTATTTAGTAATATTTTAAGCCATAATTTGTCGTCATTGTCCAATAAATCTTTTTCTCAATATATTTCTAAAACTTCTGGCATGAGAGGGGGATTTAGTGGTGGAGGATTTAGTGGCGGTGGCTTTGGTGGTGGCGGAGGCGGTTCTTGGTAGACCCCTCGACACTTTAAAAAATTATTAAATTGTTAAAAAATATATAATAAAATTTTTTTGATGGATTAATTTAAAAACTTATAAAAAGGAGAAAAAAATGGTTGAAAATATATTTTATTTAGACGCTAAAAAATCTATAAGAACATTTATTGATGAAGAATACCCTTCATTTGATAATGGTATGTTAAATAAACTGCTTGATTATTTTTATAAGTTTTTAAACTATGAAGAAGAAGGAAGCAAAATTAGGCCAACAATTATCTTTTCAAACAACATAAATTTTGTGGCAAAAACAATTCCAAATGTTTATAAACTTGTGTTTTACAAAGATGAAGATGCATCTAAATTTAACCATAGAATAAAAACACTTATGGCGTTTTGTAGAAATGAGTGGAGTATTTTTATAAATCAAAATGATGATAGAATAGAATATGGTTTAATAAAAGCATTAAATTCCATAAAGGAAAAAAGCATAAAAGAATTAATTTTTGAAGATGAATTAAAGGAAACAATTTCCAATAAATGCTCATTATTTACACTTGAAGTTATAAACAAAAGTTTAATTGTGTTGGAAGGTGTTAAGGGGCACATAACCAATGTTAGTTTCAGTTTTAGTGAAGACACCATTGCTAATTGGAACGATGTTATAACTAATTTCGTTGAGGTTAGTGTTTCAAAATTAAAAACCACAAAACGAAAATTAAAAGAAATTAAAATTTTGTATGAAAACATCTTTAAAAAAGTGTTTAAAAACTTGCATGGTGCAATATGTTTAGTGGTTGACAAGGAATATAAACCTGAAAACGACACCACACTTCAAGATGGAACATGGCTTGAACAACCAATTGAACTTAGTAAGTTGTTTTTACAAACTAAAAATTACAGCGAAGCAAAATTAATAGGCATTAGTGATTTAATAATTTCAATGCTAAATTATGATGGTGCAACAGTAGTTGACAATGCAGGAAGAATTAGGGCATACAATGTTTTTGTTGAAGTTAAAGCAAAAAATAGTGTAAAGCCAATAGGTGGGGCAAGAAGAAGGGCTGCTCAAAGTTTGATTGACAGCAAAAACAAAAAATTTGTTGGTGTTTATTTTCAATCACAAGATGGCGATTGCTTCTTTAAGTATGTAAAATCAAGACCTTTAAAGTTAAAACAAAATGTAACAGATGAAATTGCAAAAGTGCAAAAAAGTCCAGAAACAGTAGATGAAGAAGACTCTCAATTAAAAGGTCAAATTTCAATTGTTGACATTGTTAATAGTGGGTCTGTAAAACAAACAGATGTTGTTTTAAATCCACCTGAAAAAGAATAGTTTGATTTTATTTATTGTTTTAATTAATATAAAAATGATTAATAAAAACCATTTTAATTAAACTGTTATTTAGGTTAAAGTATTATTAAATAAATTATAAAAAAATCTCAGAATTTTCTGAGATTTTATTTTTTATTTTTAATATTTCAATTATTTTTTATCTTTTTTAGCGTTCATAATTTTGCTATCCAAATAATCTTCGTATGTTATTTGTCTATCATAAACTTTTGTGTTGTTAATTTCAATAATTCTATTAGCAACGGTTTGCATAATTTCTTGGTCGCCTGTTGTAAATAAAATGCACCCTTTAAAGTTTGTCATACCTTTGTTTAATGCTGTTATGCTTTCCAAGTCCAAATGGTTTGTTGGCTCATCCATAACTAAAACATTTCCACCATTAAGCATAGTTTTTGCAAGCATACATCTTACTTTTTCGCCACCAGACAAAACTTTTGCTTTCTTTAACCCTTCTTCGCCTGCAAACAACATTCTTCCAAGCCAGCCACGCAAGTAACTTTCTTCTGTTTCCTTGCTAAATTGTGCAAGCCAGCCAACAAGTGTTAAGTCGCAACCATCAAAGTAACTGTTATAATTTTGTGGCAAATATCCAAATTTTGTTGTTGCTCCCCATTTTATATATCCACTATCTTGTTTTTCAACACCACAAATGCAATTAAATAATGCACTTAGGCTTACACTTTTATCGCTAATAAATGCAATTTTGTCGCCTTTATTAACCCTAAATGTAACATCTTCAAAATATGGTTTTTTTGTTAAATGTTCAACAGACAAAACTTCGTTTCCAATGTCTCTTTCCATTTCAAAGTTAATGTAAGGATATTTTCTGTTTGATGGAGGGATATCAACAATTGTTAATTTTTCTAGTTCTTTTTTTCTTGAAGTTGCTTGTTTGCTTTTACTTGCATTGGCACTAAACCTTGCAATAAATTCTTGAAGTTCTTTTGCTCTTGCTTCCATTTTTTTGTTTTGTTCTTTTATTTGTCTTGCCATAAGTTGTGTTGTTTCATACCAGAAATCATAGTTTCCAACATACATTCTAATTTTTCCATAGTCAACATCACAAATGTGTGTGCAAACTTTATTTAAAAAGTAACGATTGTGTGAAACTATAATTACAGTGTTTTCAAAATCAAGCAAAAAATTTTCAAGCCATCTAATTGTTAATGCATCAAGGTTGTTAGTTGGTTCGTCCAAAATTAAACAATCGGGATTTCCAAAAAGGGCTTGTGCCAACAACACTTTAACTTTTTTCTTTGAGTCAAGTTCTTTCATAAGTTTAAAGTGGTCTATTTCTTCAATTCCTAATTCATTAAGCAAATCTTGTGCTTGTGATTCTGCGTTCCAACCATCTAAGTCCATAAATTCAGTTTCCAAATTTGCAGCCCTTATTCCATCGGCTTCGCTAAAATCTGGTTTTGCATATAAGGCATCTTTTTCGTCCATAATGTCAACCAAATGTTTGTGCCCAAGTAACACAGTTCTTAAAACTGTTTCTTCATCAAAAGCATTTTGGTTTTGGTTTAAAACACTAATTCTATCCTTGCCACGCAAAACTTCGCCTTTGTTTGGTTCAATTTCTCCACTTAAAACTTTTAAAAATGTACTTTTGCCTGCTCCGTTTGCTCCAATGATGCCGTAACAATTTCCTTTTGTAAATTTTAAATTTACATCATCAAATAAAACCCTGCTTCCAAATTGTAATCTTAAATTTACTACTTCAATCATAATATTTCCTTGTTTGTTTATTTTTACTTAATTTTATTGTTTTAACACAAATATAATATTTTATTTGTTGTTTATTTAAAATACTTAATTTGCTTTTGTAAAAAATCAAAGCAAATTTTAGTGCCAATTAAATAACCAAAAAAAAGGTTTATTTTGTTTGGTCGCAACTATTGTATCAATAATATAGTGCAATATCAACCATTTTTAAACCTTTTATTTTGATTAAAATTTTGTACGCAAAATTTCGTTAACTTTTTTCATGTCGCAAACTGCGTTGTAATTTGATTTAAAATGTCTCATTACAGAAGGAACAGATTTGTCTTCCAAAGTGTTAATTATATTATAAATTTCTTCATCACTTAACATTTTTGGAAGATATTTTTCTATTGCTTTCTTTTGACTTTCAATTTTTTCAACTTCTTCTGTGTGGTTAACTTTGCGATAATTTTCTGCTTCCTCATCAAGTTCTTTAATTGTTTTTTGAATAATTTTTATTAAGTCTTCATCAGTAACTTCTTGTCCACTTGTTCTAGCATTTATGGTTGCTTGCAAGTGTTTGTTTATTAATACTGAATAAATACTCCTTAAATTTGCATCTTTGTTTTTCATTGCTTCAACATTTGCTTTTTTTATTTCATCAATTAACATAATCAATCTCCTTATTAATATATTTATGTGGTTTTCTCAAATAATAATCCATGGCATTGTCTGGGAAAATTCCAATTTCATGACTTTCAATGTCGCTAATCATTTCATACAGCCTAGAATTTAGTGGTGTTTTTATATTCAATTTTTTGCCTTGCTTTATAAAATAACCAATAGTATAATCAATTTCGGTCTGTTTGTTGTTTTCAATATTTCTAAGTGTTGAAGAAACAACATACGGGTTTTGCCGTCCTAACTGCGACAACTTTCTTCTGCGTTGCAAAAAGGAAGCAAATCCGGGTTTCATAAGTTCGTAGTAATCAAACTCTTTGCAGTATGGCGTTATTTTTATTCCACGAGCCTTAGCGATTGCCATATCTTCTTTAAACAATCCTTCAAACAATTTTTTTACATTTTTAATTTCCATTAAGTTTCCAAGCCTTGCTCCTGTAATGCAACCAAGTGATGAAATTGCACTGTTAATAATCAATCTACTTATTGCAAGCCCTACTAGGTTGTTTGTAATATAAGTTGGAGTAATGTTACTTAAAACTTGTTTTAATAAAATTAAAGAAGAATCTAAATTTGGACAAAATGGACCAATAACATTAATTCCATTTGACAAAATAGAAATGTTGTTATAGTCATTTTTAGTAGGCGACCAACCAATTATTAATCCTAAAAGTTTGTCGCGTGGAACAACTTCTAAAACTTCATCTAATGTAAAGACATTTTGAAGGGTAACAATTTTCCCATTTGGTGTTAGGTATTTTAAAGCAATGGAACTGCTTTTTTTGGCATCATTTGCGCGTGAAAAAATAAATATAAAATCTTTTAAACTGCTAAACTTATCAATGCCTTTGCAAGTGTTAACTAAAACATTGTGATCTCCAAATTCGCCATTAATAGTTAATGCAACATTGTTAGTTAAATTAAATTGAGATTTATAAATTTTAGCAAGTTCAACATCATAGCCTGCTTTTGCAAGTAGTGCAGCCACAGTGCAACCAACAGCACCAGCCCCAACAACGCCAATTTTTATTTTTTCCAAAATGCACTTCTCCTTAAATTATTATACATAATTTGCCAACTTTTTGCAATTATTAAAGTGTGAGCAAAGCATAATATTTGTGTAAATAACAACTAAGCAATAATAAAACAAAATATAAAATTGATTAAATTTTTAAATAAGTAAAAAAATAAAAAACAACCTTAATGGTTGTTTTTTGTTAATTTCTTAATTTCATCTAGTGCCCATTTTAATTCGGCAAATGCAACATTATAAACATCATCTTTTTCTAGATCAACATCAATAATTTTTAAAACATCTTTTGGGTAATATTTGCTTCCTGCACTTAAAAACTTTTTATATTTATTTAACATATCGTCTTTATTGTCCCAAATTTTATTTGCAACAAAACTTGCAACGGCATAACTTGTTGAGTATTTGTAAACATAATAACATCTATAAAAATGTGGAACTCTAAGCCATGCATATTTCGAGTACTCATGTGGAACCACTGCTTTTCCGTGGAAAGATTCAACCAATTTGCCGTAGTAATCACAAAGCATATCTTTGCTTAAACTTTCATCATTTTCTATTTTTTCATGAGCAAACACTTCAAATTTTGAATACATTGTTTGTGTAAATATTGTTGCGTAAAAATCGTTAACAAACTTGTTCAAATAAAACAATTTTTCTTGTTTGTTTTTTGCATTTTTAATCATATATTTTAACAACAACAATTCGTTTGTTGTGCTTGAAATTTCAGCAACAAACAAATTTTCATCAGCAGTTGAAATTGGGTTGTTTTTATATCCAAAATAACTATGGCAAGCATGCCCCAATTCGTGTGCAAGAGTGGACAAAGATGTGTAGTTTGGCTCGTAGTTTAAAAGAATATATGGGTGAGTGCCATAAACAGAAACTTTATAGCCACCGGTTGCCTTGCCTTTTGTTTCAAAATAATCTATCCAACCAGATTCCAATCCTTCTTTTAAAACTTTTAGGTAGTCTTCGCCCAAAACACTTAAAGCCGACATAACAATTTCTTTGCTTTCTTCCACGCTAAAAGTTCGGTCATATTTTACAAGCGGAGCATAAATATCGTAAACTGTAAAATCTTCAAGTTTGCTTTGATTTTTTAAAATTTTAAAATATTCATGAGCCAAGTTTAAGTTGTTATCAACATTTTTAATTAAATTATAGTAAATGTTTTTGTTTAAATTTCTGCCTTCAAATTCTGCATCTAAACAACTTTCGTAATTATGTTCTTTTGCAAAAAACCAATCTGCTTTAACATTGTAAATATAGTTTGTTGCAATTACATTTGAAAAATTCTTAAATGCTTTGTACATATTTTCGTAAGATTTTTTTCTTATTTCACGAATTTTACTTTCCCTAAGAACACTATAACTTCCTGGTGTTACTTCATAAACTTTACCTTTATATTTAAAAGAATCGTAAGTTAAATCAACACTTTCCATGTTGTCGTAAACATCACTAAATCCACCAGCAAATTCACCAACTTTGGTTAGCAACTTTTCAGTTTTGTCGTCTAAAATGTGTGCTTTGCTTCTAACAATATCATCAATTGCAATTTTATATGGTTCAAACCTTTTATCTGCGTATATTTGTTTTAAATATTTGCTTGAAAATTTTAAAATTTCTGGCTCAACAAAACTTGTAAGCGCACTAACTTTATTTTGAAAACTACTAACCATATTTAGCATTTCAACATTTTTTGAGTTTGAAATATCTTCATCTCGTTTTAAAAAAACATAAAGTCCAACTTTGCCACCTATAAAGTCTAGTTCATCTTCAAACTTTAAGTATTCATAAAATGTGTTTATATCGTTTAGTTTTCCTTTAAAAGACTCAATTTTTTTAGACATTTCTTTGTATTTTTCAAAATCAAGTTTAAAATCATTTTCACTTTTATATATATCTTTTAAGTTCCATTTGTACTTATCTTCAATTTCGCTTCTTAATTTCATAATTGCTCCTTTTATCTAATTTTACATTTAAAGTATACAACATTAACAAAAAAAAATACAAATATCAATTTAAAAAATTTATGATATTTGTAAATTTTTGTAAATTAAAATTAAAGAGTGTTTAATTGTTAATCAAACTAATTTCAATTTAGTGCAATTTAACTAACTATTTAATGTACAACATAATAAAATACAAAATAAATAAAACAGTTATAATGTAAGTAAACACATTAACCTTTTTAAATCTTCCAGTAAGCATCATAATTAATGTGTAGGAAATCAATCCCATTGCAATTCCAAATGTTATGTTGCTGGTTAATGGCATAATAATTATAGTTAAAATTGCAGGAATTGAAGTTGACAAATCTTTATAGTCAATTTTAACAACAGAATCAAACATCAATAGCCCAACCAAAATTAGTGCAGGCGAGGTTGCGTAAACAGGAATCAACATAACTAGTGGGCTAATAAATAATGCCAAAATGAAGAATAAACTTGTAAATAGGCTAGATAGTCCGGTTCTTGCACCACTTGCAACACCTGCTGTGCTTTCCACATAACTTGTTGTGTTTGGAAGCCCAAAACTTGTGCTAACCAATGCTCCACAACCATCAACAATCATTGCTCTATTCATATTCAAAACTTCGCCTTTTTCATCAAGCAATTTGCCTTTTTCGGCTGTTGCGTAAAGAGTGCCTACTGTGTCGAATAAGTCAATTAAAACCACTGCAAACACAACAAGCAACACACTTAAAATTGCCGACACAATGTTTCCATCAAACAATCCTGCAAAATCAAATTTAAACAAACTGTTGTTTGTTAATTCGTTAAAAGGTGGCAACCAGCTATTTTCTGTTAGGGCTTTAAATGGATTAATTTTCATACATAATTTAATTATTATATCTAAAACTGTTCCACTAACAATACCAATAAAAATGCTGCCCTTAACATTTTTAATGTACAAAACCACCATAATAATAAAACTTACAAAAGCCACAATTGGTGCAAAACTTGTTGCTGTGCCATTAAGCATATCTAAAATGCCACTGTTACTACTTCCTAAACCAACATTTAATATAAATAGTCCAACACCTGTTGGAACTGCAACCTTTATGCAAAGAGGTATTGCATCAACAATTTTACGCCTTAAACCAGACAATGTTAAAACCAAAAATACAATTCCAGCAATAAAACATATAGACATTGATTCTGCATAGGAATATGTTCCGTTTTCAATAAGTTGAACAATATAACTAACAAGCCCAATGCCGGGTGCTAAAATAATAGGCAAATTAACATATAATGCCATACAAACGGTTGCAATAATTGTGGTTAAAATTGTGGCAACAAAAAGTGCTTTCCAAAGTGAACCACCATCAATTCCATTAAAAAGGCCAGGGATAACAACAAGCATATATGATAAAACTAAAAAATTAACAAGGCCTCCTGTAAATTCTTGTTTAACACTACTGCCTCTTTCTGTTAATTTAAAAAATTTATCTAATTTGTAGCCAAAGCCATTTTTAGTTTTATTTGTTTTAGTTTCACCATCGCTTATGGAGTCGGTTTTGTTATTAACTGCAGAACTTTCTAAAATTTCTGTATTTTGCTTAGTATCCTCAGTCATCAAATTAGCATTTTCAAAATCTTTATTTTTATTTTTTGACACAGTTTTCTCCTTGATTTATATATAATTTAAGTGTATTTTAACTTTAAATTATAGTCAAGGATTTTTGTTCTATTTATAAACTTGAAACAATCAAAAATTAAGTGTATAATGTAAATGTTAAAACAAAAGAAAAAATTACGTATTAAATTAATTTTTAATTTTAAATATTAACCATATTTACAAAACTTTAAATTAAAAATTATGCACAACTATCTTAACTGTATAGAGCATCAGTTTTCGGAACACATATTTTGGGGTTTGATAATCCCCATAAAAAAATTATCATTTTGCTCCACTAGCTCAACTGTATAGAGCATTGGTCTTCGGAACCGAGGGTTGGGGGTTAGAATCCCTCGTGGAGCACCAAATATTATAAATTAAAAATATTTTATATTAAAAGTATTTTTTAAGTTTTAAAATTTAATTTTCTAGCAAATTTTTATATTGCTAGATTTTTTTAATTAAATAAAAAACTTTAAAAAAATTTTATATTTTATTATTAGATCTATTTAGATTTGTTGGCATTAATAAAATAAGTTGACAAAATTTAACAAAATATTTAAAACACTAGTATGGGAAAAACATATTTTAGTTATTCAAACACATTACGCAATGGTTATAATGAAGATGCGTGTTTTATTTGTGAAGATTTTGGTTTTGTGCTAGATGGTGCAACCGGACTATCGGGCGAGAAAGTTACCGAAGAAAAAAGCGATGCTTTATGGCTTGTAACAAAGGTTAAAAATTATTTAATTCAAAATCTTGCAAACAAAAGTAAATCTATTGCAGAAATTTTAACTGATTGCGTGGAATATGTGTTTAAAGAATATAATAAACTTTTAAACGGAAGAATTGTAATTGATGCTCCTAGTTGTTGTGTTTCAATTTTTAGAATTGAACAAAACAAAATTGTTTTTTACACTTTGGGGGATAGTCCAATATTAGTTAAATTGACAAATGGAAAAATAAAACAAATTTGCCGAAAAGATTTGGTAAAGTTTGACCAAACAACCATAAGAATATTTAAAAAATATCAACATAGCAATAGTTGTTCTTTTTATGATGCGTGTAAATCAAACAATCACATCATTTTAAATCGCAGGGTTGAATTAAAAAACAAACCTAAAGGATATTATGTTTTTGGTGAAAGTAAAGGGGTTATTAAGTTTGGAAAAACTGTTTGTTACGATTTAAAAAATGTTGATGAAATTTTAATTATGTCTGATGGTTATTCACAAATTTATGACTTGTTTAAGATAGTAAAAGCAAAAGAAATGTTTAATTGTATAAACAATGAAAAAGATGCCGACTATTACTATCAAAAACTTGTTTCTTGTCAGCAAGAAGATTCTTTATATAACCGTTATCCTAGATTTAAGTTGAGCGATGATTCAACAATTATTAAAATAAAATTTATATAAAATTAAAATTGAAAATTTGTGTGAAAAATAAAACCCAACTTTTTAAAAGTTGGGTTTTTTGTAAACTTTATCTGAATTTTTTTGTTTTAATTTTGTTGTTAGTTGCAACTAACTAGGTTTGTGTGGTTGACTTAACTTATTGTTTTAATTTTATGCTGATGTCTAACTTTTTTAACTTTGTAATTTAAAACAAGAAAGATTAAAACCAACACACAAATAGTTGATATTAAAACCAAATACATTGCGAGTTCGCTTACATTGTTATTAAAAAAAGTTAACTTTAAATCAAAAGATTTTGATATAGCTTCAATGGTTTGATTTCCTATGCCATTTTTTGCAAATTCATTTATTATGCCACGAGTCATATGTTTTCTTATTAATCCTGTTCCGTAAGTTCCGGGGAAGAACATTAAAATATTTTGTAAGGTTTTGCCAAATTGAGATATTGGCATATATGCGCCACAAATAAAGCCGTAAATGGTGCTTACTAAACTTGCAACGGCACTAATTGCTCCTTGGCTTTTTAAAAATCTGCAAACCAATGATGACAATGCTGTTCCAAATAAAACAAGCAAAAACACATCAACAAAAGTTAGTAGAACATCTAAGAAAGACAAATAAAATCCAACAAAACTTAGATAAAATAAGCCAACAAATAGTGCAACATAACAAATCAACAAGGTTACAATTGCTGTTGCTATGTAATAACTTAAATTTAGTGTTGAAATTTTAATTGGAGCGATTGTTAAATCTTTAAAATTTCCATTAACTTTGTCCTGCACCATAACCATATTTGCACAAAACGCAATTGTTATGCAAGATGTTGCAAGCAAAGATGAAATTAGCCAACTTCCAGCAAAACCATTTAACAATGTTTTAGACAAAACTATGCTTTCTGGAAGTTGCATTTTTAAACTATCTATATAAACATTTTTTAAAAATGTAACAAACAAAACAAGCAATATTAGTGGAGTAATAAGGGATGGAAAGAAAACGCCTTTGTCTTTAAAATAAACTTTTATGTTTCTTTTAATTAAAGTTTGCAGTGTCATTGTTTTCCTCCTTTAGATTTTTTCCGGTAACATTTAAAAACACATCGTCCATATTGCCTTTAATTATTTCGTAGTCAGTAAAAATTTTGGGGTTTTTTGTAATCAAATCTGTTGCAACTTTGGTGGTTGGAATTGAAATCTTGTAGCCACCAACAACTTTTTTGTAAGGCAAATTTAAAGATTTGATTTGGGTTTCTGATGTGTTGTACAAATAAATATAATCTTGTGTGTATTTGTTTTTTAAATCTATTGGAGTGCCTTCTGCCACAATTTTGCCTTTATCTAAAATTACAACATAATCAGCTTCACTTGTTTCTTCCATGTAATGTGTTGTTAAAAAAACAGTTAAATTGGTTTTTGCCCTTAGTGTGTTAATAGCATTCCAAACCATTTTTCGTGTTTGTGGGTCAAGTCCAGTGGTAGGCTCGTCCAAAATTAAAATACTAGGGTTGTGGATTAAGGCTCTTGCTATGTCAACTCGTCTTTTTTCGCCACCAGAAAGTTTTTCAAAAACTTTGTTAAATAGTGGTTTTATGTTTATAAGGTTGTCCAGTTCATCTAATCTCTTTTTAATTTCAAGGTCGGTTAGTCCATATAATTTTGCTCTAAATGTTAGATTTTCTTTTACGGTTAAAGGCTTGTCTAAGCACGAAAATTGAAAAACAACACCAAGAGTGTTTTTTATTTTGTCCAAATTTTCATCAAGGTCTTCACCATTTATAAAAACTTTTCCACTATCTTTTTTTAAGTGCCCACACATTATAGAAATGGTTGTGCTTTTGCCTGCACCATTTAAACCTAAAAAAGCATAAAGTTGACCCTTTTTAACTTTTATGCTTAAATTTTGAACAGCCTTAACTTCATTAAACGATTTATTTAAATTTTTAATTTCAATTATGTTTTCCATGAGTTTTAATATGTGTTTTACTAAATTTCCTTATAAACTTTCAATATATTTAATTGCATCTAACAAAATATTTATACCAATTTTTTTAATTTCCTTGCAATTATCTTTTAATGTTTTTTTATTTTAAAATAAATTTATCATTATTTAAAACTTCTAAATAAGTTTCGTTTTCGGTTAAGTTGGTTGTGTCTAAAATGTTGTTTTTATTGAATTTTTTTTGCTTCATTGATTTTAATAATATTAAAGACCTTTCTCCCATTTGACAATCTAGGGGCCTAAGCTTGTCTCTTTCAACTATTGTTTTTTCATCAACCATTAAGCAAACAAACTTAATTTGGCAATTACTAAAAGTTTGTTTTATATCTAAAACTTGTTTTTTGTCTAAGATATAGTTAAAAACAACATCATAGCCACTTCTTATTGAGTTTGTAATAATGCTTTTGCAATTCTGCCAAAACAAACTTAAATGATTTCCGTTTTTCCATGGACTAACATATCCTCCAACGACTAGATGATATATTTCATCTCCCTCAATAAGCACGCTTTTTTCTAAATTTGTGGCAATTAATTTTGAAATTGTGCTTTTCCCAACACCGGCTGGCCCTGTTAATAAGTATATTTTATTCATAAAAATTTCTCCAATTTATAATATTTTAATTTTTTAATGTGATATAAAGATAAAACAAATAAGTTTTAAAACTGTTATTTTATTCAATTTTATATTGCGTTTTTAATGATTTAATTTATTTTAACATTATTTTAATTTTTTGGCATTAAATTTTAACTTACAACAATTATTAAAATTAAAAAAAAGCAACTCTAAATTAGAATTGCTTTTTTATTACATTTTTTTAAGAATTTCTTCAAACTCTCTAAACCCTTTTTCAACATATTGTTTTTGGTTGGGGTCTAAATAATTAATAAGCCCTAAAAATTCGCCAACATGGGCTAATTCTTCATTTTTTATGCCTTCCCAAGTTGTTTTTGCATAAGAATTGTTGGTTGTATGTATGTGGTTGTCATATTCAATTATTGCTTGTATTTTGCCAACCAAATTTTGGCGTGCTTTTTGCAAAGTGTCAAAATCCATAGTCATATTAGAATTACCCCGATTTGTAGTTTCCTTGTTTTCTGATGTTTTAAACTTATTGTCATTATTATATGAATTATTAAAAAAGTTCAACATTTTATCCTCCTTTAATATTTTTATTCATAACGATTTTAAATTGTGATTTTAATAAAGCATCTAGTTTTTATTTTTATATTTACATTAAAATATAAAATAAAAAGAGGTTTTTTATAAAAATTTTTTTGAAGTATATGTTGCAAATTTGCATTACAACTAAAAAATATTTTGGTAATATATTGTTAAGAGGTTATTATGGCAAACAATAATAAAAGAGTGAGTAAAAAAGTTGAAAAGACTTTAAAAAAAATAAATACTAAAATTTTGGCAGTAAGTTTAATATTTTTAATGTTGGGTTTAATTTTTGGTGCGTTTAGTTGTTATTTTATTACTAAAAACGACACATTTGAAATTGTGGGAGAAAAGGAAATTACAATAAACAAAGGCGACACATATCTTGACAAAGGTGCACGAGCAATATCATTTGGAAAAGATGTTTCAAGTGACATAACAGTAGAAGGGGAAGTGGACACAAGTGTTGCAGATGTTTATGTTATAAAATACAAATGTTCCAATTTTAAATATAAGGACATTGTTAAGGTAAGATATGTTACTGTTGTGGAGGTGGAATAAATGAAAAATCCAAGCAAAGCAACATTATTCTTTTTAGCAATTTTGTTTTTAGTAATAGGTTTTTTAGTTGGGTTTAGTGGATTAACATATTATCAAAAAAACAATCTAAAAAGTGACAAAATTGTTAGTGGGGAACTTTCAATACATTTTTTGGAATTAGGAAACAACAACACCGGCGATTGTATTTACATTAATTGTGGCGAAACGGACATTTTAGTTGATGGCGGGTCTAGGACAAATAGCAGTAAAACAATATCTAATTATGTTAATGAATATGTTGATGATGGAGTGCTAGAATATGTTATTGTAACTCATGCCGACCAAGATCACATCGCCTCATTTGCAGGAGATGGAAGCAACAAAAGTTTGTTTGAGTACTATGATGTTAAAACAATTATTGATTTTCCAAGAACAGATAAAACAACAGCAGTTTATAATAGATATGTTGAAAAAAGAAATGCCGAAATTGAAAACGGTGCAAATCATTACACAGCACTTGAATGTTGGCAAGAAATTGAAGGGGCAAAAAAGAGTTATGAAATTGGCAATGGAGTAACTTTAAACATTTTGTACAATTACTTTTATGAAAATTCAAGTTCAAATGAAAATAATTATTCGGTTTGTTTTCAAATAGAACAAGGCGACAATAAATATTTATTTACAGGTGACTTAGAAGAACAAGGCGAAGAATATTTGGTGGAATACAACAATTTAAGCAAAGTAAAATTATTTAAAGCAGGACATCACGGCTCAAAAACTTCAAGCAATGATGTGCTACTAAATGTTATTCAACCAGAAATTGTGGTTGTAACTTGTGTTGCTGGAAGTGTAGAATATCCTGTAAGCACATTGCTTAACACATTTCCTACGCAAGACTTTATTAATAGAATTTCAAAATGGACAACACAAGTTTATGTAACAACACTTGGGCTTATTGAAGAAGATGGTGTTGATGATGATGGCGAAATAAAATATAAAGATGTTGGATTTGAAAGTTTTAATGGAAACATTGTTGTTACGGCAAACAGAAAAGAAGTTAGTGTTAATTGCTCTAACAACAACACTGTTTTAAAAGACACAGTTTGGTTTAGTGAAAATAGGCAGTGCCCATCATATTGGAAATAATGATTATTAAAGTTTTGATTGATTTAAAAAATATTTTTGTTATAAATGTTAATGCTTTTAAAAACAATCAAATAATAACGGGGGGAAGGAGGATATTTTATGTTAATTCTTGTTGGAAGCAAAAATGCAAGTAAAGTTGAAGGGGTTAAGGAAGCCTTTGAAATGTACTATGATGATGTTGTTGTTATGGGAGTGGAAGTTGATAGTGAAGTGCCAAGCCAACCTGTTAACAAAGAAACAATGCAAGGTGCAAAAAACAGAGTTAAAAATTTAAAAGACTATTCATTAAAAAATAAGATAGAAGCAGATTTTTATGTTGCAGTTGAAAGTGGCTTAATTGATATTTATGAATCTCCTGTAATTATAAATGCATGTTATGTTGAAGATGGTAAGGGCAATAATTCTTATAGTTTTAGTGAGGGGTTTCCTATTCCTTGTGGCAAATATGAGGACATTAAAAACAAAGGATTGAGTGCTGTGTTTGATGACATTTTTAATGTTGTAAGAACAAAAGAAAATGAAAACGAACCTCACACACTTGGCGGAATTTTTAAGTTAAGTAATGGTAAAGTTAATAGAACACACTTTGCAAAATATAGTTGTGTTATGGCGTTAACCAAGTTTTTAAATCCTAAATGGAGATAGTTATGAGATTAAGAAGAAAAATTTTTGGCTTTTTAACTTTAATTGTTGGATTAAGTTTAATATTTCCTTTAATTTTGCCTTTGTTTTATTCGGTGGAAGCAAACGGAAATTTAACAAACGATGGATATAAAATTTTTGATGAGTTTGTAGGTATGTCAACAAGATTTAAAGCATTAAATGGAAATTTTCAACCTGCTTTTGCAAATATGACTAGTGTGTGTGCTGTTATATCTATTGTTTTGTATGGATTGTTTTTAATTTTCTTTTTGTTGCAATTATCAAAAAAAGGTCGTCTTCCAACAAGGGCAATACTAAAATCAATTTCTGTAACAATGATTTTGGTTGCAATTTTAACTTTAATTTGCAGTTTAACATTTGTTATTATGAATAAAATAACTTTTAATGAAAAAACTTTGCTTTCGTTTAAATTTGCGTACGGAACATATATTTTATTAATTGGTTCTTTTTTAACAGGACTTTTTGGAGTTGTTGCAGAATTAAAGTACAGAAGAAAATATTAAACCAAAATTAAGTTAAAACTACAAATTTAATTATTTTAAAAAAACAAATTAAGTTAAGTAAAATTTAAAATATATAAAATTTTTGATTTTTGCAAAATATAAATTGTAAGGGAGTTACAAAATGTATTTTAATTATCATGCAAAAATTAAAAACAAAATAAAGGAAAATAAACTTGTTTTGGTTGAGGTTGTAAATGATTATCATGCAATAAAACCAGCAATGATATTGTATTTTAATGATTCAAAGCCAATGGTTGTGAGAGTTTACAGGTTTAAAGAATATTTTGATATTTTTAATGATATTGGTTTTACTAACATAAAATTTAAAATTGATTTAGATGAATTTTAGTGTAAGATTAAAACAACCAAAATTTAAACAATTAAAAAAATAAAACGCTATAACCTGCGTTTTATTTTTTTGTTTAATTCTTATTAATTTTTTTTATAGTTAATTTAAAGGATTTCCGTTTTCATTTTCTTGCTTTGTTGAGTGGTCAATTCTTTCCCATTTTACTTCTTTTTTGTTTAAACATTTAATGTAAATTGGAATATATCTAGAAAAGAAAAGTGGCGACATAAGTAGTGTAATTGTTGTGTTTTTTAAATCCATTCTTATATTATCCCTGTCGCACAACAAACCTAATGCTGAATACAACATAAACAAAGTCCAGCCACCAAATAAACTTAAAACTAAGTTTAGTATACATGTTTTCCAAAGTGCAGACTTAATGATTAGTGCAACAATAAAATAATTTAAGTTTAAAATTGCAAATAGTGCAAAATCAATTACTAATATAATCATTGGTAAAAGCGACAACATAAAATCTAAAGTAAAAAATTTGTGTTTAGTGCTTTTGTTTTTCATACTTTTAATCATATCTTTTCTATAAATTGAATCAACGGTGTTGTGTCCTTTAACCCAACGGGTTAGTTGTGTGGTACTTTGTTTTAAACTATTTGGTTGTTCATCAAAAGTTTTTGCTAGTTCATAGTAACATGCTTTATAATCCTTTAAAAATGTTATTTGGCTAAATTCATAATCTTCGGTTAAAGTTTGCCATGGCCAACCATTATTTTCTTGTATTATCTTTTTGCTTATAAGTAGTCCACTTCCAGAAATTAATATGTTGCTTTTAAATTTTGTTCTTGCTTTGTTGTTCATGGCGTTTATAAAAGAAAATGTTAATGCACTACAATTTGAAACCCAGCCATCTTTCCAATTCTTGTTTTGCCTGCCACCCAAAACAACATCATAACCTGCATCAAACGCATCGTTCATGTGTTCAACAAAATTTTTGTCTAAAATGTTGTCGGCATCAACAATAATATACGCATCATAGTAATCGGGAGAGTTGTTCATTATTAATTTAAACAAACTGTCCATTGTTGCACCTTTTGTAGAAACTTTATGGTCTAGGATATGAACATAAGTGTTTTTGTATTCCTTAACAATGTTTATGCTTTCATCTGTGTTGTCTGGAACAATAACATAAGTGTCTATAAGATTTTTGTCATAAGTTTGATTTTGTATGCTATCTAAAACCCCACGAATGACTTTAGACTCATAGCGTGCAGGGATTATGATTGCATATTTGTGTTTTTTAGTTGCCTTTTTAAAAGGTTTTTGTTTTTTTAAACCAATCATTATAAATATCATTTTAGGAATAAATAAGATTAGTGCAACGATTAGTATAATTAAAAATATTTTTTGTGTTGTGTCAATTACGCTTGCCATTATGTGCTCCAATTATTTGCTAATTTTTATTAGTTTAAATATTATTGCCAAAATTATCAATTAAATTAAGCATAATTTTAATTTTTTTACAATAAAATGTTGCAAAAGGGACACAAATATGTTGACTATATGGGGGTATTTTGGTAAAATTACAATGCTTAAATGTTGCAAAGGGGACAATAACTGCACAAAGTCCATTTGTTTATTTGGAGAAATTTATGGCAAGGAAAGCAAGGGAAAAAAGTGAATTAGGAATTTATTTAGTTAATCTTAAAAGTGTTGACGAAGTAACATTTTCTAGTGATGACAAAATTAATTACTTAAACATTTTGTTAAAAAATGAAACAAAATTATTAGGCTATACATTGCTTGATAATTCTTTTTTGCTTGTAATTAAGGAAGATGATAGGGCAATTGAATTGATTTTAAGGCAAAGCACTATTAAGTTTGTTAAAAAATTTAATAGAACAAATAACAGGCAAGGAAAAGTTTTTTCTGGCAGATACACAAGTTATCCGGCACACACAATGAACGATGTTTGGAAGTTTATTTCAAACACGCATAAATTAGCAGTTATTAACAACGAAAATTTAAGTTCTATAAACAATTATTTTGACAATGTTTATGTAGATTCTAATTACTCTTTAAGGTTTTTTGAAAGCAAATCTGAGTTTGAAGAAGTTTGCAGTGGAAAAATGTTTACTGATTCTGGCATAAAACTTAGCGATGAAGATATTAAAAACTACATTATAAACACATTTCAAATTCAGCCACACAACATTTCAAAAATGCCACAAACATTACTTGATAGCACAATTTATGAAATTTTTAAAGCCACAAAAGCAAGTGCAAGGCAAATTGCACGTATTACATCACTTCCTTTAAGATTGCTTTGGAAAATTGGTAAAAAGTTAAAACCAAAATCAAAATCAAAACCTATGGTTGTAGTAAAAAATGAAAGCAACAACAAGTAGTCCTAAAAAAAGTATTAGATACAAAGGAAGCAATAAGGCTTTAACAATAAACCTAATTGTTGTAATAATTGTTGGTATATTTAGTGGCTTTATGATTGGAATGTGGCTTATATCAAATAAAGATGACCCAAATTTATATAATATGAACGCAACTTTGCTTATGGACGATGTTTCAAAAATTAGAAATGAGGCAAACGGCAAAACGCCAGAAGAACTTGGCGCAACAAAAAGTTGTGTTTTAGCATTTGACAACACATTTAACCATAAAAATGTTATGGTTGTGGGCGTTGGAAATGTTAATGCAATGGGTGTTAATCAATCAATAAACTCAAAATCTATTAGAATTGGCGATAGTGTTTTTACGGAAGGCGTTAGTGTAAGCAAATTTGTTAAGGCTGCAGATAGATTTTATTTGGAAAATGGCACAATTACAAAGGTTAAAGGAAATGTTGACGGTAACACTATTACTTGGAACGGAGACAAATCTAATATGACCCCTGCAAGTTATGCTGAAACTATGGGAGGCAATATTAATGAATATATGCTTTATATTGTGTCTTCAAAAACTGTTGTTAATGCAAGTGATGTTTCAAAACTAAGCAATGGCAATTACACATTTACACTTGAACTAGACAAAGTAAAAAGTGTTATTAGATATGTTAAAAATATGAAGACTACGGGAGGACTTTCTAGTTACCCTGTGTTTAGCGAAAATATTAAATTAACAGTTACTATTGACAGCAATTTTAGGCTAGTTGAAGTTACATCAGAGGAAAAATATTCTGCAAAAATTGGAGTGCTTACAGCAAAATCCAAAGGAACTTTAACAAACAAATTTACTTATGACGGAGATTTTACAATCCCACAAATTAGTGAAAATACAATAATTTAGTTTAATTAATTTAGTTTAATTAATTTAATTTTATTTTATTAGTTTAGAATATGAAAAGAATTTTATTATATATATTTACATACATTTTAATAACTGCGTCTGTTGCATTTGGAACAGTAACCATCGATAACCTTGCCACAAAAGGTGGCACGGGTGGTTCTTCCACTATTGCTGGTGCACCTGAAACTTCAGGTGAAAAAGTGTTAAATAATATTATGAGTTTGGGTGGAGCAGGCGTTAATTTAAACATTGAGTTGTTTGACAATACGGTAAAACAAACAAGTCTAGAAAGTGCAAATTCTACAGCAACTCCAAATATTTTAATAACTTTTAATGGAAATATTAATATTGCTAGCCTTGAAAATATTAAATTAAACGGCGATTTAAAAATTAAGATAAACGAAAAGGAAATTGATTGTTTTGTTGCATATTTCAATAACACTATTTACCTTTCAAGCGATTCATTAAATATTAAACTTGAAACCACAAGTCTTTCCAAAATTTTTGAACTTTTGCCTATGCTTGGTGTTAATGTTGACCTAAACATTAACACTGCAGGTTTTAATGTTGAAGAACTTATGGCAATGTTCCAAAATTTAGAGGAAACCAAACTAGAAAGCGGCGATATTAAAATGCAACTTAACTTGTTTGATTTATTTAATTTAGACATTGTTTGTGATGGCGAGTATAACATTAAAAACATACAAGCAGAAAATATTACAATTTCAAATTATGTTTTAAATATTAACGCTGGATTAAATAAAGAAAATTACATTGAAATTGAAAACCCAGACGAAGATTTACAAAAAGAATATGTAAATGTTACAAATGCATTAAACATAGTTGACACAATTAAAGAAATTTTAACTAACAAAAAATTGCACTTAAATTTATCATCTTCTATAAATGATGAAAATTTAGATGTTTATATTGATGGAAAACTAGATGCTGATTTTAAAAATGATGTAAAACTTTTTGCAGATTTAAAATTACAATTAAATGAAACAATTCACACTTTAAAGATTGGTTATATAAATTCAAATATTTTTGTTGATTTTAATAACATAAAGCTTACGGTTGAAAAAGATTGTATAATTGAAACAATCGAGATTTTAAAAGACAAATTTAACCTTACTGAAACCGAACAAAATGCTATACTTGAAATTGTTAAAAAATTCTCAGATTTTGACTTGATTCAAGTTTTGGAAGAAAAATTAAACACCACAAACATTTCAGACTTATTCAAATTAAATGTTGGACCAGATAATTCAATAAAAATTGTAATTGACAATGAAATTTTGGGAACAAAAAATGATATTAGTTTAGAAGTTTTATTTAATGATAGCAACATTTTTGAAAGCGTAAAAATTAGTGGCATTGAATTATTAAATAAAAACATAAATATTTGTGTAGGATATTCTAATGTTGTAAATATTCCAAATTTGGATATTAATGATTATTTAGATTTTAACAACTTGCCAGATTTAACAAATGCAATAATTAACACAACAGAAAATGTTTTAAATAAAAAGGAAGTAAAATTTAATTTACAATTAACATTAAATATTGACCAAACAAACATTTTAGCAAAAGGTGCAGTTTATGTTAATTTTGCTGATAAAAATAATTTAATGCTTTATGCTAAATTAAATGTTGTTGCTTTAAATCAAAATGTAAACATTGAAGTGTTATTAAAAGAAAATACAATATACTTAACACTAAGCAACTTAAAAGTTCAAGCACAAATTTCAGAAATTAATGAATTAGTAGAAGTTGTTTCATCATTTTTAGGAAGTGAATATTCTTTAACTAACAGTCAAATAAGCAATTTAATTGATAGCAATGCCTTAATTTTAAAATTGCTTAATGGTGATTTGACTGCTATTACAAACGACATAATAAAACAAATTAACATTTCAAATAGCACTGCTTTTGTTGTAATAAACAAATCGTTTGTTGGAGCAGGCAAAGATATTAAATTGGAACTAAGTTATGATTCAAACATAAATACTATAAGCGTTTCAGAAGTTGCACTAAATGGATTAAGTGTGAAATTTAATATTGACTTAACAAAAGAAGTTATTGTTCCAACCATAAATGAAGAAGAATACGAAAGCTTAAAATATGTTAAAGATTTTATTACATCAGTAAAAAACACTATTGAAAATGTTAACACAAACAAAAATATTGCATTTAATTTAAACGCTATTATAACAAACACAACATTTGATTTAGATGAAAATGATGTTATAGTTAAGTCCACAGAAACTACAATAAATTTATTAAACACATCTTTTGCAATGTTTGATTGGAAAAACGCTTATGATTTAGTAGATGGCAAAAAAGTGTTTAACATTGAAAAGCTAAAAATATCTGCAAACTTAAATATTCAAGTTGATATAGTTACAGCAAATTATGTAAATGGTCAAGTTGACGAAAATTCTTCAACAAAACAAACAACTAATCACAATGTTAAAATTTTATATGTAAATAATGTGGTTTACATTACTTACAACAATATGAAAGTTAAATTGTCGGGTGAAGGTATTGGCTTAACCATTGATTCAATATGTGAATTGCTAGGATTGGAAGTTAAGGCTGATTCATTTGAAAATTTGATGGGCATTATAAGTGGCTTTGAAAGTGATAGTTCTATTTTAAATAATATTAGTTTGGAAATGATTAAATCATTTGTGTTAACAGGTTCAAACTTTAAGATTGATTTAGACCTAACAAACTTAGGGCTTGGGGTTGGTAAAGTAAGTTTAGATTTAACTTACAGCACCGAAAAATTAGAATACTTAACAATTAATGATTTAAGCATCAACAACTTTAAAGTTAACACTTTAAACATTGGATTTATGGACTTTACACAAATTTCTGATTTGACAGATGAAGAAAAGAATCTGTATATGGACATGACCACTATTGGAAATCTGGTTGAAGCGTTTAAAAACACAACCCAATTTACTGATTTCAGTTTAAATGGAACAGTAAATTTAAAACTAAATGTTATTGGAATTAATGTAACATTTAATGTGCCTATTGATGCAAAAGTTAAAATCATTGATGGAAAAATTGATGCAAAAATTGTGTTAGGTCCTGTTCCTGTTATAGGTGGGGTTAATGATGATGTTCCTTATAAATTTGGTAACACAATCGATGGGGTAAATCCTGGAAAAGACAGAATTTTAACAATTTATATGAAAAACGATATGGCATATTTATATAGGACAGAAAAAGTGCCAGTATTTATGAGTTCTGACAAAACCTATGAAAAAAAATTAAAGGTTCATATTGAAACTTTGGCTTCAGATCCATTGTATTATTTGTTGCAATACGGATTAGGGCTTAGTCAAAATATTATGAATGCAATTTATGATTCACTAAACATTGAAAGAACAGAACCAATGGATTACAGCAATATTATAAAAGGATACACATCACAAGATAGATTACATACATTAACGCTAAACTTAATGGAACTAACAGCAAATCCACAATTAGATACAATGAGTGTTGGAATTAAGACTGTTGACTACACTAAATTTGATAGTGATAGAAATGAATTTGTTACACAGTCAATTATTGGTGGATTAACTTTAAATATGTTTATGCCTGTTGCTAATGATGTTGAAATCACTTTAAATAGTGACAATCTAACATTCTATGACATAGGTGGGATTTGTGATTTATCAAGTGTTGATGAATATATTTCAAGTTACACATATAAAGAAGGCGCTGAGTGGGATGCATACAATGGCGATTGGGAATTAAGCAGTCAAAGGAAATTTACAATTTTATTTGTTACTAACTGTGACCAACAAATAGAAAGTGTTGAAGGAATTGCAGGAAGTTCGTATATATTGCCAAAACCAAACAACTATGTTGTTGATGATGGCGTTACTCGTAAAAGTTATGAATTTGTTGGTTGGTACACAACAAAAACATTTGATGTTGGAACTGAATATAACGAAAATATTATTCCAAGAACGGACAAAACATTATATGCAAAATGGAATGTTGTGACTGACAAATACATTACCATTTCATTTGTAACAAATGGTGGAGAAAATATTGACAGTATTAGAGTTTTAGAGGGTAGTAAACTTGACTTGCCAATATATTTTGATTTAATTGAAGTAAATGATGGAGATGATGTTGTAACAAAACAATTTGATGGCTGGTATTTAGATGAAGAATTTACAATCATTGCACCAGATTATGCTTTAAACAAAGACACAACTTTGTATGCAAAATGGACTATTGTTGATGTTAAAGAAACTTATTTATTAAATGTTTACGATAATAACACTTTAATTCTAACAAAGAGATTGTTTGAAAACGATAAAATTAATTTAGTTGGTTCAAAGTTTAATGAAACAACAAAATACTACTCAGACAAAGAATTAACTGAAATATTTACTTCAATGATTATGCCTAACCACGAATTAAATTTGTACATACAAAATGCTTACACCGTAACAATTATTTCTGATTATGGAACTATTGTAAATAGTAGTAATAGTTATTATCAAGGGCATAACTTGTCGCTACCAAATCAAGAATCTTATTACTACGACGACGGAACACAAACCGAAAGAATAGTTTACACATTTAATGGTTACTTTGTAAACGGCACAAAGGTAGAGGATATTAATAATTTTGTTGTGCCAAACGAAAATGCAAAAATTGTTGCCGATTGGACCATAACTGTAAAAGAATATTACACTGTAACATTTAGCAAAGAAACAACAGTTGTAAGTGCTTACAAAAGTAGTATTTGGTTCCCTGTTTCAACAGTTAAAGTTTTAGATGGGGAAATGTTGGTAATTGACGATTCTTACACTCCAATTTGGGAATATAAAACATTATTTAATATTTGGTGGCATTATGAATTTGAAGGTTGGACACTAAAATTAGGAGAAGCAACCTTTACGCAAATCACAATAACACAAGACACAACGATCTATGCAAATTGGGATGGGGTTGTAAAAACTGGTAAAAATTAAAAAAGGGTGACTAAGTCACTCTTTTTTTATAAATTTTTAAATTTTATTTGTTATTAATAATATAAATTTTTTAACTGCACAAAATAATAAAAACAAAGGAGTTTTATATGAAAGAATTTGTGTTTGTTAAAAAAAGCAAACTTTACAGAAAAAGTTTGTACTATTTACTATATGTAATGCTGTTTTTTCAAATAGTGTTAATGATTTTAAATTTTGCATTAATTAATAAGGAAACCAACTACTTTTTTGTGCTGTTTAATATTTTGTTTTTAAGTGCTTTTGTGTTTATATTGTACAAGCACATAATACCAAGGTTTAAGTACAAAATTGTTAAGGCAGAATATAAATGGTTTAAAATTAAAAACGAAATGTTAATTGTAAAATACAATGATAATAGCGTTGTGGGCTATAACTTTGTAAATCAAAACGACTGCGTTAAAAAAATTCAATTTCAAACTATTTTAAAAGACACAATAAATTCGGTTAATAATATTGCATATAATATCAACATTAAGTTAAGTGACGGTAAAGTTGTTAATGCAATTATGCCATTAAATAAAGCAAAGCAGCTTGTTTCTGCTGTTCCAAATTCGGCTTATGTAAAGGACTTAAGCCAAGAAATAAAAAATGATGTTGAAAATTTTGAAAGCGTGTTAAAAACGAAAAACAAACACATTCCAAGTTTTATTTGCTTTGGAGTTTCTGCATTTGTTGTGTTGTTTACATTAATTATATTTTTAGGATATTCAACCACAAACGGAACATATTATGCCAGCGAACTTGTTAAATCAAATCCTAAAATGCCTGTTAATACTTACACATATAGTGTGCAACAAACAACTTATACAAATAAAGAGGACTACACAATTTCATTTGGTGACAATGTGGATAAAGATATTTTAGTGTTTTATAGGGTGAATAATCCACAAGATTCATATTCTATGTACACAATAGACTTTTTAATATTTATTGCTTTAACATTTATGGTAATTGGTGGCATTTTGTTAAATAATGTTTATAGTCCTTATTTGGCGGTGTTTGGGCTAAGCATAATGCCGTTTTATTTAATTAGGCTATTAAATTTAAGTGTGGCAAGTTTATTTTCTAGCCAACTTTTAATTCCTGTGCTTTCACTTCTTTCAATTCCAATATATCTTTTTATTTCGGCAATTTTAAAAATAGCAACAGATATTATAAAGTTTTGGAAAGAAAAGCAATTATTAAAAAGTTAATTAATTTAATAAATAATTTAGTAAAAAGCAGAGAAAATCTCTGCTTTTTTAAACAAAAAATTTATTTTTATCATTTATATTAATATAACAAAAAATTATAATGAGGTTTAAATGTTAAATTATAAAGATATTCAAAACAGAATTGAAGCGCTTGATGTTATTCAAGGCGTTGATTTAAGCATAATTGGATATAGTTTGTTAAACAAGCCAATATATGCAATCCATTTAGGAAACTATGATGGACCACAAATGATAATGGAAGGGGGAATTCATGCAAGAGAATATTTAAGCACATTATTTTTAATTGAAGAAATAAAATATTTGGCAACAAAGGATATTATTAATGGTGGAATATATGTTGTTCCAATGGTAAATCCTGATGGCATAGAATTGGTTTTAAATGGAACAACCAATTTACCCTGCGATATTTTACGAAGATATTTGCTAGATGTTAACAACAACAACCCAGATTTTAGCCAGTGGAAAGCAAACGCAAATGCTGTGGACTTAAATGTTAACTTTGATGCAAGTTGGGGCGAAGGAACACAAAATGTGTTTTGCCCAAGTTCTGGAAACTTTGTTGGATATTACCCAGAAAGTGAAAGGGAAGTTAACAATCTTATTCGATTTACCAAAGAAGTTAATCCAAGTATTACTATTTCTTGGCACACAAAAGGCGAAGTGATTTACTATGGGTTTAAAAGTTTAAGCCCAGAGGACTTAATGAGAGATTACAACATAGCCTTATCTTTAAGTGCAGTAAATGGTTACCAAATTATAAAAACAGAGGGAAGTGTTGGAGGATATTCTGATTACATTAGTTTGGTTTATAATGTGCCGGCATACACAATAGAAATTGGAAATGGTGCATTGCCACACCCTATTGGCGAAGAATATTTAATGGAAGTGTTTGAACAAAACAAAAATGTTCCAATAGTTGCATTGGAAAATGTGGGTGGAAAGTTTTTTGATGAAAGTATTTCTAGTGTTTGTAAAATAATTAAATAAAAGTTTTAAATTTGGTTTAACTTGTGATAAAATTGATTATTAAGTTTTAAGGGGTTAAAAAATGATTATTGCAAGTAATAACAAAAATAAAATTTTACAACTTAAAGAGATACTTCCTAGTTACAATTTAAAAAGTTTAAATGAGTGTGGAATTAATGTTGAAGTGGAAGAAACAGGAAAAACATTTGAAGAAAATTCAACCATAAAAGCAAAGGCCATTTTTGATTTAACTCACGATAGTGTTATTGCAGATGATAGTGGGCTTTGCATCTTGGAATATAATAATTGGCCGGGTGTTGAAACTCACAGGTTTTTGGGTGAAAATTCAACACATATTGAAAGAAACGATTTTATACTTAACAAAATGAAAAATCTTGATTACAACAAAAGAAAATGTGTTTCTGTTTGTGTTATAACTTTAATTGATAAAAAAGGCAATGTTTATAGTTTTAAAGGAGAACTTTATGGACACATTGCAAAAGAAAGCAAAGGCAACAATTCGTTTGGTTATGACGATATATTTGAACTAGATAATGGGGTTGTTATGGCAGAGTTAACCAATGAAGAAAAATACAAATTTAGTGCGCGAGCAAAAGCATTAGAACTTTTACAAAATTTTATTGCCTTACATAAGGAAATAGAACTTTAATGAGTTTTTGTGTTAAAAAAACAACATATTGACATATTTATTTAAGTTTTTGACAAAAAATGTTATTTTAACATAAAATTAAAATAAAATTTTAAATAAACAACTATTAGTCAATTCTTTGCTATTTTAAAATAAATATGGTATATTTATAGTATTAAAAAGCATTAGTTACACAAAATATTTTTAAATAATTTAAAATGTAACTAAGTGGGAGGATATATGAATAAACAAATTTCTGAAATAGATAAAATTTTAGATGAAAACAATAACGACAACATTGTTTTATACGATGAAAACAACAAAAAAACAGAGTTTGAACAAGTGGCAGTTATTCCAATGGGGGAAGATAATATATATGTTATTTTAAAACCTGTTGATAAAATGCCAGGTGTTGAAGATGATGAAGCTTTGGTATTTCACTTGGAAACAATAGATGATGATGATTGTTTGGTTATTTGCGATGACGACAAAATAGTTAATGATGTATTTAACGAATACTACAAACTTCTTCAAGAAGAAGGAATTGAAGTTGGCGAAGAATACTTAAATGAAGTTAAAGATGAAGAAAAGTAAAACTTTAATTAAAAATCTAAGAAAATGCAAAACACGCAGTTTGCGTGTTTTTTTGTTTTTTATTTAGTTAATTTAAAATTTTGTAATAATTTGAAGTGATTAAAAATTTAAGTTAGTTGGTGTAAGTGGTTAAGTGGTTTTATTATTAAATATAAATTATGTGGACCAAAATAAAATTTAATTTATTTATAAAAAAATTGCATTTAAAATGTTTTTTATTTGTTTTTTTGACAATGGTTTACAAATTAATTAAAAATATTTAGAAAATTCAAATAAAATTGTTATAATGTTTGTTGTATATAATAGAATATTTAAAATTGAATCAGTTTTCAATTTATTTTTTTTGTTTAAATTTAGTTTTTAAGTTAAGGGCAATTATGGAAGAAACTTGTTATAGCAAATTAATAAACGCATATAAAGGTAAATCAAATAGTGGTTATATAATTTTTAATAAACATAAGATGAGGACAACTCAACTTATTAAGGATATTGAAAGTTTTTCTTTGGCACTAACACATTTAGGGTTTAAGGCTGGGGACACATTAACTTTATATTTACCAACATGTCCACAATCTATTGTGGCTTTTTATGCTTGTTCTAAACTTGGAGTTATTGCAAACATTGTTCACCCTTTATTGCCATTAGAGCAATTAACCAAAAATTTAATTACAACAAATTCAAAAGGAATTATGTATTACGATATTTTGGTTAAAAATCAAAAAAAATTAGAAGAAGCACATCAAATAATGATTAATTGTTCTGTTGCAGACTACACTTTTTTTAGAAAAATATTTTATTTAATTTATGCAAGAACAAAATCAAAGCCAAGCAAAATGGCAATCAATTACAAAAAATTATTAAGGATGTACTATTTAACAAGAAAGAAAAGCAAGGAGCAAGGTGTTGGCGAAAGTGTTGTAACATCTATGCACAGTGGAGGCACAAGTGGACAACCTAAAATTGTTAAACTTTCAAATAATGCGTTAATTAGTTTGTGTGATAATTTATATGAAATGTATGTTAAAGTAAATCCTGTTGGCAAAAATGAATATGGGCTAGTTGCGTTGCCAATTTTTCACGCTTATGGGCTTGGTGTTTCAATTCATACATGTTTATGCAATCACTACAACTTGATTTTAATTCCAAAATTTAATGCAAAACAAATAAACAACTGCATTAAAAGATACAATGTAACTTTTATGGCAGGTGTGCCAATTATGTTTAAAAAGATGATGGAAGAAAAAAACTTTGAAGGCAAACACTTGGCAAAACTTAAAGATTTATGGTGTGGTGGTGATACTGTTGGCGAAAATTTTGTTGAGCATTTTGATGAAAAATTAAAAAAATATGGTGCAAGAGCAAGGCTTATGAGAGGCTATGGCTTAACAGAAGTTTGTTCAGTTTGTGCAGTAAACACACACAAAGATTATAAAAAATTAAGTTGTGGAAAACCAATGCCAAACACAACCATTGAAATATGGGGTGCCGACAATGAAGAAGTGTTGGAAGCTAATCAAGTTGGCGAAATTGTGGTTTCAACTAAATGTATTATGAGTGGCTATGAGGACGGCTCTGGAATAACTATTAAAGACAACAAAAAGTGGATAAGAACAGGCGACTTAGGTTATTTGGATGAAGATGGATTTTTGTTTGTAATTGAACGCAAAAAGCGTACAGTAAAAATTGCTGCTGTTAATATTTTCCCTTCGGAAATTGAAGAAATTGCAAGAAGACACAACCTAGTTAAAGAAGCATGTGCTGTTGCTTACCATTATAACGACAAAACATATATTAAAGTTTTTGTTACTTTAAATTCAACAGATGTAAAACCATCTAAAATTTCTAACGAAATAAAGGATTTAATAAAGGCAAATTTAATTAAATATGCAGTTCCTAGGGAAGTTATTGTGTTAGATTCTATGCCTATGACACCACTTGGCAAAATAGATTACAAAAGATTGGAGATTATGTAATGGAACAAGTTTTAACAAATTCAGAAAATTTACAAGAAAATAATATTGAAAATTTAGAGATAAAAAAGCAAACAAAAAGAATTAAATCTATTGATAGATTTAGAGGATTTTGTGTTTTTGCTATGTTGGTGTTTCAATTTTTAAAAAATTTTCCAAGTTTGGGCATATTGTCAAGGCTTGCAAACCATAGTCTAACAGAAGGAATTGTAATTTTGCCAGGTATGACAATTGCTGATATTATTGCACCATCATTTATATTTGCAATTGGCTTAACTTATGCATTGTCATTTAACAAATGGAAAAATTTATATGGATTAAAAAATGCATACATACATTTTGTTGAAAGAGGATTATCTTTAATTGGTATTGGTGGATTTTTAGCAACTTGCAACAAAATTTTAGATTCTTTTAGTGGATATAAATTTAACACTGTTGACATAATATTTATTGTTCTTTCAAGCATTGCACTTGCTGCACTTGTGTTTAAGTTGGTTTGTTTAATACCTGTGCTTAACAATAAAATTGGTAAACTTTCTACAAATATTTTTTATATAGCACTATCAGTACTTGGTTTTTACAATTTAGTAATTGCCGGAATAGACTTTTTTGCATTGCTTAATGACATTAATACAAGCACTTATGGTTATTGGGTTACTTTGCAAAACATTGGTATGGCATGCTTGGTTACCTTGCCTTTAATTCAAACAAAAAATTGGTTAAGATTTTTGGTGGCAAGTATTATATTTGTGCTTTACACTGTATTTCATCAAATTGGAAATCATCAACAACTTTTAGATGTTGTGGTTCATGGTGGATTCCTAGGTGGATTTGGCTGGGGAGTAATGTTAATTTTTGATGTGATTGTTGCAGATATTTATTTTAAAGATAAAAGCAAATATATTTCAATTGTGGCTTTATTTGCTGGAATTGGAGTGTGGAGCACCTTTTATTTTGGAAATATAAATTTAGGCAGTTGTAGCCCTGCATTTATACTTACATCAGTTGGATTAAGTGGATTATTATTTTATTTATTCCATTTATGTGATAAATTGCCACATTTTAAATTTGACCCATTAATTTGGTGGGGCAAAAACCCATTGCTTATGTTTTTAGTAGAGTTTTTTGTAATAGGTCTATATTCAGAACTTGTTCCTGATAGCATATTGTCTGGGGCTCCACTATGGCTAGCCATAATTGAAGGCGTTGTGGCTGTAATTTTACTAACATTAATATGTTATTTATTGAACAAAAGCAAAAAATCATTTAGTTTGTAAATTTATTTAAAAGTTTAATGTTATTAAGAAACTATGCTTTTAATATAAAAAAATAAAAGGAGAGTAAAATGGAACAAAATACAAATGAAAGTACACAATCAAAAAGAATAATTTCTATTGACCGCTTCCGTGGATTGTGTATGTTTGTAATGGTTATCTCATTTTTCTTAGGTGTTTTTGAAGACACTTTTGCAAAGTGGGCACCCATTTTTGAACACGGAGAAAGTGGTTTTCAAATTTTGCCAGGTATTGCTTTTGCTGATATTTTTGCACCAATGTTTATATTTGTTATTGGATTAACATATGTAAAAAGTTTTAAATCTCGTGAAGCAAAATATGGCACAAAAGTTGCCTATTTCCAAATTGCAATTAGATATTTAGGTTTAATGGGAATTGGAGCATTGTTAAACGGCTTTGAAGATGGCTGGCTAGATGTTTTCCAAGGAACTGCATTTAAAGAATTAGACAAAAATATCAAAGTTTTTGCAGTAGGATTTTGGATTGCAATTGCACTTGTAGTTTTGGTTTTAATTTCAAGACTATTTAAAAGTGAAAAATTTAAAGATATTATGTCAAAAACACTTCGTTATTTCTTAGCATTTATGGGACTTTGTGTTTTGTATTTTATCATTGTAAGCACAGGCGAACAAGTTGGTAGTCGTTTTGTTGCAGATTTCCAAAGCAACAGATATGGTGGTTGGATTTGGGACACATTACAAAACATTGGACTTGCTGGTTTAATGGCTTTGCCATTTGTTAAGTTTGACAAATGGGGAAAACTTGTTATGGTTGCAATAACATTTGCAGTTATGACTATATTTGTTCAAAATGGTGGTTACCAATTAGTAAGAGCTATCCTTGAAGGTGGATTGTTTGGTGGATTCTCTTGGGCTGGAATTTTACTTTTAGGTTCAATTTTTGTTGAAATCAAAGATGAAAAAATTTATTGGGTTCTTGCTTCTTTAATGCTTTTAATTTCTGTGGTATTAATTGTTGCATTTGAATACACTGCTGTAAAGCGTGGTTGTACACCTGTTTATGCAACTTTCTGTGCAAGTATTTCAGCTATTGTGTTTGCAGGAATTGACGCATTAAATAAATTTACTCCAAAGTTTGCATTGTTTACTTGGTGGGGTGGAAGTTCACTTTTAGTTTATGTTGTAAACTATTTAGCATGTTTAATAATTGGTGCAATTTTAACTGTTAAAGAAGTTTCTTTGCCTTTGTGGGCTGGACTACTAATTACAGTTGTTGGTTTATGTTTGTACACTGTTATGAACTGGTTGCTTTATAGAAAAGATAAACACATTAGACTATAAAAAAACAAAAAAATTCTTTTATGTTAATTCATAGAAGAATTTTTTTTAAATACAAAAAAAGTTTTAAAATTTTAAAAACTTTAATTAAAAAAACTTTTAAATTTAAATTTATTTTTTAATTACAATTTACAAATAGAAATTGATAAATGACTAAAACTTTAAGTTGTTAAGTAAAAAATTTTTTACAAATAGAAAATTAAAATTTACTTTTTAATTTTAGTTTTATTTATTTAAAAAAATTTGTCATTTTAAAGCAAAAAAATAAATTTTAAGTATAAATGAAATTAATAAAAATTTACCTATTAAAATTTTTGTTATACCACAAAAAAATCTTGATATATATTTATTTATATGATAAAATAAATCGTTTCAAAAAATTACACACCTAAGTTATATTTGACTACGGTTGCCTAAATGGTTGTAAGTTAGAGTTTTAAAAATTTAGGGAGGATTAAAAACAAGGAGGAAAAAGTAAAATGTCAGTAATTTCAATGAAGCAATTATTAGAAGCAGGTGTTCATTTTGGTCATCAAACAAGAAAATGGAACCCTAAAATGGCGCCATATATTTTCACAGCAAGGAACGATATTCATATTATCAACTTAGAAGATACCGTTGTTTGTGTTGAAAAAGCATACAAATTTGTAAAGGAGTCTGTTGACGCAGGCAAAATCATCTTGTTTGTTGGAACTAAAAAACAAGCACAACAAGCAATTGCAGATGAAGCAAAAAGATGTGGTATGTACTACATCAATTCTAGATGGCTTGGTGGCACATTAACAAACTACAAAACCATCAAATCAAGAATTGAAAGATTAAACAAACTAACCACAATGGAAAAAGTTGGCGAATTTAATTTACTTCCTAAAAAAGAAGTTATTAAATTAAAAGCTGAAATGGAAAAATTGGAAAAGAACCTAGGTGGAATTAAAGATATGCCACGCCTTCCAGATATTTTGTTTGTAGTTGACACCAAAAAGGAACATATTGCTGTTAAAGAAGCAAAATCACTTGGAATTCCAGTTGTTGCATTAATTGACACAAATTGTGACCCAACAGATATAGATTATGTTATTCCTGGAAATGACGACGCAATTAGAGCAGTTTCATTAATTGCAGGTGTTATTGCTAATGCAGTTATTGAAAGCAAAGAAGGAATTGTTGTTAATGTAGAAGATGAAGAAACAAAAGAAACTTCAAAAGATGCAGAAGCAACAACTGATACAGAAAGCGAAACTGAAAAAGAAGGGGAATAATTAATATGTTTACATCAGCAGATATTGTTAAGTTAAGAAAAAGAACAAATTGCGGTATGATGGACTGCAAAAATGCACTTGAAGCATGTGATGGCGATATTGACAAAGCAACAGAATGGTTAAGAGAAAAAGGAATGGCAAAGGCTGCTAAAAAAGCAGACAGAATTGCAGCAGAAGGCATGGTTACATCATATATCCACATGGGTGGAAAAATTGGTGTTTTGCTAGAAGTTAACTGCGAAACAGACTTTGCAAGCAAATCAGAAGCATTTGTTTCACTTTGCAAAGATATTGCAATGCACATTGCTGCAGCAAACCCAAGTTATGTTAGTGAAGCAGATGTTCCAGCAGATGTTTTGGAACATGAAAAAGAAGTTTTAAGAGTTCAATCTTTAAACGAAGGAAAACCTGCAAACATTGTTGAAAAAATGATTGAAGGCAGAATTAAAAAATTCTATGCAGAAGTTTGTTTGTTAAATCAACCATTTGTTAAAAATCCAGACAAAACAATAACAGACATTATCAATGACACAGTTTTAGTTATTGGTGAAAAAATAAGTGTTAGAAGATTTGTTAGATATGAAATGGGTGAAGGCCTAGAAAAAAGACAAGAAAACTTTGCAGAAGAAGTTATGAAACAATCACAAGCAAAATAATAAAAAAGTGGCAATCGCCACTTTTTTGTTTTTTAATTTGCTTGCTTAGATTTTTAAAATGAAATTATATTTTTGATAAAATATATTAAAATTGAGAGTATTAAAAATAAAACATAATAAAAAAGAAAAAGAAGAATAAATTTTGTTAATAATTTATCACAATTAAAACTAAATTTATCCTTCTATTTTTAATTTGTGCAATAATTTTTTAAATATTCCAAAATGACTTAATAATAAAAATTTTAATTTTTTTACGACATTAATTTGTGTATTTTAATTTTTATATACGCTTAACTTACTTAACAAATTGATTGCTTAAAATTTAGTTAAATTTAAAATTATTATTAATAAGCAATTTTGTTTGCAATATAATCTTTAAGTTCGGAAATATTTAATCTTATTTGTTCCATTGTGTCCCTATCACGAATTGTTACTGTGTTGTCGTTTAAAGTGTCAAAATCAATAGTAACACAATATGGTGTTCCAATTTCATCTTGTCTTCTATATCTTTTTCCAATTGAGCCTGCTTCATCGTATGTGCACATAAATGACTTTGATAAGTCTTTATAAACTTCCATTGCTTTTTCGCTTAAATTTTTTTGCAAAGGCAAAACTGCAACTTTGTATGCAGCAATATTTGGAGCAAAATGCATAACAACTCTTGTTTCGCCGTCGTCTAGTTTTTGTTCTTCGTATGCTTCACACAAAACTGCAAGCATTAGTCTATCTGCACCTATTGAATATTCAACAACATACGGAACATATTTTTCGTTGGTGTAAGGGTCTAGGTAAAGCATGCTTTTGCCAGAAAATTCTTGGTGACGGCTAAGGTCATGATTTGTGCGGTTATGAATACCATTTAATTCCTGCCAGCCCATAGGGTATAAATACTGAATATCACAAGCAGCCTTTGCGTAAAATGCTAATTTGTCGTGGTCTTTAAAACGCAAATGTTCTTTTTTAAAACCTAAGCTTAAAAGGAAATTAAAAGCCTTTTGTTTGTATTCTTCGTAAAACTCATGGTCTGTGCCTTCCTTACAAAATAGTTGATGTTCCATTTGTTCAAATTCTATTGTTCTAAAAATAAAGTTTCCGGGAGTAACTTCGTTTCTAAATGCTTTTCCAACCTGAGCAATTCCAAAAGGAACCTTTGCACGCATTGTTCTTTGAACATTTAAAAAGTTAACAAACTCGCCTTGTGCTGTTTCTGGACGCAAATAAATTTTGTTTTGATTTTCATCAGTTACACCACGGCTTGTTTCAAACATTAAATTAAATTGTCTAATTGGGGTCCAGTTGTGTTTCCCACATTTTGGACAATTAATTTTATGCTCTGCAATAAAGTTTTCCATTTCTTCATTTGTCATTTTGTCAGGAGTAACATCAATGTTGTGTTTCTTTGCATAGTCTTCAATTAAATTGTCGGCTCTTTCTCTGGTTTTGCACTCTTTACAATCCATTTTAGGGTCGCTAAAACTTGCAGTGTGACCACTTGCGTCCCACACGCGACTATTCATTAAAATTGCAGCATCAACACCAAAACTATTTTCACTTTCTTGAACAAACTTTTTCCACCAAGCGCGTTTAATATTATTTTTTATTTCAACACCAATTGGACCATAATCCCAAGTGTTTCCCATTCCACCATAAATTTCTGAACCTTGAAAAATTATTCCACGGTTTTTGCACAAATTTACTAGTTTTTCCATAGTTAAATTATTTTCACTCATAATTAAATTCCTTACATATAAAGTTTATTAACATACAAGATTATATCAAATAAGCATTTTTTGGTAAAGTTAAATTTTTAGATATATTAAAATATACTATATTAATATATTAAATTATATAAATGTTTGCAATAAAGTACACAATTTGTTAAAATAATTAAGTAATAAATTATGTATATACAATCTTTTTTGTTTAATTATTAATATAATAGGGGAACAATGGGAAAAGAAACTAAACAAAATAATAATGCCAGTGTTAAAACTAATAAGAATTTAAAACCAGCAAAAAGTGTTGTGGAAAACAATGCTGATATTTCTTTAAATAATGTTGTAAACGAAAATAACACAAAAAAAATTAAAAGAAATAGAGATGAAAAAGTTTTAGAAAAAACAACTGACTTAAAAATTGAAGATGAAAATAAAAACAAATCTGCATCTTTAAAAAATAAGCACGAAAAAGATGCACCTCAAAATAGAATTTTAACAAAAGAAGAAGCTGAAAAGTTGGGTGCAATTAAAAAGACCAAAAAGAAAAAGTCCAAGCCAGAACCTAAAAGATTTGACCCAACAGTTTCAAAAGGATTAACTGATGAGCAAGTTAATGAAAGAGTTTTGGAAGGAAACACCAACTATGTTGAAAATCGTAACACCAAAACTTACAAAAGCATTTTCTTTGGAAACATATTTACATTTTTCAACTTATTGTGTTTTGTTGTTGCAGGAGCGTTAATTGCAGTTAATGCTTGGAGCAATCTAGTTTTTATGCTTGTAATTTTGGCAAATATGGTAATTGGCATAGTGCAAGAAATTAAAGCAAAGAAAACTATAGAAAAAATCAGTTTGGTTACTGCACCAACGGCAGTTGTTGTAAGAAATGGAGCTCAAGTAGACATTCCTGTTAGTGATATTGTTTTAGATGATGTAATTCTTTTTACATTAGGAAAACAGATTTGTGCCGATTGTGTTGTTATGGAAGGCGAAGTTGAAGTTAATGAAAGTTTACTAACAGGTGAAAGCAATCCTATTAAAAAAAGAAAGGGAGATGTTTTGCTTAGTGGAAGTTTTGTTGTTAGTGGAAAATGCTTTGCAAAAGCAGACAAAATAGGCTCTTCAAGTTACACAGCGCAATTAGCAGTAAAGGCAAAAGAATATAAAAAAGCAAAAAGTGAACTTTTAAATAGTTTAAATTTAATTATAAAAATTATTGGTATTATAATTATTCCACTTGCAATTTTAACTTTTTATAACAACTTTAATCAAGTTGATGCAACAATAAATAGTACCATCAAGAAAACAGCAGGTTCAGTAATTGGTATGATTCCAGCAGGAATGTTTTTACTAACAAGTTTGGCACTTGCTGTTGGCGTAATAAAACTTGCAAAGAAAAGGACATTAGTTCAAGATTTATATTCTATTGAAATGTTGGCTAGAACTGATGTGTTGTGCCTAGACAAAACAGGAACAATAACAGATGGCACAATGAAAGTTAACTCAGTTATTCAATTAAACAGTTCGCTTGACAACACTATAAATGAAATAGTGGGTTCAATGCTTACAGCACTTGATGATAACAACCAAACATCTAGAGCACTTGCAACTTACTTTGGTTATAGTAAAGAACTAAGTGCAAAAGAAATTTTGCCATTTAGCAGTAAAAGAAAGTTAAGTGCAGTTACATTTAAAAACAACCAAACATTTGCTTTTGGTGCACCAGAGTTTATTTTAAAAACAAAAAATGTTGAAATTGAAAAATTGGTTAAACAATATGCTTCAAAAGGTTTTAGGGTATTGCTTCTTGCAAAATGTGAAGGTGGCATTGTTAAAGACAACATATCAAGCAAAGTAACACCTGTTGCATTAATAGTTATTGAAGATAGAATTAGAGAACATGCAGCAGAAACTATTGAATGGTTTAAACAAAATGGTGTTGCAATTAAAATAATCTCTGGTGACAACCCATTAACCGTTTCAGAAGTAAGCAAAAGAGTTGGCGTTGAAAATGCTGGAAACTATATTAGTTTGGAAGGACTAAGTGAACAACAAGTTATTGACGCTGCTGAAAAATATAGTGTGTTTGGCAGAGTAAGTCCTGAACAAAAATTTATATTAGTAAAAGCACTTAAATCTAAGGGGCACAAAGTGGCAATGACAGGAGATGGGGTTAATGATATATTGGCTTTAAAAGAGGCCGATTGCTCCATTGCTATGGCAAGTGGTAGCGAGGCTACTAGAAATGTTAGCCATTTAGTTTTGCTTGATAGTAACTTTAATAGTATGCCAAGTGTTGTGGCAGAGGGTAGAAGAGTTGTAAATAATATTCAAAAAAGTAGTTCGCTATATTTAATGAAAACTTTATTTACAATAATGATTACAATTTTATGTTTGATATTTTCAATTAAATATCCATTTAGCACAAACCAAATACTTTTACTTGAATGGTGCGTTATAGGATTTCCTTCTTTCTGTTTGGCTTTGCAACCAAACACGGAAAAGATAAAAGGAAGGTTCTTAGTAAATTTAATTGCAAAGTCGTTGCCAGGGGCATTGATATTTGTTGTTAATGTCGTGGCATGTTACATTTTTACTCAAATTACAGGGTGCGCAGACCAATTTGCAACAATGGGAAGCCTTGTTCTAACATTTAGTGGTTTGTTAGTACTTTACAATGTCTGCAAACCAATTGATGTGTTTAGAGGAATTTTAGTTGCAGCAATGATTGTTATGAGTGTTTTAATGATTATTTTAATTCCGGGTTCTTTCTTTGAGTATGTTGAGTTAAGTTTACAAAATATATTATTTATAATTATCCTAATTCAGTTGGCAGCATCACTATATTCAAGTGTTGTAAGATTGTGTAACAAGATTAGTGAAGAAAGGTGATTTTAATGCGTTATTATAATATTGAAGAAATAAATTATTTTTTAAAAGTAAATAAAAAGAAACTTGTTTTAGATAACGAGAGCCGTTATCGCGGAGAACTATTTGAACTAGCCAATGAAATAATAAAAAAAGGCGACATCAAAATTATTTTAATTGGGGGGCCAAGTTGTGCAGGAAAAACAACAACATGTAGATTATTGCATGAAATATTAGTTAAAAAAGGATTAAGAGTTTTAGATGTTAGTTTAGATGACTTTTTCAAAAATAGAGTTGACACTCCACTTTTGCCAAATGGAAATAAAGATTATGATTCTCTTCGTGCAATAAACTTAGACCAAATGAGAAAATGCTTTACAAAATTATTTACCGAAGGCAAAGCAGGATTTCCACAATACGATTTTATAACAGGCGTTAACTCAGATGATGTGTACAATCTTGAGTATGATGAAAAAACTGTTATAATATTTGAAGGATTGCACACATTGAATCCTGAACTTATTGCAGAACTTGGAACAGATAAAGTTTACAAAGTTTATGCTAGTGCATTAAGTGGGTTTAATTATATGGAGCATGTGGTTGATCCAAGAAACTTGCGTTTAGTTAGACGAATGATAAGAGATGTTACAAGGAGAGGGCATAGTCCTATTGAAACATTTAAAAGTTGGGTTGATGTTTGCGATGCCGAAGACAAATATATAACACCATTTAGACCAAATGTTGATTATAGTGTTGACACAACTCACTCATTTGAGATGGCATTGTACAAAAAGGAAATGTTGTGTTTGGTTAGACAATATCCTGAAATTTTAGATTATATTGGATTTTTAATTCCTCCTTTTGAAAGAACACTAACATTGTCAAAAGAAAAATTGCCAAAAACAAGTTTGATGTGGGAATTTTTGGATATGCCAGAAAAATATAAAAAACAACCAAAAGAAGTTTTTAGAAGCAAATAAATTATTAAAAAATAAAAAAAGACACAACTTGTGTCTTTTTTGTTTTAATACAACGCTTTACTAATAAATAGTTAATTAATAAATAAAATTTGTATTTTATAAGCAATAACTTTAATAAACAAATTAAATATAAATTATTATAAGTTAAAATAAAATTTTAAACATTGTAGTTAAAATGTGGCTAGACTTAAATAATTTATTTGTTTGAGTTGTTTTCTTTTTCTTTATCTATTTTTTCTGCTTGTTTTTTAAAGTCTGCAATTAAGTTATCCATAATTTTTGGCATATTGTCTTTAAGGGTTGTTAGCAAAGTTTCAGTTACAAATCCGTTAAGTGCCACTTTTACGCCCTCATCGCCCATAACAAACACCAATATTGTTCTTCCTTCTTCTGCTATTTGAACATTATTATTTTCATCAAAAACCACGCATTTTGGTTTGGATTTTTTTTCTTCATTATTTTCTGCCATTTTTGTTTCCTTATTTCGCTTTATTTTATTAATTGATGCAATCTTTATTTTTCGTTTTTACTATCAGTATTTTCTTTTTTATCAACATCAATTTTCTTTACTTTTTTATGTCTTTTATGTTTTTTTATGATAATTCCAGGGAACAACTCAAAGTTGTTAGATTCTTCTTCTTTTTGTTTTTTATATTCTTGCAATTTCTTTTTCTTTTCTTCTACTCGGTTTTCTAAAACATCATTTTTGTATGGTAACACAACTTTATCAGTTCTCATTCGAACTTCAATTTGATTATAATCAATGCTAATGTTCTCTCTTTTAAATTCATTAAACACTTTGTCAATTATATCATAGTAAACAGTCCAATAATCATCAGATTTGCACCAGCAACTTGCAGTAAATTTAATGTTGCTTTCTTTTAATTCGCTTAATGCTATAAATGGTGTTGGTTCAAGCAAAACTAATTCATGATTAATAATAACACTGTTTATAATACCTTTAACTTTTTCAACATCACTATTGTATGCAACCTCAAAGCCAAAAACAACTTTTCTTGTGTCGTTTGCAGAATAGTTAACAATATTGCTTTCCACAACTGTTTTGTTTGGTATGATTACAGTTTTATTATCTGTTGTGGTTAAAACAGTGTACATCATTTTTATTTCCTTTACACTTCCACTTTGACCATCAATTTCAACAAAATCATTTTCATTAAAAGGCCTGGTGCAAATAAGTACAACACCATTTGCTAAATTACTTAAACTGCCTTGCAAAGCAAGTGACACTGCTAGCCCAGCAGCAGATATTAGTGCAATAAAACCAGTCATTGGAATTCCTAAAATACTTGCACAAATATATAGAACCATTAAATAAATAACAAACTTTATAACATTTAATAAAAAATGAATAGCTACTTTTTCAATTTTTGTTTTGTTTAAAATTTTCTTTAAAACGCCAATAATTAGTTTTACAAAAATAATTCCTATTATAAGTGCCAAAATTGCTTTTAAAAGTTGCACTCCTGATGTGGCGAACCAATTAGTAATGCTATCCCAAATTTTTTCCCAACTCATATAAAAAACTCCTAAGTAAACAATTTTATTATATGTTAAAAAGTAAAATTCTACAAGCAAATATAAAATAAAGCATTAAAAACTAAATTAATTGTGGGCTATAAAAAATAGAATTGTAATATGCAATAAATAGTTGACATAAAAATATAATTTTAATTATACTAATATCGGTTAAAAACATTGTAAAAATTTTTAATTATGTTATAATGTTAAAGTTAATAGTAATTATCTTTTAATTAATTATTAGAAGATATGTTAAATTTAAAAAACATAAAAATTAATTCTTTTAAATTAAATATTAATTTATAAATGTCTATGTTTATGTTGTGTAGGCGACAAAATTAATTGCTAAATTTTAAATATTAAAAAGTATCACAACAAAAATACCTAAAAACTTCTAACATTTGTTTTATGCTGATGTGGCTCAGTCGGTAGAGCGTCGCCTTGGTAAGACAAAAATGTGGCGTTTTGCAGGTGTAAAAAACAACTAAATATCCCCAATTTGCTGGTGTGGCTTAGTGGGAAAGCGCGGCCTTGGTAAGGCCGAGAGAGCGGGTCCGATCCCCGCCACCAGCTCCATAAAAAAGTGTCTAAAACCCTTTATTTTAGGCACTTTTATTATTTTTCCATAACAACTAAAAATTTTCAAAAATCTTTACACTTTTTACACTTAGCACAAAAAAAAGGACCGAAGTTCACATTTTTTGAACTTCGGTCCAATTCGTTCTAAAACTGCCAAAAACTTGTATATTTGTTGTCAACTGTTGTCAAATTGTTGTCAGTTTTTTACATTTCAAAATCTTTTTCTCGTTTTCTTTTTCGTTCTTCTCTTTCTTTCATAAGTTTTTCAAACAAGGCGTCAAGCTCATCATCAGTAAATTGTGTGGTAGGGCTGTCATCTTGTTCGGTTGAATTGCTTTCATTTACAATATTGTTTTCTTTAATTCTTTCATTAAGTTTGTCAGTTGTTTGCCGTATATACTCATTGTCAACAGAATTATAGACTGTAATTGTCGTCTTTACATCTCTATGGCCTAAAAGTTGTTGTATAACTTTTGGATTTTCGTTCATTTCAAACAACATATTTGAAAAAGTGTGGCGTAGTCCATGAAAGTGTATATCATATTCCATTAACTTATTTCTTTTTAAAAACCTATTGAAAATAACTCTGCAACCTGAATAAGTTCGCACACTACCATCATTGTTCGCAAAAACAAAAGAATTTGGAGCCGTAAGTTCAGCATCCAAATTCTCCAATTTTTGTTTCTTCTTTTGTTTGTCTTTATATTCTTTCAACACTTCCACAACTAAGTCCACAATGGGTATTTCTCTGACAGAGCAAGTTGTTTTCGTCTCTCCAATAACGGTTATCCTTTTTAATATATCTCCTTT
>CALVNY010000003.1 GCA_944350085.1 uncultured Clostridia bacterium | reverse complement strand
GAGTTTTGGAAAACGCCTATATTCTGTTGAAGAATTTGCCGAAGCAAACTTTGGAAAGAAATGGCAAGAAGACAAAAGAATATGTGCTTATGTTAAGGTTTTAGAGGCAGCATGTGGAACAAGCAATTTCAAAGAAAATAATGAAGTAATAAATTGGAGTTATTCTGCAATTTTTAATTCTCTTACAGAAGTTATGGATTTTGATAAAGCATTTCAAGCAAGAACAAAGGCTGAAACCAAATATGTAGAAAACAAAGTTGATGCAATAAGTTCAGTTCAAGAAAGCATTGTTGATTCTGCTAACGCACTATCTGATGTAAACATTGAAACAAGCAGTAAAGATGTTGAAAGCGATATAAAAACAATGTTAGAAGTTTCAAAAGATGAAATTATTGAAACTCCATTTATAAACGATCCAATTGATGTTCCAACATCGAATGATTAAAATAAAAGTGTTCTTCAAGAACACTTTTTATTTTTTTGCTTGTATTTTATTAAATTAAAATTTATTTGCATAAAAATTTTACAATAATAAAATTTTGTGTTATTATTTATTATAAAGAAATGTGTGTTTTTAGGGGAAAATAATGCAAAAATTTGTTTATCCAGCAGTTGTATATCATGATGAAGATACAAACACTTATGTTATGACTATTGATGATTTGTATATCGCAGGAGAGGGCGATAGTGTTGAAGAAGCACACGAAAATGTGCAAAATTCTTTATGTAGATATATTGAAGGTACAATCAAATACAATCTTGATTTTGTTGAACCAACAAAGTTTGAAGATGTTAGAAAAAAATATCCTAAAAATCTAGTTATGCTTGTTGAATGTAATGTTGACGAAAACAAAAAAGTTGTAAAAAAATAATTTTAGTTTAAACATTTTAATTATTGTTAAATTTATTTTATATTTATTTAAAAATTTATAATCATTTATATTATTGCAACCAAAAATTTGGTTGCTTTTTTTGTGTTATTAAAAATCTCCCTAAAACACTACATTTTTTAAGAACAAAAATAAAAAAAATAAACAATAAAAGTGTTGACAATAATGGAACTTTTTAGTAGAATAATTAGCGTATTATAGTATGCTTAAAACTATGTGTTTTTAAGCGGTAAATAATTATCTTGGTGTGAAGATTGTATTTATTTACCTACCTGCCGTACTGTAATTCTTGTGCTAAGGCAGGATTTAATTTGATAATTATTTTGGGTTGAAATTAATTATCATTGGCTAAAATTTTAAGGAGGAATTACAATGCCAACAATTAATCAATTAGTAAGGCAAGGAAGAAAAAGAGTAGAAGACAAATCAATGGTTCCTATTTTGCACGAAAATCCTCAAAAAAGAGGTGTGTGCCTAAGTGTAACCACAACTACTCCTAAAAAACCTAACTCTGCACTTCGTAAAATTGCAAGAGTAAAACTTTCTAATGGTGACGAAGGTACTGTTTATATTCCTGGTGAAGGACACAACTTACAAGAACACAGCGTTGTTTTAATTCGTGGTGGAAGAGTTAGAGATTTACCAGGTGTTAGATATCATGTAATTCGTGGCACATTAGATGCTGCTGGTGTTAACAAGCGTAAACAAGCTCGTAGTAAATACGGCGCTAAAAAAGGTAAATAAATAATATAAGGAGAGAATAATTATGCCAAGAAGAGGTGGCGTGCCAAAAAGAGATGTTTTGCCTGACCACAAATATGGTAGTAAAGTTGTTACAAAACTTGTTAATCAAGTTATGGAAGACGGCAAAAAATCTATCGCACAAGGTATTGTGTATGGCGCATTTGATATAATTGAAAAGAAACTTGGTGTAGAACCTGTTGAGTATTTTAATCAAGCATTAGAAAACTTAAAACCAGTTCTTGAAACAAAAAGTAGAAGAGTTGGTGGTTCATCTTATCAAGTTCCGCTAGAAGTTAGTCCAAGTAGAAGACAAACTTTAGCAATTAGATGGCTAGTAACTTATGCTGGAAAGCGTAATGAACGCAGTATGACAGAAAAATTAGCAAATGAAATTATGGATGCTTACAATAGTACTGGTGGAGCATACAAAAAGAAAGACGATGTTCATAGAATGGCAGAAAGCAATAAGGCTTTTGCACATTATCGTTGGTAAAATAAGGGGAATTAATTTATGCGTAACGAACCAATTGAAAGATTAAGAAATGTTGGTATTATGGCTCACATTGATGCTGGTAAAACAACAACAACCGAAAGAATTTTATACTATACAGGTAAAACCCACAAAATAGGTGAAGTTCATGAAGGTGCAGCAACAATGGACTGGATGGCACAAGAACAAGAACGTGGAATCACAATTACAAGTGCTGCTACAACTTGTTTTTGGAGAGATCATCAAATCAACATTATTGACACTCCTGGACACGTAGACTTTACAGCAGAAGTTGAAAGAAGTTTAAAAGTTTTAGACGGATCTGTTGCTGTATTTAGTGCTAGGGAAGGTGTACAACCACAAAGTGAAAAAGTTTGGCGTCAAGCAGATAAATATAATGTTCCTCGTATGATTTTTGTTAACAAAATGGACAGACCAGATGCTAATTTCTTTAATGTTGTAGAAAAAATTAAAACAAGACTAGGCTCTAATGCAGTTCCTATTCAAATTCCTATTGGAACAGCAGAAACCTTTCAAGGTTTAATAGACTTAGTTGAAAACAAAGCATATTATTATAAAAATGATTTAGGTACTGATATAGAAGTTACCGATGTTCCTGCTGATTTAAAAGCAGAAGCAGATAAATATAGAACAGCACTTATTGAAACTGCTGCTGAACAAGATGATGAATTATTAGAAAAATATTTCTCTGGTGAAGAATTAACTATTGATGAAATCAAAAAAGGTATTAGAATTGGTACAATCAATATGAAAATATTCCCAGCAACTTGTGGAACAGCACTAGGAAATAAAGGTGTTCAAAAATTGCTTGATGCAATAGTTGACTATATGCCAGCTCCAACAGACATCAAAGCAATTAGAGGTAAAATTCCAGGAACAGATATAGAAGAAGACAGACATAGTTCTGATAGCGAACCATTTGCTGGTTTAGCATTTAAAATTATGACAGATCCATATGTTGGGAAATTAACATTTTTCCGTATTTATAGTGGAACAATCACTGCTGGAACTTATGTTTACAACTCTTGCAAAGGTAAAAAAGAAAGAGTTGGTAGACTTATAAGAATGCATGCAAACAATCGTCAAGAAATTGAAGAAGGATATGCAGGTGAAATTGTTGCAATTGTTGGTTTAAAAGATACCACAACAGGTGAAACACTTTGCGATCAAGCACACCCAATTATACTTGAAAGTATGGATTTCCCTGAACCAGTTATTAGAGTTGCAATTGAACCAAAAACAAAACAAGACCAAGAAAAAATGATATTGGCTTTAATTAAACTTGCTGAAGAAGATCCAACATTTAAAACATATACTGATCAAGAAACAGGTCAAACAATTATTGCTGGTATGGGCGAACTTCACCTTGAAATTATCGTTGATAGATTAAAGAGAGAATTTAAGGTTGAAGCAAATGTTGGTGCTCCACAAGTTGCTTATAGAGAAACAATTAGAAAAGAAGTTGTTTCTGAAGGTAAATATATTAAACAACCAGGTGGTAGAGGACAATATGGTCACTGCTGGATTAAACTTACACCACAAGAACCAGGCAAAGGTTATGAATTTATTAATAACATTGTTGGTGGTGTTATTCCAAAAGAATATATTCCAGCAATTGACAATGGTATTAGAGAAGCAAGCCAAAATGGTGTGTTAGCCGGATACGAATGTGTTGACTTTAAAGTTACACTATTTGATGGTAGTTACCACGATGTTGACTCATCAGAAATGGCATTTAAAATCGCTGGTTCTATGGCATTTAAAGATGGTTGCAAAAAAGCAGATCCTTGCTTGCTTGAACCAATAATGAAGGTTGAAGTAGAAATGCCTGATGAATACTTGGGCGATGTTATGGGTAACATCAACCGTAGACGCGGTGTGTTAAGTGGCACCGAAAATAGAAATGGATTACAAGTTATCAATGCCTTGATTCCACTTGCAGAAATGTTTGGTTATGCAACAGATTTGCGTGGATTAACACAAGGTAGAGGTACTTTTAATATGGAATTTTCTCATTATCAAGAAGTTCCAAAAAATATAGCCGACAAGGTTATAGGTGAAAAAGCAAAAAGCTAATATTTTAAAATAATAAATTTAAGGAGGATTATAAAATAATGGCTAAAGCTAAATATGAAAGAACAAAACCACACGTTAACGTTGGTACAATAGGTCACGTTGACCATGGTAAAACAACCTTAACTGCTGCAATTACAACAGTTCTTGCTGCACAAGGTAAAGCACTTGCAATGGATTATGGTGCTATTGATAAAGCTCCAGAAGAAAGAGCAAGAGGTATTACAATCAATACTGCTCACGTTGAATATCAAAGTGACAAACGTCACTATGCACACGTTGACTGCCCAGGGCACGCTGACTATGTTAAAAACATGATTACTGGTGCTGCTCAAATGGATGGTGCAATTCTAGTTGTTGCTGCAACAGATGGTCCAATGCCACAAACAAGAGAACACATTCTTCTTGCTCGTCAAGTTGGTGTTCCATACATTGTAGTATTTATGAACAAAGTTGACCAAGTTAACGATGAAGAATTACTAGATCTTGTTGAAATGGAAATCAGAGATTTGTTAACAGAATATGGTTTCCCTGGAGACACAACCCCAATTATTAGAGGTTCAGCATTAAAAGCATTAGAAGCTGCTCAAGCAGGTCATCCAGATGCTCCAGAATGCAAATGCATTAACGAATTAATCGATGCATTAGATAGTTATATTCCAGATCCTGTTCGTGAAACTGATAAACCTTTCTTAATGCCAGTTGAAGATGTATTTACAATCACAGGTCGTGGTACTGTTGCAACAGGTAGAGTTGAAAGAGGTACAGTTAAAATTGGTGACACAGTTGAAATCGTTGGTATGAATTCAAAACTTTCAACAGTTATTACTGGTGTTGAAATGTTCCGTAAATTACTAGACCAAGCAGTTGCTGGTGATAACGTTGGACTACTTCTTCGTGGTATCCAAAGAACAGATATCGAACGTGGTCAAGTATTAGCAAAACCAGGTTCAATTCACCCTCATACAGAATTTACTGCAGAAGTTTATGTATTGAAAAAAGAAGAAGGTGGCCGTCATACTCCATTCTTCAATGGTTACCGTCCACAATTCTATTTCCGTACAACTGACGTTACAGGAACAATCGAACTTCCAGAAGGCGTTGAAATGGTAATGCCTGGCGATAACGTTAAGATGACAATCAAATTGATTACTCCTATCGCTATCGAACAAGGTTTACGTTTCGCTATCCGTGAAGGTGGTCATACAGTTGGTTCTGGTGTTGTTTCAAGCATCATCAAATAATAATTGTAAATTAAAAAAATCGCTTTTAATAAGCGATTTTTTTGTTTGTAAAATACTTTTTTAATAATAAAACACATTTTCTAATTCAAACATATATTTTTTCGTTTATAATTAACAAAAAAATAATAATTATATATTCAATTATGCGCATTTATGGTATAATAAATTTATAATATGTAGTTTAAACAAGTTAAGTTAAACACAAAATAAATCATATTTTGATAGGTGGGGATATGGCAAAAAATCAATTGCGAAGACTCGAAAGCAATATGTTGGTTTATAGAAACAATTTACTTGGATATTTTAATACTAACAATATTTATATAATCAATCCAGAAGTAATGGAAAATTTAATTGAATTAAAAAAAGTTGTTTTAGATAGAGATGGGTCGACTCTAAAATGCAATAGTTATTTGCATGGCTTTGGCAATATTGATTTTGAAATAGTTTTTAAATATGATAACCCAAATGCTGTTTGTGAACTTTACCTTGTTGAAAATATTAATAAAATAAATGGACTTGTTAGAAATCCATTAAAAACAAAAATTGCTGTTTATCAAAATAAATTTGATAAAAATTTTATAACAAAAATGATTTATGCTTTTAACTTGGTTGAAGATTCAACATGTATGGAACAACCAAATTTAGAAGAGATGTTTAAGTCTTATATTTATATAAGGAAAAATTATAACGAAAAATTGTACCTTAAAGAACAAGATAATTACAACAAAATGTTTAAAAATTTAGTTGACACACAATTAAAATACTTTTCAAAAGGCAAAAGTCAATTTTGTAAAGATGTTTACAAATTATTCAATCAAAAAAAAGTATCAATAAAAGATAACTATTTAAAACAAAATAAAAATGTTGATTATTTTGCAATTTATGAATTATTAAATGCTTGTGTTGATTATTTGGTTACAAAAAATCCAAAATATAAAAAAGATGAAAAAGAATATCAAAATCATATATTTCAAGCTGTTCAATTTGCATATAAATCTATTCAAGAAATAAATAACAATTTTAAAAAGAACCAAATTAAGTTAATTGAAAAAGATGGAGATAAATTAAAAGCAGAACAAAATAAAGAAGATCTAAATAAAGTTTTAAATAGGAAACAAAAAATCTTAAATGATAATAGATTAATGTTAGATAATTTATATATTTTTGGTGCTCTTAGTAATTTTAACAATTTAGAAGTTGATGATTTAAAACAACTATCTCTTTATAACAATGGTGATTATAAAGGATTTTTGGGTGAAAAATTTATCGAAAATGAAGCTTTGAGTAAAGTTTTGGATTTTGCTGAAAGAGTTACTAATGGATTTAGAGAATGTTTTAATTTGCCTTTAAAAGATTTAGATGGCGATGGAAAAATTGAAACCTTAGATGGTTCTAGATATAATTCATTAGAAGATATTTTTAAAGGAAAAGAAAATATAAGTAAGAATAATGAAATAGAAGCAAAAAAGGAAGAGTTTAAAATAGATTTAGAAGCTGAGAATGACAAATTTAATGAAGATGATTATAAAAATGTAAACAATAATAATGCACACATTGATATTAATGATGGTGATTCAATGGATGATTTAAATTTAATGTAATAAAAAACCAAAATGGTTTTTTATTATTTTTATAATCATATTAAGTTTTTTATTGGGGTATTTAATAAATAAAGCATTATATGTAAAAAATTGTTATATAAAAAATATTTTATTTTTTTAAATACTTGTGCTATACTAATAATAGTATTATAAAGGAGAAATTGTATATGGCTGGGGATATCAATTTAACCAAAGATGAAACTTTTGATGGATATGTTACTGAAAAAATTAATGTTATAAAAAACGATCTACTTGGTGATTATAACGAAAATGGTAAATATATTATCAATGAGAAGGTAATTTTAGAACTTTTAAAACTTGAGAAAAATAAGCGTAGCACTTTTAATAATTCAATTTTTTGTACAAGTTATATGCCGGGTTATGGTGAAATTACTTTTGAATTGGAACTAAAAAAGCAAGGCAATAATGGCATTGCTGTAATTTATGTGCTTGAAAAAGTAGATAAAATTAATGGGTATATACAAAATACAATAAAAACACAAATTGCTATTTATAAAGATGTTTTAACCCCAGATTTTATAGATAGAAGTTTTGAGGGATTTAATATAAAAAAGAATGATGATCAAGAGCAAAAAGAATTAAACCCAGACGACTTTAAATCTTCATTAAACACATATATTGGTGCTAGAAAGCATTTTATGGATTTATTAGATAATGCAACAGCCGATGATTACAATGATATGTATCAACAATATTTTAATCAAAGAATTGCAATATTAAAAGAAGATGGAAGCGAATATGCTAAACTTGTTTTAAAAAATTATAGTGCTGAGTACGAAAAAATTAAAGATTACTTTTTGAAGAACGAAGGCGCAGTTGATTACAAGGCATTAAACGAACTACTTGATAAATGTTTTGAAGATGTTAATGGTTTAGACCCAAAAAATCGTGAAAAAGAAGAAGAATTAAAGAAAAAGATGATTCCTTATCTTCATGCTTTAATGATGCAAGCACAAGCAATAAATCAAAAAGGCAAAGAAAAAGTTGTAAAAAAGGCTAAAGCCAATGAAAAACAAAAGTTAGAACAAATTGCAAAAGATAAAGAAAAAACAGAAAAATCTAAAACTGCACCTAAAAAGGAAGAAAAAGCTAAGGTTTCAAATGCAAATGAACATCCAATTAATGATAATAGCGAAAGATTAAAAGATTACTTGGATTCACAAAAAATCGAAAAACAAACCACAGTTGAAAAATCTGAAAATGTTGCTGATTATAATAATAATCCACAAACTTATGAAAACGAAGCAAACGAATCTAATCAAAGCACTGATAATAACATAAACGAATTTGTGGAAAGGGGTAGTAGTATAACGGGTGAAGAAAGTTCTGAAACTGAATTAACTCCCGAAGCAAAACCCATGGATGATAATACCAGCGATTTAGCACAATTTGAAGATAACGGAAATGATTTTGATTCTTATTGATAATTCAAATGCAATAAATCATTAATATTGTTTATTTTATGATTTATATTTAATTTAAAATTAAAATAATATAAAAAACAAAAAAACACCAATTTGGTGTTTTTTGTTTTTTATTTATATTAATCAATATCTTGTTCTGCACCCGAACTAATTTCTTGAAATGAATCGTAATATGTTGCAACTTCACCAGCATCACTTACATTTTCATTTTTTCCACTTTCTATGAAACCTTTACTAATTTCTTGTGCTTCCTCTTCACAAATCCAGCCACTTTCTTTAAATGTGTCAACAGTTGCAGTTGGAGATGGAACAAACATTGCTTTGTTGAATTGATTTATGCAATCAATTATTGTTTCTTCTGCTAGTTGAGCATTAGATAAGTTTGTGTTTTTTGCTCTCATTTCAGCTCTTTGCAATGCTTTTTCTGGATATTCATAGCATGCTTTTCTGATTGCTTCAGGATCTCTTGGAAATAAAAATTTTCCAGATTCAATGTAGTTTGTTGCATTTGCAACATAATTTTTAAGATTAACAATGCTTTTGTTAATTGATGTTCTTATAATGTCTTCTAAATGTTTTGATTGTTGTTGATTTAAATTAAATCTATCTTTTAGTTTTTCTAATAAATCTAGTTGATATTTAGATGCAAATGATGGGGCAACTAAAAGTTCAGCAATATAGTTTGTTTGTTCTAGTCTATATGCAAGCATATCTTTTAAATGCATAGCATATTTTGGATTTTTAGCTGATACATCTTTAATTGTGGAAATTCTTTTTATTATCGAGTCAAAGTCCACAACCATTCCACAGCTTAGTCCAGAATACATGCCATAAGCTTTTTTGGTTCTATTATCAATAGGGGTTGCATTTATTCCAATTGGGTCAAGCAAATGAAAAATTTTTTTTGCATAATCTATGTCGCCCATACCTTTAAGCATTGAAACAACGTGTGCAATACATTTTTGCTTGTCACGGTTTCCACTAGCATCAAGTTTACCCATAGAATGTTGCAATCTATTTTCTTGGAATTGTTCTTTGTAAATCATGCACCATGGTGGATAAATTGCTCTTAAAGGTTTGCCATCTTTTGATTTTAAAAATAAAATATTAGGTTGAATTGCATATTCTTGTTTTAGTAAATTACTCATAAACATTTCTCCTATAAATTCTTTTTTATTATAGCAAATAATATAAGTTTTGTAAATACACAAATTTATAAATTTGATTAAATAGTATTCGATTTGTTATAACTTATTATATATAATGTGAAGTTAAAAAAACATTTAAAATAAATATAAACTTAAAAATTTTGTCAAAAAAAATTTTATTTAATTTGTATATTTATATTGCAAATATATAATTTATTTGATATAATTTATTTAGAAAAATATTAAAAGTAAAAATTAGAGTTTGTAGCTCTATTTTTTTAAGTTTGCTGATTGACAATTATATTATTTTTTGGTAAACTTAGTTCGCTTTTAAACAATTAGTTGTTGGAGGATAAATTAATGAGAGATATTATTATTTTAGCATGTACTGAATGCAAAAATAGAAATTACAATACTGATAAAAACAAGAAGAACAACCCAGATAGAATTGAAATGAAAAAGTATTGCAAACATTGCAAAAAGCATACACTTCATAAAGAAACCAAATAATAAATTTAAGGGGTTTTTAAATGGCAAAAAAAGTTAAAGTTGAACAAACATCATTAGAAGAAAATAAAAATGTTGAAACAGTAAGTGAAAGCAAAAAATCAACTAAAAATGATGTTAAAAACAACAAAAAAGAAAATAAAAAATCAAAACAAGATAAAAGTAAGAAGAACAAAGGCGACAAGAAAGGTCTTGGCAAAAGGATAAAAGAAACATCTTCTGAACTAAAAAAAGTTTCTTGGCCAAGTTTTGGAAAAGTGGTAAAGTCAACAATTGTTGTTATAGTTGTTGTTTTGTTCTTTACCATTGCATTATTTGGAATAGATTACTTGTTAAAATTACTATTTAACTTGTTAACACCAAACGCTTAGGGGGACAAGAAAAATGGAAGAAAATGAAAACATTGTAAGTAGTGAAGAAGTTTTAACAGAGAATGTTATTGAAAATAATGAAAATGAAGAAAAAGAAGTTGTTTCTGAAATTTTAAATCCTGAAACAAGTGAAGAAGAACAAAAAATTGAAGAAGCAAAATCACATGCAAAATGGTATGTGTTACACACTTTTTCTGGATACGAAAATGTTGCCAAAGAAAACTTGGAAATTGTTATTGGTAAATATAGTTTGCAAGAAAGAATTTTTGATATTGTAATCCCAATGGAAGATGTTGTTGAAGAAAAAAATGGCAAAAAGAAAGTTGTATCAAGAAAAGTTATGCCAGGTTACATTTTAGTTAAAATGATTTATGGCGATGACATTTGGCATGCAGTTACAAGAACCAGAGGTATAACAGGTTTTGCTGGTCCAAAAGGTAGACCACTTCCAATAACTGACGAGGAGATTAGAAGACTAAAACTTGAAAAGGTTGTTGTTAAAAATATTGACCTTGCACCAAATGATAAAATTGAAATTATTGATGGTGCATTAAATGGATTTATTGGAACTGTAATTTCAGTAGATTTAGTTGCAGAAAAATGCAGAGTTATGGTAGAAATGTTTGGCAGGGAAACACCTGTTGATTTACTACTTACTCAAATTAGAAAAATTTAGTTTGGTTTAATGTAAATTAACATTTTAGTTAATATTACTTTAAATATAGTGGGAGAAATTATAAAATTTTTGATTATAATTTCGCTATTACCACATAGCCATAAGGCAGGAGGAAAGCATACAATGGCACAAGAAAAGAAAGTTAACGCAGTTGTAAAATTACAACTACAAGCAGGTAAGGCAACAAGTGGTCCACCAGTTGGCTCATCACTTGGACCTCATGGAATCAACATTCCTCAATTCGTTAAAGAATTTAACGACAAAACAAAAGCACAAGAAGGTTTTGTAATTCCAGTTGTTTTAACAATTTATGCTGACAGATCATTTACTTTTGAATTAAAAACTCCACCAGCAGCAGTTTTAATTAAAAAAGCTTGTGGAATTGAAAGTGGCTCTGCTAACTCAATTAAAACAAAAGTTGCAAAAATTACAAAAGCACAAGTTGAAGAAATTGCTAAAACAAAAATGCCTGACTTAAACGCAGCAAGTGTTGAAGCCGCTATGAGTATGATTGAAGGCACTTGTAGAAGTATGGGTGTTACAGTAGTAGAAGAATAATATTGTAATACAATTTAGTGGGAGATAAATTAAAATTTTTTATTAATTTTTTCGATTGAACCACATAGGAGAATAGAAATGAATAAAGGAAAAAGATACAAAGAAATTTCAAGTAAAGTAGAAAAATCAACTTTATACTCAGTTCCAGATGCTATGAATTTAGCAATTGAAACTGCAAAAGCTAAATTTGATGAAACTGTTGAACTTCATGTAAAACTTGGTGTTGATGGTAGAAATGCAGACCAACAAGTTAGAGGCGTTGTTGTTTTACCAAACGGAACAGGAAAACAAGTTAAAGTTTTAGTAATTGCAAAAGGTGACAATGCAGACATTGCTGAAAAAGCAGGTGCTGACTATGTAGGTGGCGACGAAATGATTGCTAAAATTACAGGTGGTTGGTTAGACTTTGATGTTTGTGTAACTACACCAGATATGATGCCTGTAATTGGTAGAATAGCAAAAATTTTAGGACCAAAAGGCTTAATGCCAAACCCAAAGAGTGGAACAGTTACAACAGATATTGCAAAAGCTTTAAAAGAAATTAAAGCAGGTAAAGTTGAATATAGACTTGATAAAAGCAACATAATCCATGTTATGATTGGAAAAGTAAGTTTTGGTGCTGAAAAATTACAAGAAAACTTTACAGCAATTATGGATGCTATCGTTAAAGCAAAACCAGCTGCTGCAAAAGGAACATACATCAAATCAGTTACTGTTTCAACAACAATGGGTGTTGGTATTAAAGTTAACTACAACAACTAATAAAAAAGTAGCAAATATGCTACTTTTTTTGTTAAAATAAATGTTGTTTTAACATTTTTAAAATTATAATTACTAAAATTTATATATAATATATAATGTAAAAAAATAAAAGATTATAAGTGATTTATATTACAAAAAAATAACAAATAAAACTTAAATTTTGTTGATATTTAATGTTGACAATTTAAAGTATATGTTATATAATAATTTCAGAATTTTAATAATCTCGCCATAGACAGCAAGTACAAAGGTAAATCTTGCCGAGGTAAGCATATAAATTAAAAAGGTTTCTAACCCTTATGCTTATGTGGCGTAGGGGTTATTTTATTCTAAAAATTAAAAGGAGGATAAAAATGAGACCAAATCAAGAAGCAAAAGTTCAAGTTGTTGCAGAAATTAAAGATAAATTGCAAAATTCAAATTCTGTTTTATTTGTTGATTACTCTGGCTTAAAAGTTAGTGAAGACACAGAACTTAGAAAAGCATTCAGAGAAAATAATGTAGAATACAAAGTTTATAAAAACAGATTAATGCTTAGAGCTCTTGAAGAAGCAGGAATCACTGGTTTCGACCCAAAATCATTTGAAGGTACAACAGCAGTTGCATTTAGTAAAGATGAAGTGGCTCCAGCAAGAATTTTCTGCCAAAAACAAAAAGCATACGATAAAATGGATGTTAAGTTTGGAATAGTTAATGGTGAAATTGTTGGTAAAGAACAAGTTGTTGCTTTGTCAAAAATACCATCAAAAGAAGTTCTTATTGCTATGTTGCTTGGTACATTACAAGCACCTGTTTCAGCACTTGCTCGTGCACTTAATGCAATAGCAGAAAAACAAAATTAAAGTTTAATTTAAACAACTTAAAAAAACAAATTATTAAAAAATAAAATTTAAAAAACAAAAATAAAAATTAAAAATAATAATAGGAGAAAATAAAAATGGCAAACTTAGATAGTTTAGTAGAAGAAATCAAAAAACTAACAGTTTTAGAAGTTAGTGAATTAGTTAAAAAATTAGAAGAAGAATTTGGAGTTAGTGCAGCAGCACCTGTTGCAGTTATGGGTGGTGCAGTTGCTGGTGAAGCAGCAGCACAAGCTGAAGAAAAATCAGAATTCAACATTGAATTAAAAGAAGCAGGTCCTAACAAAATTGCTGTAATCAAAGTTGTTAAAGAAGTTACAGGTTTAGGACTAGGCGAAGCAAAAGCATTAGTTGATGGTGCTCCAAAGGTTATTAAAGAAAATGTTCCAGCAGAAGAAGCTAAAGCAGTTGAAGCAAAATTAAAAGAAGCTGGCGCAGTTGTTGAATTAAAGTAATTTAATTAAAAAATAAAAAAATCGTATTTAATACGATTTTTTTTATTAACTTTTTAACATATTTAATATTATAAATATGTTAGATTTTTATTTTAATTATATTATTAAACATTTTAATATGTTTAAATGTTAATTTATTTAGGAATGGCTGTTATGCAAATAGCAGTGTGTTTGTTGCTAACACTAATTCCATTTGCTTTACATTTTCCACCATCATTGAATAAACACTTTGCAGAACAATTTATATCAATTTTTTTGTTATGTCTGTATGGATGCAAATCGGGGGCAACTTCAAACATATCACGGCTTATATCTTGATGTTGTTTTTTGTCGTTATCCTTGCAAGGTTTAAATGTTGTGCATTCGCACTTTTTATTTATAGCAATGTTTTTGCATACACAAGCACAGCCGTCGTTATGTTCACAATTCATTTTTTTACATTTTAAATCCATAATATGCTCCTAATTTACTTAATTTAAGTTGTTATAAATTATTTATAATAAGTATTTGCAAATTTAATAAAATTATTCTTTTGCTTGATTTATATTTATAAAAACTTTATTATATAAATAGGAGATAAATTTATGAAAGTAGTTTTAGTTAAAGATGTTAAAGGAAAAGGAAAAGCAGGAGACATTGTTAATGTAAACGATGGATATGCTATGAATTACTTAATTCCAAATGGGCTTGCTGTTGTGGGTAATGCTGGAAACGTTAGTCAAGCAAAAAACAAAAAACAATCACAGGATTATAGGTTGGAGCAATTAAGGCAAGAAGCATTGCAAAATGCTAAATTAATTAATGGAAAAGAAATAACTATTTTTGTTAAAATTGGCGAAAATGGAAAATTATTTGGTAGCGTAACAAGTAAAGAAATTGCAGATGAAATTTCAAAACTTGGCGTTGAAGTTGACAAGAAAAAAGTTGAATTAAATGACAACATTAAAAATGTAGGCAAATATAACATTAAAGTAAGATTGCATCAAGATGTGACAGCAAAATGCGTTGTTAATGTGATAGGAAAATAAAACAAAAAAAGACTTGGAAGCCCAAGTCTTTTTTTATATTTTAATGGATTTTACTAATAATAAATTTTTTATTGTCAAAATAATTATATAAAAAACAATAATTTATTTATAAACAAACTAAAACAATCAAACTTTTAATTGTGCAATAATTAGTCGTCTCTATTTCTAAAAAACACCAATACAAACCTTAATAAGTTTAGTATTGCCACAAGTAGTGCGGCAACATAAGTAAGGGCAGCACTATTTAAAACTTCTTTTGCTCCAGCTAATTCCTCATCGTGTAAAATATTGTTGCTTTGCAAAACACTTAATGCTCTTTTGCTTGCATTATATTCAACGGGCAATGTTACCAAATTAAATAAAACTGCCAACGAAAATGAAATAACGGCAATCCACAAAATAACCATACCAAAAATGCTATTTGGAATTAACCAAAAGTTAAACAAACAACCAATAATAACAAGTGGCCAAAGCATACTAGAAACAAAATTGGTTATAGGGATAATAAAATTCCTTAATTTAATAGGAAAATAATTGTTTTTGTACTGTAAAGCGTGTCCAACTTCGTGCATAGCAACGCCAATTGATGCAATACTGCTAGAATTTGCCACACCATTGCTTAGTGCAATTATTTGCTTTTTATTGTCGTAATAATCTGTCAAAGTTCCGTTTGTTCTAATTATGGTAATGTTTGTTAAGCCATTTTCATCTAAGATTTTTCTTGCTACTTGCTCACCTGTTAACCCACAAGCACTTTGAATTGTGCTCCATTTATTAAAACTAGAATTAACTTTTGATTGTGCTATTAATGCAAAAATTATTCCGGGTATAAGTATAATGCCCATCACATAATATTCCCAAAACATATAATTTCTCCTGTTATTGTATCAATATTTCAATTTTTAAATACAATAAATTTTATAATATAAAAATTGAAAAATCAACTATTTTAATTTAATGTTATTATTTACAATTTTATTTTAATCTAAAATAAAATGTGTTGAATATTTTAACATTCTTCAATATCAACAATTTTTTGATTTTTAACAGTAAAATTATAGAACTTATATTCGCCATTATAAACGGTATAATTTATTGGGCTGGAATTATTATAGCAATTATAGTAAATGGCTTGAATTGGCCCAAAAAACGCCTCAAAATGTGAATTAGATGCGTTTGCAAGTGTGGAGTTTAAATAAGATTTTGCCAAACTAAAATTTTTTACTTTTAGTGCTTCTAAAAATGCTTGTGGAATAAGTTCTTGGCAATTACATCTTTTTCCACCATCTTTTACAACATAATAATCATTAATATTAGATAAGTCATCTAAGTTTATTTCACAAACATGCCCGTGTTTTGCTATGTCATATAAGTTTGTAAAACCTGTAAATAAATTATTGTTTTCATCTAAATTGTCAAAATAGCCATTATAAATTAATTCATAATCACTATTTAATATTAATAAATAATACTCGTTTGTTGTTGTGTATGCCTTTAATATGATGTTCCCATTAATAACATTTACATTTGCTTTATCAAGTAGTTTAACATTTTCGCTGTAAACTATGCTTGAATTATCATAAATTGTTATAGAACTTAAAATACCATTTAAAATAGTTATTGTTGTTTTGCCGATAGTTTGATTAAGCAAGGTTGTGGTTGGAAGGTTTTCATAAATTTTTATGTTTTTTAAATAAATATCATAGTTGTTATTGTAATATGGCACAATTAAACAATTATTTGTAGTGTCAATACATTTGTTGTTGTTAAATATATGTATTGTGTATGGGTAATAATTTCCAATGTGTGAAACATTAAAATAAACATCTTTTGTGTCAATTTTTAAATCTAATGAATTGTGTTTTTGGCACACCCCAACATATTCACCATTTGCATAAATTGTGCAGGGAATATCGCTTTTTAAATGAGCAAAATAGGTATTCATAATAATCTCCTAAAATTTATTAATAATATTTATATGAAAATTGTTATGCTTTTTATTACTCATTAAAACAGAAATGTTATGTGTATAAAATAATATTTTTGTGTACATAATTAACTAATAAAAATTAAGAGGAAGTTATGAGAACATACACGAATTGGAATAAAAACAAAATTGAAAAATTGTTAGAATTTGTGAAAGTATATGAAATGCAAGGAAAATCAAATTTAAGTGCGTTTAATGATTTTGCAAAAAAACTTGGAGTAAAAACTTACACCATTAGAAATTTATATTACAAAATTTTAAGAGAAAAAGGTGTAACAAAAAAATCAAAAAATGTGTTTAGTGAAGACGAAAAAAATTGGCTACTATTTAATGTTCAAAAACTTAAACAAAATGGGTATTCGGTTAGGTCTGCGTGTTTAAAACTTGCAAACAACGACAAGAGTTTAGGTTTAAGATATATTAATAAATATAGAAAAGAGGAAAAGATTAAAATTTCAAAAGGGAACATTATAACAATTAAGCCTAAAAGCAAAGCATTAACTGATGATGATATAAACAATTTAATAAAAGGTTTTGTGGGATTAATAAAGAAAAATGCAATATACGAATTAAATTTAAAATATAAAACAATTATTAAAGATTACAATACAAGGTTAAATAACACCCTTATTGAACTTAATAAAAAAAATAACTTACTTAAAAATGTTTTAACTGAAAATGAAATTTTAAAATCGGGAAAAGAATTTAATGTTGAAAAATTAGACAAAATTTTAACAAAAGTTAAAACATAAAATATTTGGTTAAAGTTTTATTTTTCTTTGTTAAGATTATTGAATTTATTTATACACTTTTAAGATATTATGGTACAATATAATTGTATGTTAAATATAGTAAACGCAAAAATTGGACAAATATCATTACAGAAGTGTTTAAATAATATTAAAGAACTAAGAAAAACAGGCAAAGTTATAGTAATATGTCCTGATAGAATGGCACTTCAAATTGAAAATAAAATTTTTGACACATTACAAGTGTCAAGCCTTTTTGATTGTGATGTTTACACAATGTCTAGGTTAAGTTTAAAGGTTCTAAAAAAATTGGGTAACAATAAAAAAATCTTAACCAAACAACTTGCTGTAACGATAATTAAAAAAATACTATTAGAAAACAATTTTTCAAGTTTTAAAAATGTTGTAAATTTTAATGGCTTTGCATTAAAACTTTTTGAAATTATTTCAATGTTTAAAAGTAGTAAAATAACACCTAAAATGCTACTTGAAATCACAACAAACCAAATTTTAAAAGAAAAGTTGACTGACTTAAATGTTGTTTATGAAAAATATGAAGAATTTTTGCAAACAGATTACACAGACAGTTTTAATAAATTAGATTTGTTTTGTAGTAGTGTAACAGATGAATTTAAAAACACACATATAATTTTTGTTGGGTTTGATGACTTTACAAAGCAAATGCTAAATATTATAAAAATGTTTATTGAAAAAAGCAAAAGTGTAACCATAGCAACTGCAAGTAGTTACGGTTTTGAAAAAGAAATAACTAACAAAAATTTATTTGTAAATAATGTGTTTTATTCTTTGATTGACTTATGCAAAACAAATGGGCTTATGTACAAAATTGATGTTGTTAACAAAGAATTGCCTAAAGAAAAGAATCATCTATTAAACAATTTATATTCGTACAATCCAAATGAATATTGTGATGAAATTGATGATGTTAAAATTGTTTCTTTTGCAAAAGAAGAATCGGAACTAGATTTTGTTTTAAAAGATATTAAATATAAAATAATAAAAAACAATTTAAAATATGAAAATTTTTCAATATGTTGTCCAAATTTAAAAGAAAGATGTGTTGAAATTAAAAACAAATTTAGCGAATACAATATACCTTGTTTTTTAGATATTTCACAAACGTTAAATGAAACAGCATTGTGTTTGTATGTTGAAAATATTTTTAATTGCATATTAAATAATTTTAAAAAAGAAGATTTTTTGAATTTGCTTAAAAATGTTTATTCAAATGTTTTATTTGAAGATGTTTGCAATTTTGAATTGTTTTTAAATGAAAACAGTGTTGATTATGTTGAGTTAAAACATTGTGCTAATTTTGAAAATATTAAAAATATATATGAACATATTAGCATATTAAAAAATGTTAAAGAAAATAGGTTAGGGCAGTTTGTTGAAATTCTATTCAACCTTCTAAACGATTTTGAAATTGATAAGATTACATACAATCTTACTGAAACTTTTAATTCGAATAATAAAATTGAAGAATCTAAAAGTTATAAAATGACTTACGAAAAATTTATTGATGCGTTAAACGAATTAAATGTTTTGCTTTCCGATTATACGTTAAGTATTGAAAATTTTTATAAAATTTTAAAAGTTTATTTGGAAAATGTTTCCATAACCATTCCACCAATAATTGGTGATGTTGTTATGGTTTATGACATAAATAATAGTTTTGTTGACAATAATGATTATATGTACATATTATCAACTATTGATGGATTAGTTCCACATGTTATAAATGATGTTAGTTTAATTAGCGATAATGAAATAAACTTATTTTCTAGTTCACTAAAATTAGGTCCAACATGTGATTTAATTAACAAAAGAAACAAGTTTAAAGTGTTTGAAAACCTGTTCAAATTTAACAAACAATTAACTATTAGTTATTATACTTCAAGTTCAGATTCGGCAAATATTGTTAGCCCAATAATTTCAAACTTGTTTAAAATTTTTAAAAATTTAAAAATAATAAATGGCGATGAATATATAAGCAACTATAATTATTTTGAAAAGGTTGAAAACAAATATGTTTTTGAATTAAATAATGTTAGCAAAAATAGTGCTTACTTAAATTTTATAAACTTAACTAAAAACTTTGATAACAATTTTAATAAAAACAATTTTAATAAATATTATTATAGTTTGATGAGTGCTTTGCCGGATGCTAAATTTACAAAAGAAGTTTTATTAAACAACGATTTTGTAAATTCTGCAAACAAACTTACGGAAAACATATTTTTTAATAGTGGAACTACTAGTGTTAGTCAAATTGAAACTTATTACAGTTGCCCATATAAGCATTTTGTTAGATTTGGACTAAATTTAAAAGAGCAAAAGCAAGGTGTTTTGATGCCAAATGATATTGGCACTATTTTGCATGAATTTAATAGTAAAATTATTGTAAACTTTGCAAAAGAACTAACTGACAATGAAATAGAAAATTTAAGTAAAGAAATTTTAGATGGCATATTAAATTCAAAATATAAAAAATATGTTGAAAATGTTAAAAATAAAAATGTTATAAAAAATTTATATTTTGAAAGTTTAAGGATTGCAAAAACCATTTATTTTGAACAACAAAATAGTGATTTTAAAAACAAATATAATGAAAAACAATTTAACAACTTAAAGGAATTGTCTGTAACAAAAAACGGTGTAACAATTTTTGTTAAAGGGTTTATTGATAGAATAGATGTTAAAGACAATATGTTTGCATTAATTGACTACAAAACAGGTCAAGATGTTTTTAATTACACAGACTTATATTCGGGCAAAAAATTGCAACTACTTGTTTATGTTAAAGGTGCAAGTTTAATGTTAAATAAAGAGCCGGTTTGTGCTTGTTATTTGCCACTAAAAAATGACTTTTCTAAAAATGATATAAATCAATATAAATTTAAAGGAATTTTTGTTGATAGTTTAAGTGAACTTAATAGCCTAGATTATAATTTATTTGACAAAACGAAATCAAGTGTTGATGTTAAAATAAACAAAGATGGAAGTTTTGAAAGTAACACAAAAAAATATTGTTTATCAAAACTACAAATTGAAGAATTAGCAAACTTTGCATTTGATTTGGTTGTTAAAGCAGTTGAAGAAATTTTAAATGGAAATATTGAACCAAACCCACTTTACGCCAATAAAAAAAGTGCTTGTGAATTTTGTGAATATAAAGGGCTATGCAATTTTAGCACTGTTTATCACAATAAGTATAGATTTGTGGAAAATGTGGCTAGTGTTGATGAAATTTTAAATAGAGGTAATAATGGATAAAAATGAAAAGTTTGTGCAAAATCTGTTAGGAAATTTAACAGATGAGCAAAAACAATTTGTTGAGTTTAATAATGGCAATGCATTAGTTTCGGCATCTGCTGGAAGTGGTAAAACTTCCACCATGATAAAAAAACTAGTCTTTTTGCTTGTTTATTACGATATAGAAATTGAAGATTTGCTTGTTGTAACATTTACAAATAGCGCAGGGGCTGAACTAAAACAAAAATTGTATTTTGAACTTCTTAATGAAATTAACACCACTAAAAACGAAGATGTGGACAAACAAAAGTTGTACGAAAAACTTGAAAAAATTTCATCTTGCGATATTGGAACATTGCACTCTGTGTGCTATAAGTACATTTTAAAATATTTTTATAAATGCAACATTGACCCAGAAAGTAAAATTTTAAGCGAAGCCGACACAAACTATTTGCTTGAAGAAGCAATAAAATTGGCATTAGAAAAGTATTCTAACGATGATGACTTTTATGAAGTGTTTGACGCATATTCATCAAAAAGAAATAATTTAAAATTGGTGAACATTTTAAAAAAATTATATTCATTTTTAATGAGTATTCCAAATATTGATGAATTTAAGTCCAAAACTATAAACAATCCTGAAAATTTGAACATTAACACAAACATTTGTGCAAAATACATTTTTGAAACATTAAATTCATCTTTTAATGAGTATGAAAAAATTTTTAGTGAGTTAAAAATTGAAAGCGAAACTCTTAATTTAAGCAGTGCAACAACAGCATTAAGTTATATTTTAAACTTTATAAAATTATATAAAAGCTGTGACAACTTTTTGGAAGCACATAAATTAATATTTGAAGATAATTCTATTCCAAGAGTTAATTTTCCAAAACAATGTGATGGACTAATTTTAGATTTTAAGGAAAGATATCAAAGTTTAAGGAAAAGATTTGCTAAATTATTAAATGACCTACAAAAACTTTTTGTAAAAGATGATATAAATTCAATTTTAACAATGGAACAAAGTGTTAATAAAACAATTAACAAACTTTTTGCTGTGGTTTTTGACATACAAAATATTTACAACATTTTAAAACAATCTAACAATGGCTTAGATTATAACGACCTAGAACACAAAATGTTAGAAATATTGCAAGATGAAAGTGTTTTAAATGAGTTGAAAAATAAATACAAGTTTATTTTTGTTGATGAGTATCAAGATATTAACAACTTTCAAGAAGAAATTTTGCAAAAATTGTCTAACGGCAAAAATATGTATATGATAGGTGATGTAAAACAAAGTATTTATGGGTTTAGACTTTGCACGCCAGAAATATTTATTCAAAAGTACTATTCATATAAAAATAAAAATATTAATGAAAAATCTATTGAATTTAATAGAAATTTTAGAAGTGTTGACACAATTTTGCAATTTGTAAATTACATATTTAGTGTAATTGGAACAAAAGACACAATTGGCATTGACTATGAAAGCAGTGCAATGCTTGATTGTGGAATGAATAGGACAAACAATTTTGAATCTGACAAGTGTGTTGAATTAAACATAATAAACAAAGAAGACAAAAATAATAAAGAAGATGAAGACGACAACGACGAAGAAATTGACCCAAATAAAGAAGACAAAGTTCAGGCAAAGTTGGTTGTAAATAAAATTAAAGAATATTTAACTAAACAATATTTTAATTTTAAAACAAAAAAGTTAACAAATATTGATTATAAAGATATTGCAATTTTAATAAGAAACAAAAGCGAGTTTTTGTATAGGTTATATATTGAACTTCTTAACAACAATATCCCTGTTTCAACAGAATTAAAATTAAAATTGTTTGACGAATATGAAGTTAACTTGCTTATAAGTTACTTAAAAACCCTTTCAAATTTTAAAGACGATTTAAGTTTGGCAACTATTCTTCATAGTAGTATTGTGGGACTTTCAAATAACGAACTTGCAAAAATAAGAAAATTTAATAATGATTATATTTTGCAAAATCAATTAAAAGATGAAAATAGTAATTTGTTTTCAGTGGCAGTTTTAAATTATGCTTTAAATAATGACGATGAAATTTCATTTAAAATTAATAAATTACTAAAAGAATTAAAAGATTTTAGATTTCAGTTAAATTCCAAAAATTTAAGGGAAGTTGTAATTAATATTATTACATTTTACAATTTAAACAATTATTTTTATAGTTTTAAAGATGGAAACCAAAAACTAACTAATATTAGTTTGTTTTTAGATTTATTAAACAACCAAAACTATTCAAATAACCTTAATAAATTTTTGTCTTATTTAGAGGTTTTACAAAACAAAGATTATTCTTGTAATATTCAAAACGGAACAAACTTTGTTACAATTACAACAATGCACAAAAGTAAAGGGCTTGACTATCCTGTTGTTATTGTTTGTAACCTTGATGAAAAGTTTTCAACACAAAGTTCAAGGGAAGATGTAATTTTAACAAATGATTTGGGAGTTGGACTTAAATATTACGATTTAAAAAATAGAAAAATAGAAGATAGCTTAAGTTATGTTGCAAACAAATTAAACAAAAAATTAAATGAAGCAAAAGAACAATTAAGATTATTTTATGTTGCTTTAACCAGAGCTCAAAATTATTTATGTTTGTTTGGGTATTATGATATTAACAAAATTGAAAATTTAAAATTTAAAGAAATTTTAGATTTAAATAGTTTTATGAAGTTGGTTATTTATGCAATATTAAAAAATGGACATATTAACAAATTGCAAAATAGTAATTCATCAATTAAAATTAATGATAATATTTGTTTTAATATCAATATTATTAACAATGATGACATTGAATATCAAGTTTTTGACAAAAAGTTGGAAATAAAAGAAAATGATTTGTTTGTTGACAACGAAATATTAATAGATTTAAAAAGGAATTTTTCTTTTATTTATCCTTATTCAAAAGCAAAAAATATTGCACTTAAAACAAGTGTTACAGGCATTATGGAAGATGACTATGTTGAAATAAATGAATCTCCAAAAGAGTTAAAAATAAATGAAACCATAAACAATAAATTGTCGCTTGAAATAGGAAATGCATATCATGCAATAATGGAGCAAATAGATTATTTTAAAGAACAAAATGTTTACGACATATTTAAAAATTTAGTTACATTGAAGTTGATTGATAAAAATATTGCAAACTATGTTGATTTAAATAAAATAGAAATTGCAGTAAAAACAATTAAGGGATTAATTGATGACAAAACTGAAATATTAAAAGAACAACAATTTATAATTAAAGACAAACATAAAAATTTAATTCAAGGGTCTGATGATGATACATCTGTTATGGTGCAGGGGGTTATTGATTTGGTTTTAATAAATAATGGTGTTGCAACTTTAATTGATTTTAAAACAAATAGAACCAATGATGTTGAAAGTTTAAAAGAAAAATATAGCTTACAACTTAAACTTTACTCTTATGCTCTTGAACATGGTAAAAACATAGTTGTGCAAAAAAAATATTTGTATTCATTTTTCTTAAATAAATTGATTGAAATGTAGCAAACTATTTAGTAGTACTGAAATAATAATATAAAAAATAAATTTAAAATTATTTTTAAATATTTGGTAACTATATAATTTTGTGCTATACTACAACTAGAATATGTGTTATTTAAATTTAAGGAGAAAAAGAAATGACGAGTATTTTACTATCCGAATCTGTAACAAAAGTCTTTAATGCATTGGTTAGTTATATCGAAAAATTTTCTAACTTTATGACATTAGAGTACTTGCTTTATGGAAGTGTTGGGTTGTTGGTTTTAACTTTGCTTATAACTTGGATTAGAACAAGTTTTACTTATGAAGCAAAGTTGTTAAGCAAAACAAAAAAGTTAAATAAGTATTTAGCAAAAAAACAAAATATTGATGAAAACAACTTAATTGAATTTAACGACAAAATGAAACAAGTTCCAAAAGTTGTAAGACACAACTGGCAAGAATATATGTTAAATCGTGACAAGCCAAGCAAATATATAAATTGTGATAATTGTATTGATATTCCAACCAGAATTAGTAGTTATCAAACAAGCATTAGAATTTGCAAAATTTTTATTTCAATCATTTGTGGATTAACCTTTATATTTGGTCTTGGTAATTTCTATTCAATCACAGGAAGAAGTGCTTATGCAGTATTTTTCCAAGTTTTAATTGTTCCTGTATTATTGTTTGTATTAGGAATGTTGTTTATTTCATTTTTAAGTGCAAGGCACACTGCAATTATGGCAGACTTATATTACAACTTTCAACAATTTGAAAAGAACTTAGATAGGGCTTGCAAAACAATGCCAGAAGTTATTGATTATGAAGTTCTATTTACTAAAAAAGAAATAAAAGAAAATATCCCCGCACTTCAAGAGTATTTGGAAAAATCTGAGGCTGCTGAAAAGAAACGCAAAGAAGAAGAAGCAATGACCAACTTAGTTGGCGAAAATTACGACTTTGAAGAATTGGGTGTTGATAGTAGTTTGCTTTTAGAGCGTGCTATGAAGGAAAGTGAAAAATATTTAAATGTTAAAAGAAACTTTTCTGAAAGAATAAGAGCAAAAGAACAAGAAAAAATAAACTATCAAAAGAACTTTGATGAAGTAACAAAAGATTTTGAAAGGAAAGCGCAAGCAAGTAGGGAAATAATAAATAGTGTTAGCGACCAAATTAACCAAACCACAGTAAAGATTGAAGCAAACTATTTAAAGAAAAAATTAAATGAAGAACAAGCTCGTTATCAACAATATGAAAAAGATTACGATTTGGCATCATCAAGATTTCAAAAAGAGCAACAAGATATTCAATATGAAATAGACAAGTTTAATGATGAAATTAAGCGTAGAAAAGAGCAAGCAACTGAAAATATGTTGGCTGAAGGTAAAACTTATGTTAACAAAATTTACGGACAAGTAACAGAAACAGTTTTAAAACAAAATCAACCAATTATTGATGAAACACAAGCCAAAATTGATGATTTAAATGAGCAAATAAATAAATTAAATGCAACAATACAAGAAAAAGACAATGTTATTGCTGAAAAAGAAAAGGCAATTGAAGAAACAAAGCAAGAACTTAATGTTAGACTATCTGAACTTGAAGCAGTTAAAAATTTAAGAGAATATATGACAAGTGAGGAATTTAGACAAAGACTTACAATGTCTAAAAAGGAATTAAAACAATTAAAAAATCAAGACAGAGAAGCATTTAAGTATGTAAAAAAAGAAATGAAATTGCCTGTTGAAGAAAGATTGCAAGACGAAAATTTAAGTGAAGAAGAACAAGAAAAAGAGGCAAATGTTACTGTTGTTAAATTGGAAGATAAAGTTGAAAACAACGATGCAGATGCAAAAGCTAAAGATGAAACTTCAAATGATAATAATGCCAATGAAAATGGCAATGTGAAAGTTGTAAAGCTACCAGAAGAAAATGAAGTTCCAGAAGTAAAAGTTGTAAAATTGCCAGAAGAAAATGTAAAAGAAGAATCAAAAGAAGAAGCAAAAGAAGAAAAAATTGATGAATTAAAAGAATTAACAAAAGATATTGAAGCCGAAAACGAAAAATTAAGAGAAAGAGAACAAGAACTAAGCAGTCAAATAGATGAAGTTAAACCTAAAAATAATAGTGCCAATGCTTTAAAGGAAAGGATGGCAAAATTAAATGCACAAACAAAAAAGGCTGCAACAAAAAAAGCAACAACATCAAAAACTTCAACAAGGTCTAGTTCATCAAAAGTTCCAACTTTTACAATGCCAAAAATTAAAAAATAATAAATAAGCACTCTTTGAGTGCTTTTTATTTTAAAAGGTGGTTTAAATAATTGATTAATATTATTAATTTCTGTTTTTTTATATTTTAATATTATTTAAATACATATAATATTTAACGCAGATTACAATGATTACAAAATGCATTTGATTTGGAAATAATGTTAATTTTTTTATTATTTTATAGTTTTTTTTAGAATGCTTATAATTAACACAAAATTGTTTTTCTTTTAATTTTTTGTAAATATTAAAAATATGCTTAATTATTTGACAAAATAACATTTTATGTTTAATATAAATATATAATAAGTAAGGAGGAGGATTATGAAGGGTAAATCATTGGCGCTTAGAATATGCACAATGGTATTTAGTGCACTTACATTTGTTGTTTTTGCATTTGATCATATTTTATTTGCTTTAACAACAGGTAACAAGTCTACAACGACAGGAATATCTTGGTCGGAATGGTCTGATTTTCTTGCACAAAATACTTCAGATGAAGGAACTTGGTTCCAAATTGCAAGAATTATGGTTATTATAACTATTGTTTTAGCTTGTATAGCATTAGTGTGTGCATTATTACAAATTTTCTTAAATAGTAAAGTGCTAAATTTAATTGCTAAAATTGTGGGTATTGTGTTGGTTGTTGTTTCAATTCTTGTTTTGGTATTTACGATTTTAGGAACAATTGCAACAGCTTCATCGAATACGCTTTTTGGTACAACTATTTCATCTATTTACTTCCCAAATATTGGTGTTGGATACATTACAGTTATGGGAATTGTGGCTGGTGCACTTACAATTTCTTGTGGAAAGAAGAAAAAATCAAAATAATATAACTAACGATTGAAAAAAATAAACACCTTATAGGTGTTTATTTTTTAAAAACTATTTTTAATCAAATCTTTTAATTTGCCGTATTTTTTTGCAATTTCAATAATGGTGTTGTTTATAATTGTGTTTGCTTTTATTATTGTTTGATTATTTTGATCCAAAATATTGTTATAAACCACTCTATTTAAAAGCATATTTTCATTAATTAGTGCTTTACTAGGAAGTTTTGGTTTTGAAACTTGCAATGTTACAGTATAGTTTTCTTTTGGTTTTTCAAATTTTATTCTTTTTTTAAACTTGTTAAAGTTGATTTTTTGACTAGAACAAATTACAACTTTTGCTATTTTTTTAATATCTTTGTTTAAAATTTGATTTTTGTTGGTTTCCATACTATTTATTTTATATTTTTCATCTATATTTATTTCTTTAATTTTGCCTAGAAATTCACCATCAATATTAAATATGGGCAAATTTATTAATGAATAATAATTAGAAGATTCAAGTTCTAAATTGCTTTTTAGTTCTAGTTCTTCATTATTTTTTATTAGAATTGCATCATTGTTTATTTTGTATATGCCGTTGGTTTTTATTGCGTATTCAATATCGTCTTCTTCATTTAAAATAATAATATATTTAACCATTTTTTTTGTTTTGTCAAACAATATGTTTTTAACAATTCCTACAAATTCGCAGTTATATAAACTTATAACAGGTTTTGATATCACTTCTGAGATTTTAGTCATTTTCCCTCCATGCTTATTGCTTGTCCTTACTACTAGATTATTATAAAATTTTTTGTATTATGAATTAATTTAGAAAAATCGTAAATTTTTATTTTAAATTTATTGTCTAAATTTTGATTTATTTATATTAAGATGAATTATTGAATTTTACAACAAGCAAATAAACATAAAATAAAAAACATTTAGTTTAACTTAAACATGGTTTTATAGTTTTAAATTGAGCAATAATTGTTTATGAGTTATCAATTTAAGTTGCAAAAAAAATTACTTTTGATAAAATAATATAAAGAAATGTTAAAGGCGATAGTTTATGGGGTTAATTTCTTTTATTAAAAGTTTTTTTAATAAAGACTTGGAATGTAAAGAGGACATATCCAATCATTTTGTTTTTATGTTTCCTCTAGTTAATTTAATAAAAGTGGATAGATTTATAACTATTCCAAATGGCTTTGAGGCAGTGTTTGTTGCAAACGACACTGTTTGTGATGTTTTGCACGAGGGAAAACACAGAATAACCAATGCTAGTTTGCCTGTTTTGTTTAATAAGTTAAAGTTAAATAGAGCAAATAAAAAAGGCAAAACGCCAAGCAAGTTTAAGTGTGACATTTATTTTGTTAATTTAAGTGATATAAGCACAAACTTTATTGGACAAAATCCTTTTGTTTTAAAAAGCCATTCCTTTGGCAAAGTAAAAGGTTTTACAGAAGGCATGATTGATTTTAGGGTTGTAGATTCTGCAAAACTTATAGAATTTTTGTTAATGGATATGCCGTATATTAAAAATGGAAAAGGGATTGAAATGCTTAGCGTTTGTGCTGGCGACGAAATTAATTCAATTTTAGAAAAGAGTGACACAAACTTTAAAGATATCATTATGCACCCAAATGCAATCCATAAATATTTAGAACAAGAAATGGTTGATAAGTTAGATTATATGGGTGTAAGAGTACTTGATGCTGAAGTTACTGCTTTAAGACTAAACAAAAAAGTACAAGAAAAAGTAAATAAATATTTGTCTAATCAAAGTGAATTTGAAGAACAATTTGAAGAATTTTCAACCGGAAAGGTTAAAGTTGAGGCAGGTACAAAAAAAGAAAATGAACTAGTTGATAGCGAAACGATGATTGACAATGGCTCAAAAGTGCAAGAATTAGATAGTTATTTTGTAAACGACCTAAAAACAACCACAACAACAAAAGATAAAGCAAAAGACATATTGTTTAATAGAAGCGACCCTAGCATATTATTTAAAAATAAAGGAAATGTTAGAACACAGGCAAAAGTAGAAAATGATTTTAATAGCACTCCAACACTTAAACAATGCAAATTTTGTGGAGAAACAATAGATGTTAATTCTTCCTTTTGTCCAAAATGTGGGTTTAGACAAGATTTTTAATAAAAATTATAAATATAGTTGAAATAAAAAATAAATAGTGTAATAATTTGTTTGTCTTTGTGGCGTTTAATTTAAAAATGTTTACAAAGTATATAATTTATTATATATTATATATATTTACTTAATCATTATATTAAGTTCAATTTAAATGCACATTTGTTCAAAATAACAAATGTTAAAATAAGGAGATATTTTATGGAATACAATAAAGATATGACTATTGGAGAAATTTTAGAAAGTAATAAAGATGCAAAGGCAGTTTTGTCTGGTTTTGGACTTCATTGTTTTGGCTGTCCAATGTCTTTAATGGAAACACTTGAAGAAGCAAGTGTTGTTCATGGGGCAGACTTGGATTTAATGATTGAAAAGCTAAATGAATTAAATAAAAATAAAACCAAAAAAATTACTGAAAGAAAAAAATGTGTAAGAAGAACAAAAGTAAAATAAAACATTTTTAAATTTTATTTGCAAAATATGTTATAGAATATAATTTTCATGTTAAAGATTGTTTAATTAAAACAAAATTAAAAGAGCATAATTTTTTATTATGTTCTTTTTTTTGGCTTTTAATAAATAAAAATATTTTTTTTAAAAAAGTGTTGACAATTAAAATAAATCAATGTAAACTATGAGTACTGTATTATGGGGCGATATGTGAAGTTACCTAAATTTACGCCGAAGATTTAGGATAATTTACATTGACAAGTGATAGCACTTTGATGTTATCGACTACTCTCTAATTACAATTTTTTTTAGTGATACAGTATGAAACACACGGTTCGGTGTTTTATTAAAGTAATTATAAAGAGTAAGTAAATTAATTTTTTTAAAAATCGAAATATGGAGGAAATTAATGGCAACACAAAAAATTAGAATAAAATTATTAGCTTACGACAGCAATTTAATTGACCAAGCTAGTAAAAGGATTGTAGATACTGCAATCAAGTTCGGAGCAAAAATTAGTGGACCAATTCCACTACCTACTCAAAAAGAAGTAGTTACAATTATCCGTGCTCCACATAAGTACAAGGATAGTAGAGAACAGTTCGAAAAAAGAACACATAAAAGATTGATTGATATATATAGTCCATCAGCCAAAGCAGTAGACGCTTTAATGAAGTTAGAACTTCCTGCTGGTGTAGATATTAACATCAAATTATAAAAGTAAACAGGAGATTTAAGTAGAAATGAAAAAAGCAATATTAGGTAAGAAACTAGGTATGACTCAAATTTTTACTAACGATGGGTTAGTAGTTCCTGTTACTGTTGTAGAGGCTGGCCCATGCTATGTAACTCAAATCAAAACAAATGATTTAGATGGATACAACGCAGTACAAGTAGCATTTGAGGATATCAAAGAAAGAAAATTAAGCAAACCACAAAAAGGTGTTTTTGTTAAAGCAAATGTAGAACCTAAAAAGTATATTAAAGAATTAAAACTTGAAGGCGAATATACTTTAGGTCAAAAAATTGACTGTTCAGTTTTCAGTGAAGGCGACTTGGTAGACGTAACAGGCAATACAAAAGGTCATGGTTGGAGTGGACTAATTAAGAAATGGAATTTCAATCGTATGAGAATGACTCACGGTAATGGTCCTGTTCATCGTCATGCTGGTGGTACAGGTGCTAACACATATCCAGGAAAAGTTTGGAAAGGCAAAAAGATGTCTGGTAGATATGGTAACGATCAAGTAACAATCCAAAACTTAAAAGTTGTTAAAGTTGATTTAGATCGTAATGTTTTGTTAATCAAAGGTGCAGTTCCTGGTTCAAAAGGCACTTTGCTAACTATTAAAGAAGCAGTTAAGAGTCAAGGATAAGGAGTAAATTTATGGCAAATGTAAAAGTTTACAATTTAAAAGGTGAAGAAGTAAGTAGCCTTAAATTAAATGATGAAGTTTTTAAACAAGAATATAATGAAGCACTAATTCACCAAGTTATAGTTGCTCAGTTAGCAAATGCTAGACAAGGAACAAAAAGTACACTTACTCGTTCTGAAGTTAAAGGTCATGCTAAAAAACCTTGGAGACAAAAACACACAGGCCGTGCAAGACATGGTTCAACAAAAGCACCACAATGGCGTGGTGGTGGAATAGTGTTTGCTCCAAAGCCAAGAGATTTTAGTAAAAAAGTTAACAAAGAAGCAAAACGCACAGCATTCAAGAGTGCAATTAGTGAAAAACTAAAAAGTAAAGAATTGCTTGTTTTAGAAAATTTTGATTTAAAACTAGGCAAAACAAAAGAATTAGTTGCAGTATTAAAAAATCTAAATATTGATAAAACTGCAATTATCGTTACAAAAGAAAATAACGAAAATGTTATCAAAGCAAGTGGCAACTTAAAGTATGTTGATGTTACAACTTCAAACTTATTAAATGTTTATGATATTGTTGCATGCGACAAACTATTACTTACTGTTGACGCTGTTAAATCTATTGAGGAGGCGTATAAAGCATAATGAAAGCAGTAGATGTTATTATTAAACCTATTCTTAGTGAAAAAAGTTACGCTGACATTGCTAACAAGCGTTATACCTTCAAAGTAGCAAAAGATGCTAATAAGGTTGAAATTAAAAAAGCAGTTGAAGAATTGTTTGGCGTTAAAGTTAAACAAGTTAATACTTCAAATGTTAATGGAAAATTAAAAAGACAAGGCAAAACCCAAGGCTATACATCAGATTGGAAAAAAGCAATTGTTACACTTACTGATGATAGTAAATCAATTGAGTTTTTCGATAGCTTGTCATAAAAGGTAGGAGGAAAATAAAATGGCTATAAAAACTTATAAACCTACATCTCCTGCTCGTCGTTCTTACACAACAGCATCATTTGCTGAGGTAACTAAAAGTAGTCCTGAAAAATCACTTTTAGTTTCAAAAAGTAAAAGCGCTGGAAGAAACAATCAAGGTAAGATTTCTGTAAGACACAGAGGTGGCGGTAACAGAACTAAAATTAGAGTTATAGATTTTAAAAGAAATAAAGACAATATCCCTGCTAAAGTTGCAGGTATTGAATACGACCCAAATAGGTCAGCATACATTGCATTACTACACTATGTTGATGGCGAAAAGAGATATATCTTAGCACCAAAGGGACTAAATGTAGGCGACACAGTAATGAGTGGAAGCAATGTTGAAATAAAAGTTGGTAACTGTTTACCACTATCTGATATGCCTGTTGGTGCTGTAATTCACAACATTGAATTAACACCAGGAAAAGGTGGACAAATTGTTCGTTCTGCTGGTAATGAAGCAAGATTAATGGCAAAAGAAGGAAAATTTGCAACCATCAAATTACCTTCAGGTGAAATGAGAATGGTTCTAGCAACTTGCCGTGCAACTCTTGGCACAGTTGGAAACGAAGAACATGAAATTGTATCTTTAGGAAAAGCTGGTAGAAAACGCCACATGGGTATTAGACCTACAGTTCGTGGTTCAGTTATGAACCCAGTTGATCACCCTCACGGTGGTGGTGAAGGTAAATCTCCAGTTGGTAGAGATGCACCAAGAACACCTTGGGGTAAGAAAGCTCTTGGCTTAAAGACAAGAAATGCTAAGAAAAAAAGTTCAAAATTAATTATCAAACGCGTAAATTAAGGGAGTAAAATATGTCAAGGTCATTAAAGAAAAAACCTTATGTTGAAGAAAGGTTAATGAAAAGAATAGTTGAAATGAATGAAAGTGGCAAAAAACAAGTTGTTAAAACTTGGTCGCGTTCATCTACAATTTACCCTGAATTTGTTGGACATACAATTGCTGTTCATAACGGAATGAAGCATATTCCCGTATATTGCACAATTGATATGATTGGACACAAATTGGGTGAATTTGCTCCTACAAGAACATTTAGAGGTCATGCAGGAGAAAAGAAAGTTACCACCACAGGTAAAAAAGGTTAATAAAGGGGAGGTATTAAAACATGGCAAAAAGAATTAAAGAAAAAACAGCAAAAATACAAGAAAATAAAGATACCCGCCCTTGTGCAGTTGCAAAGTATGTTAGAATGGGTGCTTCAAAAGCAAAAAGAGTTTTGGACACAATTCGTGGTAAAGAATACAATGTTGCAAAAGCAATCCTAGTTAACAACACAAGTTTATCAGCTGCTCCAGTTTTGAAAGTGTTAAATTCAGCAGCAGCAAATGCAGAACACAACAACGGCTTAAATAAAGATGATTTATATGTTGCAGAATGTTTTGCAGACCAAGGACCTTCATTTAAAAGAGTTTCTTTTAGAGGAAGAGGTGGGGTTGACACAATAATAAAAAGAACTTGCCACATCACAATTATACTTGATGTAGTAAAGAAATAAGGACGAGGTGAATTATGGGTCAAAAAGTTAGTCCTCATGGATTAAGAGTTGGTGTTAATAAAGATTGGAGTTCATCTTGGATGGCAAATAAAAAAGATATTTCTAAATTTTTATTAGAAGACCAAAATATTAGAAAACATATTACAAAAAAATATAATCAATGTGGCATTTCAAAAGTTGATATTGAAAGAACTGCTAATAGATTGATTGTTGATATTTTCACATCACGCCCAGGAGTTTTAATTGGAACAAAAGGTGCAGGTGTTGAAGACATAAAGAAAGAAGTTGCAAAACTTACTACAAACAAAAATGTTAGTGTAAACATTAAAGAAGTTAAAAAACCAGATTTAGATGCTTCACTTGTTGCACAAAGTATTGCTCAAATGCTTGAAAAACGTATGAGTTTTAGAAGAGCAATGAAACAAGGTATGCAAAAAGTTATGCGTGCAGGAGCAGTTGGTTGCAAAGTTATGGTAAGCGGAAGACTTGATGGGGCAGAAATTGCTAGAAGTGAACATTATCATGAAGGCAGACTACCACTTCACACTCTTAGAGCAGACATTGACTATGCAAATGTTGAAGCACACACAACATACGGTGTACTTGGTGTTAAAGTTTGGATTTGCAAAGGTGAAATTTTAACTAAGAAAATAGTTAAAGAAACAACTGACGATAAAAAGGAGGTAACACCTAATGTTAATGCCTAAAAGAGTAAAAAGAAGAAAACAATTTCGTGGTAGAATGACAGGTGTAGCAACAAAAGGTAATAAGATTGCTTATGGTGAATATGCATTAGTTGCTACTGAACCTTGTTGGATGACTGCTAACCAAATTGAAGCTGCGCGTGTTGCAATTAACCGTTACACAAAGCGTGGTGGACAAGTTTGGATTAATGTGTTCCCTCACAAACCAGTTTCTAAAAAACCTGCTGGAACTCGTATGGGTAAAGGTAAAGGTGCACCAGAATATTGGGTTGCTGTAATCAAACCGGGTAGAGTTTTATTTGAAATCGCAGGTGTTCCAGAATCATCTGCAAGAGAAGCAATGCGTTTAGCAGGTCATAAACTTCCATGCAAAACAAAATTTGTATCAAAAGCCGGAATGGAAGAAAATCTTGATAAAGGCGGTAATGAATAATGAAAGCAAAAGAATTAAGAGAAATGACCAATGATGAGTTAAATGCTAAAATTAAAGAACTTAAACAAGAATTATTTAATTTACGCTTTTCTCATGCTACCGGTCAATTAACAAATCCTATGCAACTAGTGGCAGTTAAAAAGGACATTGCAAAAGCAAAAACAATTTTAACTGAACGCGAGTTAAATAATAAGGCAAGTAAGTAGGAGGATATATGGAAAAGTTAGAAAGAAATGAAAGAAGAACAAAAATAGGAACTGTTGTTAGTGACAAAATGGACAAAACAATAACAGTTGCAGTTGTTTCAAATAAGCGTCATCCTATTTATGGAAAAGTATTTAAACAAACTAAAAAGTTTAAAGCACATGATGAATTAAATGAAGCGCATGTTGGTGATACTGTTGAAATCGAAGAAACACGCCATTTAAGTAAAGATAAATATTTCAGATTACTAAGAGTAATTGAAAGAGCAAGATAAGGAGTAAAATTATGATACAACCACAATCAATATTAAAAGTTGCTGATAACACAGGTGCAAAGACAATTATGTGTATTAGAGTACTAGGTGGCTCATTCAGAAGAAGTGGTAACATTGGTGATATCATTGTAGCATCAGTAAAAACTGCTACTCCTGGTGGTGTTGTTAAAAAAGGTGATGTTGTTAAAGCAGTTGTAGTTAGAACATCAAAAGGTATTCAAAGACCAGATGGTTCATATCTTCGTTTTGACGACAATGCAGCAGTAATAATTGACAACCAAAAACTACCAAAGGGTACTCGTATCTTTGGACCTATTGCTCGTGAATTAAGAGATAAGGGCTATATGAAAATAATATCTTTAGCACCAGAAGTTTTATAGGAGGAAAGTATGAAATTACATGTTAAAAAAGGCGACAATGTTGTAGTTCTTGCTGGTCGTGACAAAGGTAAAACAGGTAAAATATTAGTAGCAAATCCTTCTGATAATTCTGTAGTTGTTGAAGGTGTTAATATTATATCAAAAAACAAAAAAGCAAGAAATGCACAAGAAAAAAGCGCAATAGTTAAAACAGAAGGCAAAATTAATGTAAGTAATGTTCAATTAGTTTGCCCAAGTTGTAAAAAAGCAACACGTGTTTCAAATAAAGTTGTTGATGGAAAATCAACTCGTACTTGTAAACATTGTGGAGCAAGTTTAGATGAAAAAGTTAAAAAGACAACAACAGCAAAAGCTGTTAGCAAATCAAAACCAGCAGAAGCAAAAGTTGAAGAAAAAACAACAACTGCAAAAAAAGCAGTAACAAAAAAATCAACTGAAACTAAAAAAGCACCTGCTAAAAAGAGTGCAAGCAAAACTGCACCAAAAAAATCAATTACTAGGAACGGAGGAGATAAGTAATAATGGCTAAAAAAGATAATAGAATGTATGTTCATTATGTTAAAGATGTTGTTCCAGCATTAACAAAAGAATATGGCTATAAAAATGTTAACGAAGTTCCAAAGTTAGATAAAATTGTTGTTAGCCGTGGACTTGGCGATGTTAAAGACAATACACAATCTTTCAATAAAGCAGTTGAAGAACTTGCACTAATTACTGGACAAAAACCATTAGTTACAACTGCTAAAAAGTCTATTGCAAATTTCAAATTAAGAGCAGGACAAAAAGTTGGTGCAAAAGTTACACTTCGTGGCGAAATTATGTATGAATTTTTAGAAAAATTAATTACAATAGCTTTGCCTCGTGTTCGTGACTTCCAAGGCGTTAGTTCAAAAGCTTTTGATGGAAAAGGAAACTATTCACTTGGTTTAACAGAACAATTAATATTCCCTGAAATATCTTACGAAAAAATTGATAAAGTCAGAGGGTTAGATGTTATATTTGTTACAACCGCAAAATCTGATAAGGAAGCTAAATCTTTGTTGGAAAACTTAGGTTTGCCTTTCAAAAAGTAAGGGTTTTAAAGGAGAATTAATATGGCAAGAAAAGCATTAATTGAAAAAAATAAAAAAGCACAAAAATTTAGTACTAGGGAATACACTCGTTGCAGTCTTTGTGGCAGACCTCACTCAGTGCTTAAAAAATATGGCATTTGCAGAATCTGTTTCAGAGAATTAGCATACAAAGGTGAAATTCCTGGTTTTAAAAAGAGTAGTTGGTAAGAAGGAGGAAATGATAAATGATGAACGATCCAATCGCAGATATGCTTACAAGAATTCGTAATGCAATTATTGCAAAACATAAAGAAGTATCTATTCCTACTTCTAAAACAAAAGTTAACATTGCAGAAGTATTGTTAAATGAAGGATATATTTCTGCTTATGAAGTAGTTGGTGAAGGCGTTGATAGTGTAATTAAAATTACATTAAAATATGGTCCAAACAACGAAAGAGTAATTAATGGAATAAAAAGAATTTCTAAACCAGGTTTAAGAATTTATGCTGGTTATGAAGACCTTCCAAAAGTTCTTAATGGATTAGGAATTGCTATTGTTTCCACATCAAAAGGATTAATGACAGATAGACAAGCAAGAGCCGAAAAAATCGGTGGCGAAGTGCTTGCTTATGTGTGGTAGGAGGTTTAAATTATGAGTAGAATCGGAAGAAAACCTATTGAATTACCATCATCTGTAACATTTGAAAACAACAATGGTAAAGTTACAGTTAAAGGTCCTTTGGGAACATTAACAAGAGAATTTCCTAGCAAGGATATTCAATTTAAAGTTGAAAATAATGAAATTTTAGTTTCAAGAAACAACGATAAAGATGAAACTCGTGCATTACACGGTTTATACAGACAATTAGTTGAAAATATGGTTGTTGGAGTAACAAAAGGTTACCAAAAACAATTAAACATCAATGGTGTTGGTTTTAAAGCAAGCATGAGTGGTCCAAATGTTGTTTTAAATATTGGGTTCTCTCACCCAGTTGAAGTAAAGGCTATTCCAGGTATTACTTTATCTTGCGATAAAACTGTTATAACAGTTAAAGGTATTGATAAAGAACTTGTTGGCCAATTTGCAGCAAGAGTTAGAGATATTAAACCAGTAGAACCATATCATGCATATGGTATTACTTATGTTGACGAAGTAGTTGTGCGTAAAGAAAGAAAGACAGGTAAAAAGTAAGAGGTGAAATGTAATGGTAAGTAAGAAAAATAAAAACGCATTGCGTAAAAGCCGTGCTATAAAAGTTAGAAGCAAGGTTAAAGGCACTCCTGAACGCCCAAGACTTAGTGTTTACAGAAGCTTAACTCATATCTACGCACAAGTTATTGACGATGTAAACGGTGTTACCTTAGTTAGTTCATCTACTACTAACAAAGAGTTAGCAAAAAAATTAGAAGGAAAAACCAAAACCGAATCTGCAACAATGGTTGGCGAAGCAGTTGCAAAACTTGCAATTAAAAAAGGTATTAAGAAAGTTGTTTTTGATAGAGCAGGTTACTTATACACAGGCAGAGTTAAAGCATTAGCAGATGGCGCAAGAAGCGCTGGTTTAGAGTTTTAAGAGGTGAATGTTATGCAAAATAATGAAAACAAACATAACGCTGAAAGAAAACCAAGAGAAAAAAGAACTTTTAGCAAAGAAAAAGAAGTAGATGCAATTGAAAAGAAATTAGTAAATGTTAACCGTGTAACCAAAGTTGTTAAAGGCGGTAGAACAATGCGTTTCTCTGCACTAGTAGTATGTGGCGACAAAAAGGGTCAAGTAGGTATTGGTACAGGAAAAGCAGCAGAAGTTCCACAAGCAATTGAAAAAGCAACTATGGACGCTAAAAAACGTATGGTTAAAATTTCACTTGATGGTACAACAATTCCACATGAAGTTATCGGTAAATATGGCAGAAGTACAGTAATTCTTATGCCAGCAAAAGAAGGTACTGGAGTAATTGCAGGTGGTGCTGTTAGACCAGTTGTTGAATTAGTTGGAATAAAAGATGTTACAAGTAAAATTCATGGTTCAAGAGCAAAAATAAATTGTGCTCGTGCAACACTTAATGGATTAATGCAATTAAAAAGCATTGAAGAAGTTGCTGCACTTAGAGGAAAAACCATAGAAGAAATTAGATAGGTAGGTGAAGTATGGCTGAAGCAAAAACTACAAAAACAGCAACTAAAACCACTGCTGCTAAAACTAGCACAGGGGCTAAAACTGCTGCTAAAAAAACTACAACAACTAAAACAAATTCAACAAAATCAACAACAACTAAAAAAACAACAACAACTACAAAAACAACAACTGCTAAAAAGAATGTAGAAGTTAAGGCTGAAACAAAAGTTGAAAAAACTCCTGCAACTAAAACAGTTGAAACAAAAGTTGTTACTAAAACTGAAACTAAACCAGTTAAACAAATAAAAGTTACATTAGTTAGAAGTACAATTGGTTACAATAAAAAACAAGCATTGGTAGTTAGAAGTTTAGGTTTAAACAAATTACATTCAAGTAATGTTTTGCCAGATAATCCTGCTACTCGTGGAATGATTTTTAAAGTTAAACATCTAGTTAATGTTGAAGAAATATAGGAGGTTTAAGCGAAATGAAATTACACGAAATTGCTCCAGCTCCTAACTCAACAAAATCTCCTAAAAGATTAGGTAGAGGTATAGGTTCTGGTTTAGGTAAAACAAGTGGTAAAGGTAATAAAGGTCAAAATGCTAGAAGTGGTGGTGGTGTTCGCCCAGGCTTCGAAGGTGGCCAAATGCCTTTAATCAGAAGACTTCCAAGAAGGGGCTTTAACAACAAAATATTCAAAAAAGAATACAACATTATTAATGTTTGTGATCTAAATGTATTTAATGACAAAACTGTTGTTACAGTTGAATTACTATTAGAAAAGAAATTAATAAATAAAGTTGCCCCTTATGGATTAAAAGTGCTAGGCAATGGTGAATTAACTAAGGCTTTAACTGTTAAAGCAAACAAATTCACAGATAGTGCTGTGCAAAAAATTTTATCCGCTGGTGGTAAAGTAGAGGTGCTATAATGTTTAAAACTATAGCAAATGCTTTTAAAGTAAAAGAAATTAGAAATAAAATTTTATTAACATTGTTATTATTGTTAATTTATAGAATTGGTTGTTTCTTGCCAGTTGCAGGATTAAATATTAACGAATTTAGTAATGCAATTGAAGGACAAGAATTTTTACAACTTTTAAGTTCCATTTCTGGTGGTGCGTTATCCCAAGGTGCAATTTTAGCACTTGGTATTTCACCATATATTAGTGCATCAATTATTATTCAACTTTTAACTATTGCAATTCCTAGTTGGGAAAGGCTTAGCAAACAAGGTGAAGAAGGCAAAAAAAGAATTGGTTTATATACCAAAATATGTGCATTAATTTTGGCTTTGGCACAAAGTATTGCTATTGTTATAGCATTTAACAAACAAAATATTTTAAACACAAGCATGTTTGGATTTGAATGTCCTGCTTGGGTTGTTGGAACTATTGTTGTTTTAACACTAGTTGCTGGCTCAATGTTTACTTTCTGGTTAGGTGAAAGAATTACAGGAATTGGTGTTGGCAATGGACAATCTTTATTAATATTTGTAGGTATTTTATCTAGTGCAGGTGTTGCAATATTTAATAATTTATCATTAATTTTTAAAGGCGACACATCTGGAATTTTACCATTAGTTTTATTTATAATTGCTTTAATTTTTGTATTTGGTTTTATTGTATTTATGGACTTAGCCGAAAGGAAAGTTCCTGTTCAATATGCTAAACAAGTTAAGGGCAGAAAAATGTATGGTGGACAATCTACACATATTCCTATTAGGGTTAATGCAACAGGTGTTATGCCAATAATATTTGCTATGAGTTTACTATCTTTTCCACAACTTTTAATAAGCATTTTTGATGCTGACACAAGTTCTGGATTTGCAAAATGGTATACAGAGTGGCTAGGTACAGGCAGTATAATATACATTGTTGTAATGTGTTTATTGATTTTATTCTTTGCATATTTCTGGACACAAATTCAATTTAATCCAGAAGATGTTTCAAAAAATATTCAACAAAACGGCGGATTTATTCCTGGAATTCGTCCTGGAAAACCAACTGCTGAATATTTAAAGAAAATTTCAAATAGAATTACTCTATTTGGTGCAACTTTCTTAGCATTTATTGCTTTAGTTCCAAGTTTAATATTTGGAATAATTGGTGGCAGTGGGCTAACAAGTGCATTTAGTGCAACAGGACTACTAATCGTTGTTAGTGTTGCAATTGAATTCGACAAACAATTAGAAGCATTAATGTTAATGCGAAATTATAAAGGATTTTTAAATAAATAGGAGTTTATATGATTATTGTATTGTTAGGAATGCCGGGCTGTGGTAAAGGCACTCAGGCTGAACTTTTAACAAAATATTATAATATTCCTCATATATCCACTGGTGATTTATTTAGAAAAGAAATTGCGAATAAAACGGAACTAGGAATTTTGGCACAAAGTTATATTGATAATGGTCACTTTGTGCCAGACGAAGTTTCAATAAATATGCTTAAAGGCAGAATTTCAAATGAAGACTGTAAAAATGGTTACATTTTAGATGGTTTTCCTAGAACAATACCCCAAGCAGTTGAATTAGACAAAATTGCTAATGTTGATATTGCAATTTTGCTTGATGTAGATGAAGATGAAATTAGGGAAAGGGCAATGTCTAGAAGGACATGCAAAGATTGTGGAGCAATTTATAATATTCACAATTATAGTAAAAGCACTTGTGAAAAATGTGGTGGAGAACTTTATATTAGAAGCGATGCTTACAAAACTAATGAAAGAATTGCCACTTACAATAAAGAAGCACTTCCACTGGTTGACTACTATAAAAATAAGGGTATTTTAAAGGTTGTAAACCAAAAAGAATTTGAAAGTAAAAATGTTGATGAGCAAATATCTAGCATTTTTAATCATTTGGTTAACATAATAGGTGAGAACAATGATTAAGATTAAAAATGAAGAAGAAATAAAACTTATAAGAAAAGCGTGTGAAGTTACTAAATTAACGCTAGAAATGCTTAAAAAAGAAATAAAACCGGGTGTTACAACAAAACATTTGGATAAACTTGCATACGATTTTATTTTAAGCAAAGGTTGTAAGCCTGCCTTTAAAGGATTATACGGATTTCCTGGAACTATATGTGCTTCTGTTAATGAAGAAGTTGTTCATGGTATTCCTAGTGATAGAGTTTTAGAGGAAGGGGATATAATCAGTATAGACACAGGTGCAGTTTATCACGGATATTATAGTGATGCTGCAAGAACATTTCCTGTTGGAAAAATTGACAGCGACAAAAAAAGACTAATTGACATTACTGAAAAAAGTTTTTTTGAAGGGGTTAAAAATATAAAAGCAGGAAGTTATGTTGGTGACATATCAAGTTCTGTACAAAAATTTGTTGAAAAAAATGGTTATTCTATTGTTAGAGAATTAACTGGTCATGGTGTAGGCAAAGAACTTCATGAAGACCCATCTATTCCAAATTTTGGAGTTAAGGGCTCGGGTGCAAGACTTAATAAAAATATGGTACTAGCCGTTGAACCTATGGTTAATATGGGAAACAGAAATGTTGTATTTATGCCAGATGGTTGGACATGTAAAACATTAGATGGTAAGCCATCTTGTCACTATGAAAACACAATTTTAATTACAGAAAACGGAATTGAAATTTTAACATTATAGGATATTATGATTACAGAAAATAGTGTAGTAATTTCAACTAAGGGAAAAGATATAAATAAAATTTATGCAGTTATTAAAATAGAAGGTAATTTTGCCTATTTAACAGATGGAAAAGTTAAAAATTTGAACAATTTAAAAAGAAAAAATTTAAAACATTTAAAATTTCTTTGTAAAATGGAAAATTTAGACTTTAAATCTATGCATAATTGTGATATAATATTTTGGTTGAAAAAAACAAATCAAAAAAATAAATTGGGAGGCATATTATAGTGTCTAAAAATGATGTAATTGAAACAGAAGGAGAGGTTGTTGAAGTTTTACGAAATGCAAACTTTAAAGTAAAACTAACAAATGGCTTTATAATTACTGCGTATATTAGTGGAAAACTTTATATGAACAATATAAAGATTTTGGCTGGTGACACTGTAAAAGTTGAAATGTCGCCTTACGATTTAACCAAAGGCAGAATTATTTGGCGTTTAAAAAAGTAATTTTTAAGGAGAAATATAATGAAAGTTAGACCATCAGTTAAAAAAATGTGTGATAAATGCAAAATAATCAAACGCGACGGTGTTGTTATGGTTATTTGCTCAAAATACCCAAAACACAAACAAAGACAAGGTTAATATATAAAATTATATATTAAGGCTTTTTTATAAAAAAATAACTTGAAAATAATCGCAAAGTTTGCGGCTGTATGATTAAATCATATAAAATTTTGCGTTTAATATATATCTTGTAAATTAATTTTAAAAATTAATCACAGATTGGCAATTTAATTAAAACTCAATCATTCTAAGTTAAATTGCAAAAAAACTTTTAATAAATTTTATGGAGGAAAATTAATGGCTCGTATTGCTGGTGTTGATTTACCAAGAGATAAGAGAGTTGAAGCAGGATTATGCTATATTTATGGTATTGGACCAAAAATTTCTGCTAAAATCTTAAAAGAAACCAAAGTAAATCCAGATACTCGTGTTAAAGATTTAACCGAAGACGATGTAGCAAAATTAAGAAGTTACATTGAAAAAAACTGCGTTGTTGAAGGTGACTTACAAAGAGAAGTATCACTAAACATTAAACGCTTACAAGAAATAGGTTGCTATCGTGGTATTAGACATAGAAAAGGTTTGCCTGTTCGTGGTCAAAATACTAAACAAAACGCTAGAACAAGAAAAGGTCCAAAGAAAACTGTTTCTAAGGGCAAAAAAGCAAATGTTAAATAAATAAAATTAAAATAAGGAGTCAATAAATAATGGCTGTTGTTAAGAAAACTACAAAGAAAAGAAAAAGCACATTAAATACCGACAAAGGTATTGCTCATATTCATGCTTCTTTTAACAATACTATTGTTACTATTACTGATATGGCAGGAAACACTGTTTCTTGGAGTAGTGCAGGTAGTTTGGGTTTAAGTGGTAGTAGAAAAAGCACACCTTATGCTGCTCAACAAGCAGGCGAAATTGCTGCTAAAGCAGCAAGAGATGCTGGTATTAAAAGTGTAGAAGTTTATGTAAAAGGTCCGGGCACAGGAAGAGAAACTGCAATTAGAGCACTTACTGCTAGCGGAATTGATGTTACATTAATTAAAGATGTATCTCCAATCCCACACAATGGTTGTCGCCCACCAAAGCGTAGAAGAATATAATAGAAATTTTAAGGAGAATAAATAAATGGCAAGATATACAGATGCAGATTGCAAATTGTGTCGTAGAGAAGGTTGTAAATTGTTCCTTAAAGGTGAACGCTGTTTAACAAAAAAATGTTCTTTTGAAAGAAGACCTAATGTTCCTGGTGTACATGGGGCTGCAAGAAAGAAAATTACTGAATATGGAACACAATTAAGAGAAAAACAAAAAGTTAAAAGAGCATACGGTTTACAAGAAAAACAATTTAGAAAATACTACGATATGGCAAATAACATGAAAGGTATCGTTGGTGAAAATATGCTTGTACTTCTAGAACGCAGACTTGATAATGTTGTTTATAGAATGGGCATTGGTGCTAGCCGTGATGAAAGTAGGCAAATTGTTAACCATGGACACATTACTGTTAATGGTAAAACAGTTAATATCCCAAGTTATCTAGTATCAGTTGATGATGTTATTGCTGTAAAAGAAAATAAACGCGAAAAAGAAATGTTCAAATCTTTAAAAGATGTTAAAGTTGTTTATCCAAAATGGTTAGAATTTGATAACACAAAACTAACAGGTAAAATTAATGCTTTACCACAAAGAGATGATATTGACCTAAATATCCAAGAACATTTAATTGTAGAATTATACTCAAAATAATAATATTATTAGAGTGTTGCTTTTATATGCAAACTATAAAAGTAAATGGTTTAATCAAATAATTTTAAGAGAGGTATTTTTCGTATGATGGAAATCGAAAAACCAAAAATCACTTGTGAAGAAACTGACAACGGTTGTTTTGCAAGATTTATTGTTGAGCCACTTGACAGAGGTTTTGGTATTACTATTGGTAACTGTTTAAGGCGTGTTTTACTATCTGCTCTTCCTGGTGCTGCTGCAATAGGTATTAAAATAAATGGTGTTCAACACGAATTTAGTACTATTAAAGGCGTTATGGAAGATGTTGTAGATATTGTTTTAAACATCAAAAATTTAGCAGTTAAAACAATGGATACAAGTAAAGATTTCACTTCCATTCTTAGAATTAATAAGTATGGTGCTGGTGAAGTTACAGCTCGTGATTTTGAACCTAACGACCAAGTTGAAATATTAAACCCAGACTTACACATTTGTACAATGGACGAAGGTGCAAGTTTTGAAATGGAAGTTTTTATTGGTCGTGGAAGAGGATATGTTCCTGCTGAATCAAATAAAAGAGATGATGCACCTATTGGTTATATAGCAGTAGATTCTATTTTTACACCTGTTAAAAAAGTAAATTACTTTGTTAATAACACTCGTGTTGGACAAAGCATTGATTATGATAAATTAACTATTGAAGTAGAAACTAATGGCACTTTAACTGCTAGGGAAGTTATAAGTTTATCAGGAAAGTTAATTCAAGACCACATTGGACTATTTGTTGAACTTGTTGAAAATATGGCAGAAATGGAAATTTTAGTTAGCCGTGAAGAAGACAAACAAACAAAAGTTTTAGAAATGACCATTGAAGATATGGATTTATCAGTTCGTAGTTATAACTGTTTAAAGAGAGCAGGCATTTCAACTGTTGAAGATTTAACTAAAAAATCTGAAAGTGACTTAGCAAAAGTTAAAAATTTAGGTAAACGCTCACTTGAAGAAGTTCAAGAAAAGCTTCAAAGTTATGGCCTAAGTTTAAGAAACGATGAAGAATAATAAGGAGAAAATAATAAAATGAGAAAGTTAGGTAGACCAACTGCACATAGAAACGCAATGCTAAAAAACCTTGCAACTGATTTACTTTGGAATGGTAAAATTGAAACCACAGTTGAAAAGGCAAAAGAAGTTGCTTCTTATGCTGAAAAATTATTAACTCTTGCAATAAATTCTTATGAAGATACCGTTAAAGTTACAAAAACAGTTGTTGATGCTAAGGGTGTTAAACAAAAAAGAGAAGTTGTTAACGATGGAACAAAGAAACTTAATGCAAGAAGAAAATTAATGGCAAAACTTAATGTTGTTCAAGAAAAGCGTCTTCCAAAAGAAAAGAAAGAAGCATATGTTAAAAGAACAGAAGAAATTAATTACCCATTAATTGAAAAAATATTTAATATTTATGCACCAAAATATGCAAAACGCAAAGAAGAACTAGGAACAGGTGGTGGATACACTCGTATTGTTAAACTTGGAACTAGAAATGGCGATAATGCAGAAATGGCTTTAATTGAATTGGTTTAATTATCATTAAAAAAACTCTTAAAATTTAAGAGTTTTTTTATTTTTAAAAAACAATATTTGAGTTAGAAAAATTGGCTAAAAATATAAACAAAATCTATTTTATTTGACAAATATTTATATATTTATATAATTAAATTGTATAAATGTAGAAATTTGCATTTTTAAATTTCTAATTAAATAATTTTAATTTTATTTTGTAAAATGAGCACAATAAAATTAAGCCCCAAAATTTAAGAGGTATAAAAAATGGGAAAAGTTTTTAAATATATTGGCTGGGCATTTTTAGGAATTATAATTTTAATAGCAGGCACTATAGGTGTCTTGTTTGCTACGGGTGCTTTCAAAGATGAAAGCATTTATCTTGAAACTATTAATTTTGATAGCGATAGTTTGTTAAATAATTTAGATGAAAACAATACTGCAATCTCAAAAATTAATGATGTTTTGGTTGCAAATGATAATTTTAATATGAAAATCAATTTTTCACCTGAAAATGCAACTACTAAAAATTTAACTTTAACTGTGTTAAAGGGGCAAGAAGCAGTTGTTGTTCCAAAAACTGTTGTTGCTGGTGAAGAATTTACAGTTGAAATTGTAAAAACAAAACAAGTAACATTTGGTTCTTTAACTTATTACATAATTGAAAACAAATTATACGACAATAATTATGCATTAGTTACAAACTTAGAGTATGAAATCTTTGATGAAATAGGCGTAATTAAAATTGGTGACAATTACTATAAAATTAAGGAATTTAATGTTGGTGGCGAAGTTAGAATAAAAGCAGTTGACAGCGAGGGGGGAACAACTTGGAGCCAGTTTGAATTTTTTGTAGATAGTAGTATTACTGATATTGGCTTAGATTTTTCAGAAGTTCCTGGTGAACTAGAAAATAACACAATAGTTTTTAATGAAAATGATTTAACTTTTACTTTAACAACAATGCCAACTTATGCAATTAATCCAAGCACGGGAGAAATTTATACTGATAAATTTTCATTTAAAAATGTAATAACTGAAAGTAGTAATGAAGAAGTTATTAAAATAACAAAAACAGAAAATTTAGAAAGAAGAGATGGTGATGATGATTTACTTAGAAGCATAAGATATACTTTCAAAACATTACAGGCTGGAACTAGTACAATCACATCAAAAACTTTACCAACATATCAAATGTATTTAGATTATTTGGAAGCAGACACAATTTTTAAAACAGATGTAAGTCAAGGTTTTATGGCTGTAACCAACTTTGCAAACAAGTATTTAGACTATATAAAACAATGTGGCGAAATTGTTGTTGATAACGAAACTAACACAGTTTCAACTACTGGTTATAATTGGTACAAAGAAAAATCAACACAAGATGGAAGGTTAGTTATTAACCGTGAAGCAGATTATTATGCTTTGATGGATTTAATGTTTATAACAGCATCACAAGATATTGTTGTTGAAAATGTAGAATTAACAGATTTTAGAGTTGGAAATACAGTTATAAATTTAAACTTGTTTGAATCTTTAAAATATAATGGACAAGAACTAACAAGAGAAAATTTAACAAAATTATTTAATATCAAATTAACAAGCACAAGTAGTAATATTTCAGATAGTGCATTAAATGTAAGGCTAAATGACCTTCAATTATATAGCATTAAACAAGGCGACATATTTGATAGCGTTGAAGCAATTCAGGGTGAAGATTTATTAACCATTAAGGAATATGAAAACGGGCAATTAGTTGACAAAATTGTTTATTCACCAATTTTGGTTGAGGGGGTTACAAAATATTTAACATACAAATCAAATAATACTGTGTTGGAAGTTAAAAATCCAAGTTCGCAAGATTCAACTAAGGTTTGGAAAATAACAGCAAATAAAGAACAAGAACGTGAAGACGACGGAACAGGTATATTGTTTGTATTATATGACGAAATTAGTGGAACATACTTTAAGCAAATTGCAAATGTTAACATTAAAATTAATCAAATAAATGTGTTTAGTCTAAATCAAAACTTAATTACTGATATGAGCATTAATTCAACCAACAACAATGGTTATCCTAATGTTCAGTATGTTGATTTAAGTTTAGACAAAATTGGCACAAGTGGTTCGTTAATTAAAGAATTTACAATGGATGCTAGTTACACAAATATCAAATTGTTTGTTAGCGAAGCAACAGCAAAAAATGGATATTTAAAAGTTAGAGTTAAAACTGTTGATGGAACACTTGATGGTGACCCAATGGTTTACACATTGCCTTATGGTGGAAACACAATAAATGTTTACGAAATAAATTATACAAACGATTCTTCTGGTAGAATATGTATTGAAGCATTAAACACAAGCGTTGTGTACACAATGGATGAAGCAAATCCAACAAACCCAACAAGTGTTTACACATTAAATGATATTGAACTTTATGTTGCAGTAGTTAGAACAAATGTGTTGGGCGAACCTATTGATGCTGATGGCAACTTAGTTGATGAAAAATATGATGAAGAAGGAACAGGTAATTGGCAATATAGAAATGTTTACGACATAATAAAAGTTGCAAGTGAAACAATAAAGTTTAACATTTACTCATTTTTACAAGATTTACAATTTTACACAGCAGAGGAAGAAGGCACAAGTAATTTCCAAAATAGGACAACCGTTGATGGAGTAATTAAAACTCCTGTAAAAATGGTTGTTGGCCAACGCTTTGAAATGTTTGTTACAAACTTAAATTTAGACAATACAGGCACATTTAATGGAAGCGACAATGAAAGGACTAACTTAAATACTGCATTGTTTGATTTTTGGTTTAATAACTTAAATGGACAAAATAAAAATGCGTTCTTTTCAACATCAAATGAATCGGCAGTACAAATTCACGAAACACTTTCAATGGTTAATGGAATGATAAAGATAACTATTGAATGTTTTGATGCAACTACAAGTGCAGATATTTTCCTTGCAGTAAATGATGATGAATTTTCTTTCCTTGAAGGTTGTAGAGCAAATATTCAAATTTCTTTTGCAACAATTCAAGAAAACACAGTTAAGGCATATTATTCTGCTGGTGGTTCATCAAACCAAGCAATCTCAAATGATCAAACCTTATCAATTAAGGGTTCATTAAACAATGGTAAATTGGTATGGCAATACTACGAAGGTGGCGAAAGTAAAGGTGAATTTAAATTTGGTGGCAGTGATGGAAATAAAAGCCTAGATTACAATTTAAACTTAAATTTGGATACTGCTTATGTAGGTAATGAAGAAACAATAAGTGAAGATATTAAAAACAATGCAATTTACGAGTGGGTAAGTAGCGAACCAAGTTATGTTTCTGTAACTGAAAAAGCAGGAGCAAACGGTTACGATCCAATTTTAACTATTTTAAAAGGTTCACCTGAAGGAATAAATGTAGTTATAACTTGTACAATTTATTTGTATGAAGATGCAGTTGGTTCAAATGATGTAAAATACAATGGAACAAAGTTTACATTTAGATTTGTTTTAAATATCGTTCAATCTGAAGTTGTTGTTACAGGATATTCTATAAACAATGAAAGTGGCGTAGATTTGTGGCAAATAAATGATAGCACTCAAACTTCACAAAAAATAAAAGGTGGTAGTTCGTTTGATATTTTGGCAGAACATAGTGCAAGAGACACAATTGATGGTGTAATACAAACAAGAACACCAATTTCTGCAACAATAGACAATGTAGACATTAGAGATTCTTTAATTTTTACAATTGAAACTTATCATTCTGCTGATAGTCAAAATTCAGATAAAAATGCAATATACTTCTTGGTAGATGGAAAACCAACTTATCAAGTAAGTGGTTTAAAGGCAACAGGTGGGGAATATTCGTTAATTGTTTATGCAAAAGATAGTTTAACAGATATTGATGCAGCAATTAGAATTTCAACATTTAATAGTGCTAGTGCAGATTATGTTTATTACATAACCGTAAAAGCAAATTTGGAAATAACCACTGACTTACCAGAAGGTAAAAACTATATTGAAACAACACTTGGTGCAAATAATACTATTTACACATTTAATGAAACAAACAAGAGTTTAGATGATTATTATAAATTAAAGAAAAATGGTGCAAACTTAACTTTGATTTATGAAGTTACATCAAATAATAGTTATGGTTCAATTGGTTCATCTAATGTGTTTATTCCAAGTAGGGTTTCACCAACAAAAACATATGAAAATGTTGGTGTTACAATTAAATATAATATATCTGTTCAAGGCACAACAGAAACTTACACATACAACACAATTACTATTAGAGTTTTGCCATACTATAATAATATTCAATTTAATACAAACACATTTAATATAAAAGCAGGCTTAACATACAATTTATTTACTGATGGCCAATATGATGAAAATGAGCCTGATAATGTTGGTGTAAAATTATTTAAAGTTACTTCAAATTATAGTTCTGAAATTGATGATTTAAGCACAATTTTAAGAATTCAAATTGCTGATACCGAACCTGAAAGTAAATTAAGAAACATCTTTGGCGAAGAAAAGTACAACGAATTAGTACAAAATAACTTATTCTTTACAAATGGTGAAATAAAAACAAGTGAAGCACTAACAACTGATGAAACAATTCGAATTAAAGTTTACTTTGTTGAATATGGAACAAAAACAGTTGAACTAACAAACACTTCTGAAAATTTAATTTATTTAAAAGTTAACAAAACTGTTAAATATGAAACAGATTACAACACAGAAGAAAATGCTTACGAAGTTCAAAAACAATACACTATAACTCCAAATACGAGTGGTAGCAACAAATATGTTGAAGTGTCTTATAATGATTCAATAACGAATGTTTATGGTAGTGAAGCAGTTGACAACTTGGTTTCACTAATTGGTGGAAATAACACTGATGTATTTTATAGCATAATAAAAAATGTTGTATTACAAAAGAAAACAAATCAAGTTTATAGTGTTTACACTGGTGATTCTGTTGAATTAATAACAAACTATGTAACAAGTGGAAATGACGTAAATTTATATAATTTAGTAAAATTAAATTATAAAAATAGTGTTAACGAAGTTGAGTATTACAAAATTGTATTTATTTCAATTTCAAACGAAATGTATGAATTCTACTTTAAATTAATGCCAGATATAACAATTACTACAACTTATCCTGTTTTAGATTCTTATGAAAATGCAAATAATAATACAACTATAGATTTAGAAAAAAACTTTATAAGTAAGAACAGAAGAGTTGAATTAAGTTACAATGGTGTTGTTTTAAATGCAAACCTAAAAGATACAAATTCTATTGATAAAACTATAACATTATCAGTAGACAAACAAAAACTAATTGAAAGTGGATTGGTAGAAGAAGATCAATTAACAGCATTTACTGATTCAACAATAGATTTTGTAATTAATAATGCCGACTCAATGTTCACATATTCAGTTTACAGTGGACAAGCAAATGTTGATTCTGGAGTATTACAAGGAAGTGAAATCACATTTAATATTCAAGATTACAACACAATAAACACAGTAGTAAAAATTGAAACTTTTAATGGTGCAACTGCATATTACACATTTGCTGTAAGAAATAATTTAGAAAGATATGTTGTTTCTGTTGATGGAAATGTAGAAGTTTATGCAAACAATGAATTTAGTCTTAGAGAATTTATTAATAGTTGTAAATTGCCATCAGCATTAACAAGTAATTTTAATGCACTAAGAATTTTGGTTCAAGACTTTAATGGACTAACATTAAAATCTAAAAACACAGATGGCTTATATACTACAATTAATCCATACGAATTAATAGGTTATGATTCAACTCTAAAATTTAATGATGTTGGAGTAAGCAAAACTGTAGTATTCTATTTGTACACAATCACAAGTGTTTATGGGGATACTATTACAAAATTAACTTTAACAGTTAAACCTAATGTAATAATTAGCCCAAATCAAACTTATATTCCAGCAGGAGTTGAAATTGATATAGCAAATACAGAGTTATCACCATTTACTATAATTTATGGGGACAGTGCTGAAACTCCAATAACAAGTGGTATAACATACACATTAGTTGATGAAAAGGGAGATCCATTTACATACAATGATGTAACTTTAAGTAATGGAAAAATAAAACATAATAACATTGAAATTGACAAAGTAGTTTATGTTTTAATTGATGTTGAATTAGATGGTTGTTCATATCAAGAAGTTCTTAAAATAACATTTAAACCAAATGTAAAAATTGTATTTGATTATGAAACATCATCTGCTCCAACAATATATAGAACACAAATTAGTGCTCCAATTAAAGTTAATGATGGAATAACAAACAATAGAGAAACATTATATCTATGGGATGACCAAAAAAATAGTTCAAGTTATCCAATTTATATAACTGATTATTATGGAAACAATATTGATTTTAGAAGTGGTACAACAATATTATTTAGCATTGAAGAAGATGAAAGCAATATTGTTAATGCGCTAAATCCAAACACAGGTGCATTGGTATATTTGCCAACTAACAAGGTAAATACCATGGTTAAAGTAAAAATTTTAATTACATGGCAAAATGGTGCATCATATAGTAGGATTTACAACATAGCATTTCAACCAAACATTAGTGCAAATAATGGTGTAACAATAAATTATCAAACAAGTGTTGGTGATTCAACAAATTCTAAACAAAAACTTTCTATTTATGGTGGAAGTTCAGTTGAATTTAAAGCTTTCAACACAATGGAAGGAACAATATTAGAACAAAGTTACAAAGCATCAGATTCTGAACCTTTAACTACAAATAGTATGTCTATTGATGTTCTAAATAGTGCTGGTGAAAAAACAATAGCATATTTGCTATTTGAAGAATGTGAAACAGACTATTACACAATAACATCTAGTGGTATAAAATTTAAGGCTGTAAGCGAAACAACTGAAGTTAGAATTCCATATTATCTAAATTTAAGATATATTGCAGATGAGGGTAACATTAAGTATTGTGGAGTATTTGCCGATAATTTGATTGATGGTAAATATGCTCATGAATATTACTACACACCAGGAACTAATGGAGAAATTGTTATTGAACTACTAAGTGTAATAAGTTCTGTTACATCTAGTTACAATTCTGATAATCCATATTCAGTGATTGTTAGAAATAATAACGATAATGTTGTTAATTTGTACACACTACTAAATGTTACATTAGTTCAAAATGCAACATTTGATAGTGGTGACAGCACAAAAGTTTTAATAGACAAAGAAGATTTATCAAAATTGTTCACTATTTCAGTTGCAAACAACTATGCAACATTGTCTGGTCAAACTGTTGTGTTTAATATTCATAGTTCAGTAGTTTCAAAATTTGAAATTAAGTTCACTATTGGTGGAGTATCGGAAATTGTAAGTGCGTTTGTTTCATTTAATAATAACGCAATACTATCGCCAATTGATGCAGTTAAAACCTTTACATATAATAATAACGAATATTATGTAATTAACAATATTGTATATGATTATAAAAAGGTACAAGTTGGAGAAGTTGATGGTGAAGATGTTAAAATTGCAGGCAGTGTAGTTGCTTCATTTGATTCATTAATAGATTTAACTTTGTCAGACAATACAAAAGTTTTAAACATTTATAATAGCAATGAAGGAACAATTGATTTAACTGAATTGGTAAACTATATTGTTCAAAACAACTATATAATGATTGGGGCTTCAAAATATTATATTCAATCAACTTCAACAGGAACTAACAAGTTGGTTAATGCAAGTGGTGAAGAATATTCAGGCAATTATGTAATTTCATCGGAATATGTTGAAATAACTGAATCAACTTCTTTAGATATTAAAACTGAAGATTCAAATAAATATGTTGATACTAACTTGGGCAAATATTATATTATTAGCATACCTGATGGAGAAGGAACAACTTATATTCTTCAATCACAATTAACTGGTGGTGTTGAATACAATGGTAGTTACAATGTAAATATGGAAACCAACAAAGTTTTAATAACTAGCACAAATTATGTTATAAATGTTGAAAGTGTTGAACTTGTTAAAAATGGATTAACATTTAGTATTTCAAGTACTGGAGAAAACGATAAATATGTTCAAAATGGAAATAATATAACATTAATACCATTCTATAGCACAAACATAGGATTACATAGAACTCCATTTACATTTATTGTAAATTCAAATAATAATTTACAAACAAACATCACTTTCTATGTGTTGCCAGTTGAAACAAGTTGGGAAATTCTATATAATGGTAAAGAAACATTTAATGTTGAAGAGCCAACACAAGATAATGACACAATTGGTATTGTAGAACTTTCTTCAAAATATGGCACAGAAAATGGACAAATTCAAGCAACAGATTACACATTTAGATTGCAAAACACAACAAACTTTGCAGTTATTGAAAAAGATGAACAATCTAATAAATATATTTTAAAAATTGATTATTCAAAATTTTCATATAGTCAAGAACTTATTATTGATGTACAGGCAACATTTAATGATAATATAGTTTCAAACACTTACAATGTAACGGTTACACCAAAAATTAATTTTGTTGCTAATAATGTTTCATTAACCTTAGACCCAGAGTTAACAAGTGAACAGAGCGTTCAAATAAACAATGCTTCAAATTCATTGATTACTGCTGATTCTAGTGGTGAAATTGTAATTGAATTAGCAAATGTTGAGGACAATGAATATGTAACTATTGAGTCCGACAAAGTTGTTATTGAAAATAGTTTATATTTGTTGGAAACAAAAGAAATAATATTCAATGTTTCATATACTAATGAAATTAATGGTGTAGAATGTGTATTTAATTCTAATTCAGTATTAAAATTAGAACAAAACACTAAATTGTTAAATTTATTTAATTCTAAAGAAATAAATATAACAAGCGATTCTGGCTCTACTCAAATCAATACAGATGCTCCGATTAAGGTTGTAAATGCTAGTGACGAAAGTAAAGAATATACAAATTTAACAATCCAAGTTGAAGTAATATCTTACGCTTGTGGACCTGACCAATTTAGTGGATTGGTTGTTACTGCAACAATATCAAACGGAGTTATTACATTAACTTATGGAGATGTTGATGGTCAGTATCCAAATTATGTTAATGCAATTTTAAAATTAACTGTAAAAAATGGTGAGGACATAATTTACACAAGTTCAGAAATTTCTTGTACATTAACAAAATAAGAAAAGGCTTAAAAGCCTTTTCTTTTTTTATATTATAATTTATAAAAAATTATTAAAATCAAAAAATAAATTAATTATTTTATTATGTTTGTTAAATACTAAAAAAAAGTGTATACTTTAAATAGATAAGAAAGTAGGAGAGTGAAATATGAATACAAATGTTAATTGTTTTACTTTAATGAACACTGCTTGCAAAAAATTAAAAGGAAACTTTGGAAAAGCATTTTTAGCAACTCTAGTTGTAATTGCTCCACTTGTTGCCATTTCATTTATTCCATATTACATTGGTATTGTTTTGGCTTTGTTTTTTAGTGGTTACTTATTTTATGGTTTAATTGAATACTACAAAAAATTATTTAAAGGTGAAAATCCAAATTTAAAAGTGATTTTTTCAAATTACAGCAAATTTGGTGCAGCAACTTTAATGGGCATTATTAATATAATTTGTATGGTTATAGGATTTATTTTATTAATATTCCCAAGCATTGTTTTTGTGATTTATTATTGCGTTAATATGCATATTTTGTCCGACCAAAAGGAAACAAGTATATTAGGTGCATTTAATGAAAATTCAACTCGTATGATTGGAAACAAAACTTTGGTTTTGTCATACAAAATTTTGTTATATTTTTTAATGGCTTTAATAATTGCTGCTTGTGGATTATTATTTGTGCCAATTAGCACTTTATATGCATCAAACTTTGCATTAAGCATATTTTTAGGAATTTTAGTTGTTATAGTTGGAATTATTCTTTTAACTTTGGTTAATGTTTTGTATCAAGCAACACAAATGGAATTTTATTTAAATTGTTTACCATCAAAAGAATATGCAGATAATTATATTAGAGAAAACAATCAAAAAGTTATAGAAAAACGCAAAGCAAAAGCAAATTCAAAAAATTGTTCAAATGGAACTTGCTCTAATTGTGAAAAAGAACAAACAACCACAAAAACAACTGAAGAAACTAAAGATGTAACACTTGAAGAAAATAAAGTTGAAAAAGTTGTAGAAGAAAAAAAAGAAAACACTAAAAACAATAAAAAATAAAAATAATCTTTAAAATTACAAAATAACTTACAAAAAGCACAAAGTTTTCTTTGTGCTTTTTTGTAATATTTATTTAAAATTTGCAAATTTTATGATATACTATAATATATTATTTTAAAAGGTTAATATGGAAAAGAACGATAAAAAGTTATTAAACTTGTATTATTTTATTATTGTAATAAATATTGTGGTATTTGCTGTGGCAATATATTTGTGTGCGTTTGTTTTTAATTTTGAAAAAACTTCAACTAGAATTTTTGTGACAGCATTTATATTGATTGCATTATGTGCAATATTTTTGCTTATAGACATATTAATAATTAATTATTTTTCAAAAAAATGGAAAGTAGAATAAGATTACATTAATTGTAATCTTTTTTTATTTTATAGAATATTTAACATAACTTTTCAAATACTAACATTAGAAATAGTAAATTTTGGAAAATTAAAGATTAGAAAAGGTAAAGGAGAAGTTATGGAAACAGGTGGTATTATAAGGAGAGTAGATGAGTTAGGTAGAATTGTAATTCCAAAAGAAATTAGAAAAACATATAGATTGCACGAAGGCTCAACTCTTGAAATTAATATTTTAAAAAGTGGTGAAATAGTTTTAAGCAAGTATTCGAAAATAAGCAGTATTTACGAATTTGCAAATATAATATGTGAAAGTTTAAGTAGAGTTTTAGAATTTAATGTTTTAATATGTGACACTGAAAAGATTGTGGCAAGCAACAAAAAAACACTTAATAACAAACTATTAAATGAAAATATAATAAAAAACTTTTTTAATAGAAAAAATTACATATTGCAAAAATCAGTTTCAATGATGATGTCCATATATTCAAATGACACAAGCATTTACACTTCGCAAGCAATTATACCAATAATTTGCGAAGGTGATGTTGTTGGTGGAATTATTTTGTATTCATTAAACGAAAAAGAAATCACAACAAACGACTTAAAATGTTGTCAAGTATTTTCAAATTTTTTGGGTGAAGTATGAAAAAAAATGCCAGCAGAAACATTTTTATTGGTGCATCAATACTTGCCATTGCAGGTATATTAGCAAAAGCAATTGGTGCAATTTACAAAATCCCATTAACAAATATTTTAGGTGCAAATGGTATGGGGGTATATTACTTAGTATTCCCATTTTACTCATTGCTTTTAGTTCTATGCAGTTCGGGAATTGGCACTGCCGTTTCAACCATTATTGCAAAAGAAAGAGCAAAAAAATGCAGAAAAAATGAAATTATAATTTTTAAAGTTGCACTACTTTATTCTCTAATTTTAAGTTTAATTGGTGCACTTTTAATGGTTGTATTTTCACAGCAAATTAGTGTATTACAAGGAAACATAAACGCAAAATTAGCATACATAGCCATTGCTCCAGCACTTATTTTTTCTTCCATAATTGCAATAGTTAGAGCCTTTTTCCAAGGTCTTGAAAATATGTTTCCAACATCATTTTCATTTATTATTGAACAAATTGTAAAAGTTGTTTTTGGATTATATTTTTCAATTTTGTTTTTAGATTACGGAATAGAATTTTCTGTTTTTGGTGCAGTTTTAGGTGTAACAATTAGTGAATTTGTGTCTTTGCTCTTGCTTTTTATTAATTATTTAGTATTTAAAAAGAAAAATAGTTTTGCTTATGTTGACAGCAATCAACCGCAACAAACCTACACATTTTCTAGTGCTTTTAAATTAATTTTTAAATATTCTATGCCTGCAACTTTAAGTGCAATTATAATTCCAATAACATCCTTTTTTGATAGTTTTATGGTAATAAATTTATTAATAAAAGGAGGATTTACTAGTGCAGTAGCAACAAGTTTGTATGGTCTAAATAATGGAATTGTAACTTCACTTGTTAATATCCCTGTAATTTTAACAGCATCTTTGTCTACTGCAATAGTCCCTAATTTAAGCAGTATGGTTGTAAATGAAGACAAAGAACAAGTGTGTTTTAAATGTTCAATGTTCATAAAAGTTGCATTTTTAATTTCCTTGCCATGTGTCATTTTTTTGATGCTATATTCAAAAGATATAATTTATTTGCTTTATAGTAGGGGGCTTGATAGTATAGTAATTAATGAGTTTGAATTTGCTTATAAGTTGCTTATAATTTCAAGTTGTACAATAATTTATTACGGATTTTTGCAAACATTTACGGCAATTTTGCAAGCAATTAACAAACCTGTTTTGCCATTGATTGCTTTAAGTATTGCATTAATTGTAAGATTTATTTTAGTTTTTGTGCTTGTTTCAAATTCAAAAATAAATATTTTTGGAGTTGCAATTTCAAACATAGTATTTTTAACAATAGCAAGCATAATATGTTTGTTAAATGTTAGAAAATACATTTATTTAAAGTTTGGAGTTTATCAAATGTTTTTAGCACCTATTTTTGCAATTACAATTGCAAGCACAATATCAGTTATTTTAAGAGAATTGTTGCTTGATACAAACATTTACATTTATTTTGTTTTAAGTGCAATTGTTGGTGTTTTATTCTATTTTATATTGATATTTTTGCTTAAAAGTTTCAGCAAAGAAGAAAGAGAGGTTTTTCCAAAATTTATTAAAAAATCAAAAAAAGTTGTATAACATCACTCCATTAGGTAATTATTAAACAAAAAGGAGATATGTTTATGAATAAAGCAGAATTAGTAACCGAACTTTCAAAAGTTTGCAAGTTAACCAAAAAGGATTGTAACATGTGTTTAAACGCACTAACAAGTGTGGTGTCAAAATCTTTAAGTAGAGGGGAAAGTATAAACTTAGCAGGTTTTGGCAAGTTTGAAGTTAAAAACAAAAAAGCAAGAAATAGTTTTAATCCACATTTAAGAAAAACTGTTTTGCTTAAAGCAAGAAAAACACCAAATTTTAAAGCCGGAAAAAATTTAAAAGAAGCAGTTGGAAACTATTAAATTTTTTAAAAAATATTAAAAATTTAACAAAATAAAAAATTAAAAATTTCTTTTATTAAAGCCAAAAAATTATGCTATTTGCTTTGACTAAATTACAATTTATGGTACAATTAATTATACAAAATTTAACATAAGGAGAATTTTTTATGAATAAAGCTGATTTAGTAAGAGCAATTGCAGAAGAAACTGCTTTAACACAAAAAGAAGTTAACGCAGTATTGGACTCTTTTGTTTCTAACACAGTTAACTGTTTAGTTAAAGGAGAAGAAGTAGCAATCGCTGGTTTCGGTAAATTTGTTGTTAAACAAAGAGCAAAACGCGAAAGCATCAATCCAAGAACAAAAGAAGTTGTTCAAGTTCCTGCTTGCAAAGCACCTGCATTTAAAGTTGGTAAAGCTTTAAAAGATGCTGTTAACAAACGCTAAAATAAAAATTCATTTAAAAGGCCAAGTTTTAACTTGGTCTTTTATTTTTTTAAAATTTAAACTATTAACCAAATATTAATTAAAACTTGTTATAAAATGAAATTGTTATAATTTTTAAATATTAATATATAATTATTATTAATATTAAATTAATATAGTATTTTTTATTTAACATAAACATTAATTTTATGTTAAAATTAAATATGGAAATTGGCAATATAATATGTAAAAACAACTTAATTTTAGCACCTATGGCATCAGTTACAGATTTGGGTTTAAAACATTTGGCAATACATTTTGGTGCAGATTTTGCCGTTTCTGAAATGGTAAGTGTTAAGGGTTTAAAGTACAAAAGCAAAAACACTTATGATTTATTAAAAACAGATGAAATTGAAAAAATAAAAGTTGTTCAACTTTTTGGCAACGACCCCGAAGTTTTTAAAGAAGTTGTAAAATTTAAAGAACTCGATAAATTTGACATTATTGACATAAACATGGGGTGTCCTGCTCCAAAAGTGGTAAAAAATGGCGATGGCTCTAAGTTAATGGAAAATTTGCCACTTGCAAAATCAATAATTGAAGCCTGTGTTAAAGGAACAAATAAACCTATAACAGTAAAATTTAGAGCAGGTTACGAAAAAAACAATGCAGTTGAATTTGCCAAAATGTGTGAAGAAGCAGGGGCAAGTGCAATCACAATTCACCCAAGGCTTAGAAGTGAGTTTTATAGTGGCAAAGCAAATTATGATATAATAAGAGAAGTAAAGGGTGCTGTTAAAATTCCTGTAATTGGAAGTGGTGATGTTGTTGATAAAGAGTCATACAATGAAATGTTAAAAACAGGTGTTGATGCTGTAATGATTGGCAGAGGTGCACTTGGGAACCCTGAAATTTTTGCAAAATTACTTGATAAAGAAATAGATTTAACAAAACTTGAAATGATAAAATTGCATTATAAAATTTTGCTTGAAAATTTTAATGAAAACTTTGTTGTAAAACATATGCGTAAGCATATACTTTGGTATTTAAAAGGTTGTAAAAACGCAACGGAAATAAAAAAACAAGTTACTGAAATTACAAAAATTGAAGATGTAATAAAATTATTAGAAAAAAATGAGGAGTGTTTATGGGGAAAGTTACAATAAGAGATATTGATGTGTTTGAAAAGAAGGTTCTACTTCGTGCCGATTTTAATGTTCCAATGAAAGATGGAGTTATTACAGATGACAATAGAATTAAAGAAGAACTACCAACAATTAATTATTTGCTAGAAAAAGGTGCAAGTTTAATTATATGCAGTCATTTAGGTAGGCCAGAAGGGGAATTTAATAGTAAATATAGTTTAAAACCTGTTGCTGTAAGGCTTAGTGAACTTTTAAATAAGCCAGTTATTATGTCAAGTGATGTAATTGGCAAAGACGCAACAAAACTTTCCAAAAATTTAAAACCAGGCGAAATTTTGATGTTGGAAAATGTTAGATTTCACAGTGAAGAGGAAGAAAATGACCCAAAGTTTGCTGAAAAATTAGCAAAGTTGGCAGATGTTTATGTTAATGATGCTTTTGGTACTGCACATAGAAAACATGCATCAACTTATGGGGTTGCAAAACTTTTACCAAATGCAATGGGATTTTTAATTGAAAAGGAATTAAAGAACATAACTGAAAATATTGAAAATCCAAAACACCCTTTTGTTGCAGTGCTAGGTGGTTCTAAGGTTAGTGACAAAATTGGAATTGTAAATTCATTTATAAATTCTGGTTGTGATAGCATTGTGATTGGTGGGGCAATGGCTTACACATTTTTAAAAGCAATGGGTTATAAGGTTGGAAAATCAAAAGTTGAAAAAGAATATTTAAAAGAAGTTAAAACAATGTTAACCAATGCTGAAGAAAATGGAGTAAATATTATTCTTCCTATGGATCATGTTGTTTGTGACAACATTGAAAATCCAACAATTATTGAAAACACAGATGGAGTAAATATCCCTGAAAATTTAATAGGTGTTGACATTGGAAAAAAGACTGCAAAAACTTTTTATAAAATAATAAAAAAAGCAAAACTTGTTTTATGGAATGGTCCTATGGGTATATTTGAAACGCCAGAATTTTCTTGTGGAACAAAAAAGGTTGCAAAAGCACTTGCAAAATGTAAAGGGGTTACAATAGTAGGTGGCGGAGATAGTGCTGCTGCTGTAATAAATATGGGATATTCAAAAAAAGTTACACATGTTTCAACAGGTGGCGGAGCAAGCTTAAAATTGTTTGAAGGAAAAGTTCTACCAGCAATTGATATTATTCAAAACAAAAATTAGGAGAAGTGTATGGAAAAAGAGTTGTATTTGATAGGTAATTTTAAAATGAATCTTACTAAGTCAGATATTATTCCTTACTTAAAAAAAATAAAAAAAATGGCAAAAAACACAAACAATCATGTGGGAATTTGTGTGCCTTATCCTTATTTGTGCTATGCAAAAAAATATTTAAATCATAGCAATGTTTTGTACGGCGCTCAAAATTTGCACTATAAAGAAAGTGGTGCATTTACGGGTGAAGTTAGTGCAGAAATGTTAAACGATTTTAATTGTGATATGGTTATTATTGGACATAGCGAAAGAAGAAATTATTACAATGAAACAGATGATAGTGTAAATTTAAAAGTTTTAAAAGCACTTTCAAGCAACATAGTTCCAATTATTTGTGTTGGTGAAAGTGAACTTGAAAGAGAAAAAAACGAAACATTTAAAGTGATAGACAACCAAATTAAAAAGGCACTTAAAGATGTTAAAGTTGAAGATTTGTCAAGTGTTATATTTGCGTATGAGCCTATTTGGGCTATTGGCACTGGCAAAACTGCAACAAGTGAACAAGCAGAAGAAGTAATAAGCCATATAAAAAAATATATATGTAAATTATACAAATTAAAAAGCACAGATTTAATTGTTGTTTTGTATGGTGGTAGTATGAACGAAAAAAATGCTACAGAATTATTAAAAATGCCAAGCATTGATGGTGGCTTAATTGGTGGTGCTTGTTTGAATTTAGAAAAATTTGGTGTAATTTTTAATACAAAAATAAATGATTAATAAAGTAAATATAAACATAATAAATATTTGTTTTTATTTAAAATATTGACAAAAAATGTTATATAATATACACTATAAGTAGAATATAAAAAAAGGTAGGTAAATCCTATGGCTGAAATGTTCAAAAATATGTGGTACAACTTCTATAATACAGTAGTTCGTGCTGTTGACCCTAAAATTAAAGCACTTATAATTTTAGTTATATTTTTGTTGGCTTTAGTATGCTTTATTTTTAGCATAAAGAAAAAAGATTCAATTATTATTAGTAATTGGTTTTTGTTCTATGTTGCAGTAGCCTTAACAGTTATTGGAGTTATATATTCGTGTTTATGGTAAAATAAAACCACTATTTTAGTGGTTTTTTTGTTGTAAAATGCTAATTTTTTTAGTTTTTAATATTAGTTTTTTAATATTTATTGTTGTGTATAAATATTTTATGTGTTATAATAACTTGTATTAAGATTTTTGAGTTTTTTTATATGGTGGAGGATTAAATGAATTTCTTAAATTTGCTTTTAACAGACAAACCAATTCCTAATTGGATTAAGGTATCTTTTCCAATTGTACAAACAATTTTAATTATTTTAATTGCTCTTTTAGCACTTGCAATCATAATTTGTGTGCTTGTTAATCCTTCAAATCCTGATGGGGGAAGTAATGCAATTACAGGTTCAAACGAAAGTTTTTATTCACAAAATAAAGGCAGTAGTAGAGAAGGCAGACTTAGAAAAATTATAATAGTTTCATCAATATGTATTTTTGTATTTACTGTTTTATACTTAATTTTAACACGAATATACAATAGATAAATTTAACTAAAATTAAGTGACTAAATTTAGTCACTTTATTTTTTAATATGGTTAATTTAAGGGGTAGTATGGACACAAATAAAATTTTAGAACAAATAAGTATTAATAAATTAGATAGATTAGAATATCCTTATCTTATAGCGCAACTATGTGTGTTAAACAACAAACCTTACGAAGAAATTAAGGTTGTTGTTGACGAACTTGTTAAAGATGGAAAGGTTGTATTAAATAGTCAAAAAGATGATGGTTTAGTTTATAAAACTGAAATTGAAACAAAAACAATTTCTCAAAATGATTATGTTGCAAAGGGTAAAAAACAATTTAAAAAATTTAAAAAGAAAAGTAAAAAAGAGATTGTTAGTGATTACTTTGAAGAAAGTGAAATGCTAGATGATGCATATAAAATTTTAAAAATTGACCCTAAAAAACACAAACGCAAATTTAATTATCAAAAGATTGAGGGTAAAATAAGTGGAACATCAAAAGGATATGCTTTTTTAATACCTGATGATGTAAATATGCAAGACATATTTATTCCTGCAAAGAGTTTAAAAGGTGCATTAAATGGCGATAGAGTAATTATTGAAACAGTTCCTAGTGGCAAAAGGATTGAAGGAAAAGTTGTTAATATAATTGAAAGAGCAAATGAAAAAGTTATTGGTAAAATTAAATTAACAAAAACTTGTGCTTATGTAACACCTGATGATGTAAAATTTGGCATGGACATTGTAGTTCCGTTGTCAAAAACTTTAAATGCAGATAATGGCGAAAAAGTTGTAGTTACAATTACAAAATTTGGCTTAAAATCATCAGAAGGAATTGTTACAGAAGTTTTAGGAGAGCCAAATTTAATTGAAACTGAAGTAAAAGCAATTATTAGAAGTTATAATCTTTTTGAAAATTTTCCTAAAAAAGTTCAAGAAAGTGCTGAAAATTTGCCGGTTGAAATTCATAAGGAAGATTATCCTAATAGGAAAGATTTAACAGACGAACTAATTTTTACTATTGATGGTGAAGACACAAGAGATATTGATGATGCTATATCTATTAAGGCAAATAATGATGGAACATACACATTAGGTGTTCACATTGCCGATGTTGGTGAATATGTTAAGTTTAACAACGAAATTGACCAAGAAGCGTTTAAAAGAGGAACAAGTGTTTATTTCCCGGGCTTAGTGTTGCCAATGCTTCCAAGAGAATTAAGCAATGGAATATGTTCTTTAAATGAAAGGGTTAATAGATTAGCTTTGTCAGTTATAATGGATATCGACCAAAAAGGCGATGTTATAAATCACTCTATATTTGAAAGTATTATTTGTAGTAAAAAGAGATTTACTTACACCGAAGTTCAAAAAATCTTAGAAAAAGACCCAGTTGCTTGTGAAAATAATAAACAATTTACAGGCGCATTGTGGAATATGCATAAATTATCACAAATTTTAATGAAGAAAAAACATAATTTAGGATATATAGAGTTTGATATTCCAGAAGTTAAAGTTGAGTTAGATGCATTAGGAAATGTGGTAAATTTAAGTAAAAGAAAAAGTGATGATGGCACAAAACTAATTGAAGCGTTTATGGTTGTTGCAAATGAAACTGTGGCAGAACATTATGCAAAATTAAAAGCCCCATTTGTTTACCGTGTTCACGAAACTCCAAGTTCTGAAAAAATGAATAACTTTTTAAATTTGGTTAAAAAATTGGGAATAACCACCATGGCAAATCCAGAAGCAGTTCAACCAAAAGAACTTCAAACTATTTTAAATGAGGCAAACACATTAGATTCAAAAGATATGGTAAATAGGGTTTGCTTGCGTTCATTAAAAAAGGCTAAATATAGCCAAGATTGTTTAGGGCACTTTGGGCTTGCAAGTAAGTTTTATTGTCATTTTACATCTCCAATAAGGCGTTATCCAGACCTTACAATTCACAGAATAATTAAAGATGACTTACATGGCGAACTTGTTGGAAAAAAATTAAGTGACACAAAAAATTTTGTTATTGTAAGTTCAATTAATTCAAGCGAAAGAGAAGTTGTAGCAGATGATGTTGAGCGTGATGTTGACGACTTATATAAAGTTTTCTATATGAAGGAACACTTAAATGAAGAATTCGATGGCAAGGTTTCGGGGGTAACTGCATTTGGTGTGTTTGTCGAATTAGACAACACTGTTGAAGGGCTAGTTTCACTAACTGATTTGCCAGAAGATGAATACGAATATATTGAAGAAGAATATAAATTACAAGGCAAGAAAAACACTTTTGTGATTGGAATGCCTGTAAAAGTAAAATCCGTAAGAGCAGATATTTTATCAAGAGAAATTGATTTTGTGCTTGTATAATTGGTATTTTTTAGTAAAATCTGCTCAAAATTTCTAAAATAAGGTATTGAATATTTATTTTAATGTGTTATAATATAAGAGGTAATTTTCAAAATAAGCAACTAATTGTAAAATTATCTCTTATTTATTTTTTTGACAAATAAGTTTAAAAGGATTAAATTATGAAAATTATCGCAACAAACAAAGAAGCTTATCATAATTATTTTATACTTAACACTTTTGAGGCAGGAATAAAATTAAATGGCGCCGAAGTTAAAAGTATAAGGCAAGGCAATGTTAGTTTGAAAGACGCTTTTATTTCTATTAGCAAGTTGGGTCAAATGTATATTAAAAATATGTACATTAAACCTTATGACAACAAAGATGCCACTTTTAAAACAAAAGAGCGTGCAGATAGGTTACTTTTAATGCATAAAACTGAAATAACAAAACTATTTTCAAAAGTTAAAGAAAAAGGTTTAACATTAATTCCAACAAAATTATATTTTTCGGGTTCGCTAGTTAAGGTTGAAGTGGCTTTGGCACAAGGAAAACATAATTATGATAAAAAGCAAACATTAAAAGAAAAAGACATAAACAGAGAAACTTTAAGACAATTAAAAAAGATTTAACTTTAATTTTATATCAACTTAAATTTTTATATAAGTATTATAATTATTATAAAAACAAATTTAAACTTATATAATAATTTAGGGGGACGTATTGGTTTCGACGGATTGGTTTTGAGAGGGGAAAGCATATTGTAGGCTCGTCTACATTAAAAACGGAAACTGCAAATTTAAATGCAAACAACAATGAAAAATTAGCATTAGCTGCTTAGTTAACGCAGGTGCTATGTCCATAGGTTACTCCCACGAAACCTAAATGGGCAACATTAGTGGGCAACCAAATGTAATATGTTTGTGGTTACATTTGAGATTTTAACAAAATAGTCCAAATTAACTTTGTTAATGAAATTAGTTTGGGCGAATAACAATCATTAACTAAATATGTAGAAACACCTTGCATGCCTTTTCGGACGTGGGTTCAACTCCCACCGTCTCCACCAATTAATTAAATAATTTTTAAATATTTTGGGAGAAATATTATGAAAGAATTTTTAAACATTTTACTTAACACATTAGGGATTTTAGCAATAGTTGTTTTTGGTGCATTTATATTAATACTAATTATTGATTTAATTCTAACTGCTATTGATGGCAATAGAGATGGCATTTTAATTAAACATTCCAACAAAAATGAAGAGCCATTACAATTAAATTACACTGAAAAAAAAGAAGAAAACATTTATCCATTGGTTGAGGAAAAAACAACAGAAGAATACAATGCTGTTGATATGCAAAAGGCTTTGGAAGAACAAAGAATGTTGGAACAAAGTTTAAATCAAAAGACAGAAGAAACAGAAGTTGTTAATGAACCAATTTTTACCAATTTAGAAAAAATGGTTGAAGAAGATGATGAAGACTTTTTTGCAGACGATGGGGAAGAAGAGTTAGGCAAAATTTTGGAAGACTTATCAAAACAAATCAAGGAAGAAGATGATAAGAAACAAAAAGAAAAAGTAGAAGATGCTCCAATTGTTGAAGAAGAAAATGTTGAAATCTTTAAGGCAGAAGAAGAACAACCAGTAGTTCAAATTGAACCAAAAACAATAATTAAAGAAAAAGTGGTTTATTTGGATAATGATGAAAATATTAAAGAGTTAAGAAAGCTAAGGAAAGAAGTTCTTGTTAACAAAAACGAAGCATTGCAAAAAATGGCAGAAGATGAAGAAAAGGATAGAGAATTAGATGCAAAGTTAAAAGAACTTGAAGAATTAAAAGATTTCAAAAGAAAAGTACAATCAGAAAAAAGCCAAAACATAAAAAATAGACTAAAAAATATTTCTGAAAATAGTGAAATAATTAAAGAAAACGAAAGTCAAAGAAAGAAAAACAAAAAACTAGAAGAAGAAAAGGCTAAATTAGCAGAAGAAAAAGAACAACTTGCAAAAGAACTTGAAAATATTAAACAAACACCTGTTGAAGATGACAAACCTTACTTTACTCGTGATTACTATGTTTCAAAACTTGAACAACTACAAAAAGAATTAGCTGACACAAACAAGGAATTAAGAGCAAATAAAAGGGAATATATGCCAATAGTTAAATGTAAAAAAGCACTTGCCCGTGATGGTGAAAAACTTCGTAAAAAAGAAGTTTTAGTTGCAAAACAAAAAATTGCTTTATATGGAGTAAATAGTCCAAAAAATGTTGACCCTGAAAAGAAAGCAAAACTTGATGAAGATATGGCAACTTTAAAAGAATTAAAAGATAGCGTTTTACACTGCGAAGAAGTTATTAAACAAAACGAAGATAGATTCCCAATTTTAGAAAAAACAAACAAATTATTAACAAAACAAGTTGATAGATTAACAAAAGAAATTGAAACTGTTAATGAAGCAATTAAATGGTACGACGAACACTAAAAAAAAATGGTATGTTATTCATACCATTTTTTTAATTTTATTATTTAAAAAATAAAAACAATATTATATTTTAAAATTTAAATATATTTTTTTTAATTAATTGTTTCTTTAAAATAAAAAAAGATAATATAATATGATATACTTAAAATGTTTATGATAATATTATATTACAATTAAAAAAACAAATTCTAATATTAATTACATTAATTATTTAATTTTTAATTTATTAAGGGGTAAAAAATGAAATCAAAAGTAGGCTTAGTTCTTGGTGGTGGTGGAGCAAGAGGTGTTGCATATATTGGCATGTTAAAAGCGTTTGAAGAGAACAACATAACATTTGATTTTATAGCAGGAACAAGTGTTGGAAGCATAGTTGGTGCATGTATTGCATACGGCGTGAGTAGTAAACGGGCTTATGATATTGTAAAAGACTTAACCAATAAGGATATACTTTCCAATCCTTTGCCATTAATGCCAAGCAAAGTTGATGGAATAGCAAAATTATGTAAAAGATTATTTGAAAAGGATGAAATAAACTTTGATGATTTAAAAATTCCTTTTTGTGCAGTTGCAACTGATTTAAGGCGAGGCGAAGAATACGACATAATTAAAGGAGATTTAATTAAGGCAGTATGTGCAAGTTGTAGTGTGCCGGGTGTTTTTATGCCTGTTTCATTTGATAACACTCTTTTGGCTGATGGAGGGCTTGTAAATAATATTCCATCAAGTGTGGCAAAAAATTTTAATTGTGATAAAATAATAGCGGTTGACTTAAATAGCAAGAGAGGGGAAGGAACGGATAGTAATAATTACTTTGAAATTTTACTTGCCAGCATTAGAATAATGATGAAATCCAACTCTCAAAAGGGTTATGTTGATGCAGACTTAATGATTCAACCAGACCTAAAACGATTTAAAAGTACAAAACTAAAACAAATAGACGAAATGATTATGGAAGGATACAATGCAACAATTAGAAAAATGCCTGAAATAAAGCAACTTTTAGGGGAAAAACAAAAATTTATTGTGGGCAAAATTTGCAAAAAAAATATTAATTATAAAATATAATTAGATTACAAATGAGAAAGAAAAGAAATTTTAAATTAAACAAAACATTGCTAATAATTTGTGGTATTATTTTTGTTACTATGATTGTAACAATGTTTTTTAATGAACAACTAAACTATGCTTTTCATTTAAAGCCAAATTTATCTAAAATTGAAAGCAATTCAATGCAAGTGCATTTTGTGGACACTGGCGAAGGCGATGTTATTTTAGTAAGATTGCCAAACAATAAAAATTTAATAGTAGATAGTGGCAAAAATAATTATGAAAGCAAAATTGTTTATTATATAAATAATGTATTTTTTAATTCACAAAAAGAAAGGGTGTTTGACTATGCAATTTTAACACATAGTGATTCTGACCATAGTGGCAATTTTTTATATATTTTAAATAATTATCAGGTTAAAAATTTTTATAGACCAAAAATTTATAGTAAAAATTACGACACAAATTATAATGAAAATATAGATTTAGTTATAGATGATGCAAATTATGATAAAATTATAAAAAAATTAAATAGCCTTAAAATGGAAAATAAAATAAATGTGTTTTATAATTTTGTAGGTGCTGAAACTGATGAAATAAATGAATATGTTACATTTTTATCGCCAACAAAAGATAATTACTCAGATGAAAATATGTATAGTCCTTATATAAAATTGGAATATAAAAACAAAAGCGTGCTTTTAACCGGAGATGCAACAACTGAAAATGAAATTGAGTTAATCAACACACAAGATTCTTTAAATATTGATGTTTTAAAATTAGCACATCACGGAAGTAACACTTCAACAAGTTCTACGTTTCTTGAATTTTTAAATCCAAAATATGCAATTATAAGTTGTGGAGAAAATTCTTATGGGCACCCAAGCAGTGAAGTGCTAAACAATCTAAAAAATTATAGTGAAGAACTTTATAACAACACATATTCAACTCAAAATTTAGGCAATATTATTTATTTTATAAACGAAGACTCATTTAGCGATTTTTTGTTTATTAAAGATGTTTCAACATATATATTTGTTGATTATTACTATATTGCACTGGGAATTATGGGGGTTTGCTTAATAATAGTGTTTTTCCCAAAATATACTAAAAACGACAATAAAAACAATGTTTAATTTAACAATAATTAAAAATCATTGTAAATATTAATAAAATCTAGTATAATAATATTACTAATCAATTTTTGTTTTGCTTTGGTATATTTTCATTGGTTATAAAATATTAATTATAAAAGGAGGTTTGTGGCATTGAAAAAAAATATAACAATAGTTGGTTTAGCAAAAGACTATACAAAAAAAATTGCTAAAAAGTTTGCTGATAAACTTGAAATGTATTATGCCGACATTACAGACCTTATTCAATTTGATATTTTAGATATTGCCGAGGCAGAAAAAACATGTGGAAAAGAATATATTAGAAAACTTGAAGCTTCTAAAATAAAAACTGTTACAAGTTATGATAATTCTGTTATAACTGTAAATTACAATGCACTTAATAATGAAACAAATTTAAACTATATAAAACAAAACACTTTACTTATTTATTTGCGCTTAGATAAAGACGAACTAACAAATAAGTTAAATGAAGATGTAACAAAAGTTAGTCAAATAAAATTGGCTCAAACAGTTTTTAATGAAAGAGATTTTATTTTAAGTAGAGTATGTGACATAACTATAAATGTTAAAAATTTAACAGACACTCAACTTATAAAAATGATTGGTAAAAGCATTTTAGATTATTATAAGAGGTGAAATTTTTGAAAGAAACTATTGCAATAAACAATTTAAGAACTTTAGCTTGCGATATGATTTCTAATGTAAAGAGTGGTCATCCGGGCATTGCGCTTGGTGCCACTCCTATTTATTTAGCGATACTAAAAAGTATGAAATCTAGCGCAAAGCATTCAAACCATATTTTAAGAGATAGATTTGTTTTGTCTGCTGGGCACGGCAGTAGTATGTTATATGCTGGGCTTCATTTGCTTGGATATAATATAACAATGGACGATTTAAAAAAATTTAGGCAAATGGGCAGTATAACAACAGGGCATCCTGAAGTTAATGTTTGTGATGGTGTTGATGTGTCAACAGGGCCATTAGGGCAAGGTGTTGCAAATGCTGTTGGGTTTGCAGTTGCTGAAAAATATATGGCAAGCAATTTCAACAAACCTGATTGTAATTTATTTGACAATTACACATTTTGCTTGCTTGGTGATGGCTGTTTAATGGAAGGCATTGCCAATGAAGCATTGAGTTTTGCTGGAACAAACAAACTAAATAAATTAATATTTTTGTATGATTTTAATGCAATTACTATTGATGGCTCTATTAGTCAAACATTTAATCAAAACACCATTGAAGTGTTAAAGGGTTATGGATTTAATGTTTTGGAAGTAGAAAATGGCAATAGTGTTTCCGAAATTGAAAAAGCAATTAACAAAGCAAAGGAAAGCGATAAGCCAAATTTTATTATAGTAAATACTCTTATTGGTTTTGGTAGCCCATACGAAGGACAAGCAAAAATACATGGTAATCCATTAAAAGAAGAAGGTTTAAAAAGTTTAAGAGAAAACCTTAAAATTAACACAAAACCTTTTGAAATTTTGCCTGAAACAAAAGAATACTTTGATGAATTAAAAGAAACAAAAGAAAAAGTTTTTGAAGATGTTGTAAACAAATTAAAATATTATAAAAAACACTATAAAAAAGAATATAAACAACTTTTAAGTTTTTTTGAAAACAACTCAAAAGTTGAAGAAGAGTTAGAAAATCTTGTGTTCGATAAAGATGCTTCAACTAGAAATTTAAGTTCTATTGTTTTAAATCATATATCAAAAAATCATTTGAATATCATTGGTGGAACTGCTGATGTTAGTGCAAGCACAAAAGCATATATTAATGATGGTGGAAACTTTGGACCAAATTTGTATAGTGGCAGGAATATTTTGTATGGTGTAAGGGAACACGCAATGGGGGCAATTTCAAACGGAATTGCATTATATGGTGGGCTTAGACCATTTGCTTCAACATTTTTTGCATTTAGTGATTATATGAAAAATGCTGTAAGAATGAGTGCTTTAATGAATTTGCCAGTTCTTTATATTTTTAGTCATGATAGCATTGCAGTAGGTGAAGATGGCCCAACACATCAATCTGTTGAGCAACTTGTTCAGTTTAGGGCAATGCCAAATATTAATGTGTTTAGACCTTGCAATATGGAAGAAACAAAGGCAGGATATTTGGTAAGTTTAACAACACAAAAACCTTTAATTCTTGCGTTAAGTAGGCAAGTTTTGCCATATGTGCAAAGTACTATGCAAAATGCCATGAAAGGTGGCTATATTATTTCAAAAGAAAATATGGGCGAATTGCACTCTGTTTTAATTGCAACAGGAAGCGAAGTTCATTTGGCGCTTGATGCCCAAAAAGTTTTGTTTGAAAAAGGTTATAATGTTAGGGTTGTTTCAATGCCTTGTATGGAAATTTTTGACGAACAAACAGATAAATATAAAAACAAAGTAATTCCTAGAAATTGTGTTAGTAGAATTGCAATTGAAGCTGGCAGTGAATTATCTTGGTTTAAATATGTTGGGCTTAATGGCGACACTATAACAGTTAATTCGTTTGGATTTAGTGCAAGAGAACAAGATTTGTATAATCATTTTAATATAACTGTTGAAAATATAGTAAATGTTACAATAAAAAACATTAAGAAAAATAAAACAAAAACATTAAGCATATTTTAATAATTAAAATTAATTTTACTATTTTAATAACAGCAAAAAAGCACCATTTTAGTGGTGCTTTTTGCTAGCCTCACATTTATATGTGAGAAATTATTTTTAAGTAAAGCAAATCCTGAAAACAAGTTCTTTAATGCTTTACTAATTATAATGTTTGTTATATTTCAATTTTTATTCATAAAAATTATATTTTTTTTTATTTATTTGCCATTTCTTTGTATTCATTATATTTTTTCATGGCAAACTCTTTTGCTTCTTCAAATAGTTTTAGTGCTTCTGTTTCGTTTTGACGAAGAAGTGCAGTGTATCTACTTTCACTATTTAAAAACTCCATATAATCAAGTTTTGGTTCTGGACTATCAAGCATAAAAGGATTTTTGTTTTCTTTTGCTAATTCTGGATTGTATCTAAACAAATGCCAATATCCAGTTTCAACTGCTTTCTTTTGTTCCAAACTGCTGTTTTTCATGTCAATACCATGATTTATGCAAGGAGCATAAGCAATAATTAATGATGGTCCGTCATAATTTTCGGCTTCAATTACTGCCTTTAAAAATTGTTGCATATTTGCACCCATGCTAACTTTAGCAACATAAACATTTTTATAAGCCATGGCCATAAGTGCCAAGTCTTTTTTGTTTGTTCTTTTGCCTGCTGATGCAAATTTTGCACTTGCTCCTAGTGGAGTTGCTTTGCTACTTTGTCCACCAGTGTTGCTATAAACTTCTGTGTCTAAAACTAAAACATTAACATTTTGTCCACTTGCTAAAACATGGTCCAAACCACCATATCCAATGTCGTATGCCCAGCCGTCACCACCAAACATCCAAACACTTTGTTTTCCAAACACACATTTTAATGAATTTAGTTCATCAACAAATTGTTTATCAACATTTTCATTAGATACCATTTCAAGTAGTTGGTTGCCTAAATTTCTTTGTTCTAATGTGTTGTTTGATTTTAAATAATCTTTAATTTTTGTTTTAAAATTGTCGCTAACATTTTGTTCAAGTAAAGTATTTAGTAAAGTATTAAGTTTGTTTTCATTTATTTGTGTTGCAAGTTTAATTCCATAACCAAATTCTGCATTGTCTTCAAACAAACTATTGCTCCAAGCAATACCATGGCCATTTTCGTCTTTTGTGTAAGGGCAGGTTGGGGAACTTCCACCATATATGCTACTACATCCTGTTGCATTTGCAACAATCATTTTGTCGCCAAATAATTGGCTTATTACTTTAATGTAAGGAGTTTCTCCACAGCCAGCACATGCACCACTAAACTCAAAGTAAGGTTCATTAAATTGAGAACCTTTTACTGTGTTTTCTTTAAACACAGAACTTTTTTCGTGTGGAACACTATTTACATATTCATAGTTGATTTGGCTGTCATTTTTTATGTCATCAAATGGTTTCATTACAAGTGCTTTGTTTTTTGCAGGGCAAACACTTGAACAAACGCCACAACCTGTACAATCAAGTGGATTTATTTGCATAACAAATTTTAAATCTTTTTCTGCTGTTGCATCTAAAACTTTTAAACTTTCAGGTGCGTTTTTTAAATTTTCACTTTTAATTAGTGCTGGTCTTATTGCTGCATGTGGACAAACAAATGAACACATATTGCATTGTATGCAATTTTCACTTTCCCAGCAAGGTAGCATTGTTGCAATGCCTCGTTTTTCAAGTTTAGTAGTTCCAGTTGGAACTGTCCCATCAGGGCTAAATGCCGAAACTGGTAGTTTGTCGCCTTCTAAACTTTGAATTGGTTTTATATAATTTTCAAAATAAGGATTTTTAGAGTTTTTATCAATAGTTAAGTTGCTGTTAGTGTTTGAACATTTACTGCAATCACAATCATCTTTTCCCCAATCTAATGGAACATTAACTTGATATAAATTATCAATCGCTTTATCAATAGCCAAATAATTTTTGTTTAAAACATCTTCTCCCTTTTTGCCATAACTAACAAGTGCGTAATGTTTCATTTCTTCTTTTGCTTTGTCAAACGAAATTATGTTAATTAGTTTAAAGAAACATGATTGCATAATTAAATTAATTTTGTTGCCTAGTCCAATTTCTTTTGCTAAATCATATGCGTTTATAGTGTATAGTTTTATGTTTCTTTTTACAATTTCTTGTTTTAGTGAATTAGGGAAGTTGTGGTCAATTTCTTCATCTGTCCAATTAGTGTTTATTAAAAGTGTTCCGCCATCAATTAAGCCCTTTAAAATGTTATATTTTGTTACATAAGTTTGGTTATGAACCGACACAAAATTTGCATTGTCTAGCAAGTAACTTTCATTAATTTCATCTTTACCAAACCTTAAATGGCTTATTGTTGCGTTTCCGCTTTTTTTACTATCATATTCAAAATATGCTTGTGCGTTTAAGTCTGTATTGTTGCCAATAATTTTTATACTACTTTTGTTTGCGCTTACTGTTCCATCGCCACCATAACCATAAAATTTACAACTTGTAACTTTTCCATGAGTTGGATAAATGTAATTTTCAACTTTTAAACTTAAATTTGTTACATCATCTTCAATTCCAATAGTAAAGTTATTTTTAGGTTTGTTTAACGATAGATTTTCAAAAACAGCATTAACCATGCTTGGTGTAAATTCTTTGCTTCCAAGCCCATATCTTCCGCCATAAACTTTTATATCTTTTTTAGCATTAAATACTGCACATATTACATCTTTATATAAAGGTTCGCCATCAGCACCACTCTCTTTTGTTCTGTCTAAAACAGCAATTCTTTTTACAGATTTTGGTAGTTTTTCAATAAAATAACTGCTATCAAATGGTCGGTATAATCTAACAACTAAAACGCCCACTTTTTTGCCTAGTTTATTTAAGTATTCAACAGTTGTTTTAACAGTAGTTGCACCACTTCCCATTAAAACAATAACATTTTCTGCATCTTTTGCTCCATAATAATCAAAAATGTGGTATCTTCTGCCTGTTATAGAGTAAACATCGTCCATAACGCTTTCAACAATTTTTGGAACTGCATTGTAATATTTATTGCATGCTTCTTTGTTTTGGAAGAAGATATCGGGATTTTGAGCAGTTCCTCTTTGAACAGGGGAGTTGCTATTTAAGGCTCTTGATTTAAACTCGTAATATTTATCAAAAGGATAAATTTTTTTAACTTTTTCAAAATCTATATCAAAAATTGTGTTTATTTCGTGGCTAGTTCTAAAGCCATCAAAAAAGTGAACAAATGGCAAAGATGCTTTAAGAGCAGAAATGTGAGAAATTAGTGCAAAATCTTGTGCTTCTTGAACAGAACTAGAACAAAGCATATTAAAACCTGTTTGTCTTACTGCCATAACATCAGAGTGATCACCAAAAATACTTAAAGCATGAGTTGCAATTGCTCTTGCACTAACATGAATAACGCAAGGCAACATTTCTCCTGCAATTTTGTACATATTTGGTATCATAAGAAGCAAACCTTGGCTTGAAGTAAATGTTGTAGTTAAAGCACCACTAGTTAGTCCTCCGTGCAAAGCACCTGCAGCACCACCTTCCGATTGCATTTCAACAACTTTTAATGGTTCTCCAAAAATATTCTTTTCGCCACGGCTTGATAAAGTGTCACAAAGCTCAGCCATACCACTGCTTGGAGTGATTGGATAAATTGTTGCTAGTTCGCTTAATTTATACGCAACTAATGCAGTTGCTGTGTTTCCATCAACAGTTATTTTATTTGTCATTTTGTTCTCCTTATTTAAAATATTATATTTATTAACAAAACTAATTTATATAAAGATTATACAATAGTTTAAAATGTTAAGTCACGCAATTACAAAAAATATTGTAAATAAAAAAATTTAACTATTAATTTAATGCAAAAAATTTCAAAAAAATTTTTTAATAATATATTAAATGTTTTTAACTATTTCATAAAAAAATTAAATATGCTATAATTAAATCATAGGAGAAAATATGAATATTGCAATTATTATTAGTTATGACGGAACAAATTATTCTGGTTGGCAATCTCAACCAAACAAAAAAACGGTTCAAGATGAATTAGAAAAAGCCTTATTTAAAGTTTTTAATAAGCAAATCAAAACTTATGCAAGTGGCAGAACCGATGCATTAGTTTCAGCAATAGGACAAGTTGTTTCATTTAATTGTGACGATTTATTTCCACCAGAAAAACTGATGTATTTATTGAACGATAATTTGCCACTAGATATAAGAATTGTAAAAAGTTATGAAGTGGATAATGATTTTAATGCAAGGTTTAATGCAAAAAATAAAACTTATGAATATAATTTTTATTTCGGGAAAACGAGTAATGCATATTTTGACAAAACATTTAGCTTTTTTAAAGGGGAACTAAATATTAATGATATGCAACTTGCTTGCAAATTTTTAGTTGGAACTTTTGATTTTTCTTCATTTTGTGCTTCAGGAACTGAAGTTGAAGATAAAACAAGAACAATTTTTAATGCAAAAATTGAGTGTGTTAATAAAGAATACAATCAATACAAATTTGTTGTTAGTGGAAATGGGTTTTTATACAACATGGTGCGTATTTTAATGGGAACATTGATTAATGTTGGTTATGGCAAAATAAAACCTGAAAGTATTGTTGAAATTATTAACAAAAAGGACAGAAAGTTTGCAGGAGCAACTGTAAAAGCACACGGATTAGTGCTTGTTAAAGTTGAATACTAATTTTAATTAATTAGTTTAAGATATTGACTTTATTTGATATTTAATGTTATTATATAAATAATAAATATATGTGGCTATTTTGTTATTTTATAAATTGTAAATAATTAGGAGAAAAAACAATGAAACATGTGGTAAGAATATTGGTTACTATATTAATCTTAGGATTAGTTGGTGGCGGAATATGGTATTTTTGTTTTAGAACAAAACCTAATGAAGTTGTATTTAAAGAAATGACTGAAACAAAAACTCATTTGGAAGATGAAGTTGCTATTACTGGGTTAGATGGTATAGTTTACAAAGGCTATAGTAAAATTGTTGATTATTATAAAGGTATTACCCAATATAAAACAGGCGAGAACACTAATAAAGAAATCGGCACAACTGACGAACTTAACAAAATAAAACAAAATGTTGAAACTTTGTTGAATCTAAACAATAATTCAAGTGCTGCAATAAACTATTACTACTCATTAACTGCAAGTGCTGAAAAAGTTAAAAATGCAGATAGAAAAAGTTTAGTTAACACAATCACAGAATATAATAAAGCAATTGATGAATTGGTTGCATGCTTTGGTGATGTTGTGAACGCATTTGGTTCAAGAATTGTTATAAGCACAACATATCCTAATGATGCAGGATATAAAGATTTGGTAGATATAAACTTTACTTTGTATAAAAAGGCATTAACAAAACAATCTATTGAAAACGAATTATTCTTTAAATTAAGAGATTATGTTAATAAATATGTTTTCAAAACATTTGTTCCAGATTTAAAATCTGCAATGTATGATGTATATGTTCAACAATTAAATATTCTTTGCGAAGAACTAAACACAAAAGTTTCAGATCTTAATAACTTTAAAAGTAAATATCAGTCATATTATTTAGCTGAAACAAATAAAATAAGTGACACAATTGATCAATATGAAGAAAATTCATATTTTACAGAGGATTCAGCTGCATTCTTAGATGCGTACAAAAATTTAAGTAGTGAAGATTTATTAAAGGTGTTAAAATTAAGTTCCGAAAAAAGAGTTGATCTTAAAGGGTTAGATCTTGATGGAAACAACTATATGCTTGAAGAATTTTATAATTCAATTAATGCTAAATTAAGTAATACAAATTACGATAATATTAATACTGAAAGTTATTTTACAGCAGATGAAAAACAACAATTTAAAAAATTCACTGAAAAATATGAATATGATTCTAAAACATTTACCAAGGCTGATTTAGATGATTTGATTGATGGAAATTATGTTAATAATGCTGTAACAAAAGCAGAACTTGGTGCAATGTTAAAAAGTTTCTTTGATGAAAAAATTACAACAAAAGATGCTTACATGAAACAACAATCTACTAATATTAAGATTGGAGAAGATATTTTGGAAGATGCTCACAATTTGATTGTGTATGCTTTCAAAGATAATTAAAGTATAGGTTAATTAAAGGAGGAAAATTTTATGAAAAAAGTTTTAAAAATATTATCACTTTTATTAATTGTGCCTGTACTTGGAATTGGCTCATTGCTTGCAGGTTGTAAAAAAGATTCTGCAACATTAAACGACATATTAAAAGAATATAATTCAATGGTAAATGAATACCAAACACAAGGTGTTGCTGAAACATATAATACAATGTTTACATACAGTGGTGATGCAAATAAAATAGACGATAACACATATGACTACATTAGACCTTCAACTGAAAGCAATGGTAATGTAACTTTCAGAATTAAATTTGATAGTGTTTTAACAAGCACTGTTGATATGGAAGAAAATCTTAAAAATCTTTATGATAGATTAAAAGGGATGTATGCTTATTTATTGCAATATTCTAATAGTTACTTTTTAAGATATCAAAAAGATTTCTTCACATCAGAAGTTGAAATTGATGGCGAAGAACTTTATAATTTGCTTAATAAACTTAAAAATTTAAATAATTCTGTTGAAGAATTTAAAATTAGTTTAGATAATCTAACAAGTTTGGCAAAATTTATAACTCCACAAACACAAGTTATGGCTTCTAAAATCAAAACATTTAATTATGTTTATGTTAATTTAATAAAAGCAAATTTTGAATTTAACTTGGCATTTTGTGACATACACAACAAATATATTTTAAAAGATGAATTAGTTACTTGTGATACAGCAGAAAGGCTTGTAATGGAAGCTAGTTTAAAATATGCTTATGGCTATTTCTTAGATGCTATAACAACATATCAAAATAACAACTTGTGTGACACTACTAATGCTAACTTAACCAGTGAAATAGTAAAATTGTTTAATGATTTAAGTATGTTGACAACTAATAATTGGTATTATGTTGGAGTTGAAAAACCTTCTAGTGAGGTAGAAGAAACATCAGACGAATACAAAAAATATTATGAACTTGAAAGCAGAGCAAACAACCTTAAACAAGTTATTGATAGATTTGATATTTTCTTAAATTTATATAAATCAAATGCTAGTGAATTTGATATGTACACATACAATCAATTAAGAACAGGTGGAGCAGACAATACTTTATTTTCAAGTTTAAATGAATTTAGGTCATCATTAAATGCTGAACAAACTGCAAAACTAACAGTTATTGAAAACTTTTCTAGTTATGATTTAGTTGTTTTGCTTAAAGCTGCTAATAAAATTTTATTACTTAGTGAAATTTATTAATAAATTTAAAATAAAAACAAATAGGGTTTTTAGCCCTATTTGTTTTGTAAGGTGAAAAAAAATGAACGAATACCAAAAAATTGCTGATTTACTATATCCAAATGTAAAAGATTACACTTTTTATTTAAACAAATACAAAAAAAGAGAAAATGTAAAAGGTGAAGTTACAAGATATGCTCCAAGCCCAACAGGGTATATGCATATTGGAAACTTTTTTCAAATGTTTATATCATATAACTTAGCCAAAAACACAAATGGAGTGTTTATAAGAAGACTTGAAGACACCGACCGAAAAAGAGAAAAGGAAGGTGCTTTTGAAGTTATTGAAATGGTAATGGATAAATTTGGAATATATCCTGATGAATATGAAACATTAAACGGCGAAATTAAAGGCTATTATGGCCCATATATTCAAACAGAAAGGTTGGATATTTATCACTCTTTTGCAAAATATCTAGTTTCAATTGGAAAGGCATTTCCTTGCTTTTGTAAAGCATTTGAAAATAAAGAAGAAATTTTGAAAGATAGGGAAACAAAATTTTTAGACAATGATGCAACAGAATATGATGCATGTAGGAATTTAAGTTTTGATGAAGTAAAAAAACACATCGACAATGGCGAAAAATTTGCCATAAGGCTAAAAACAAGTGGCGATGGAATAAAAAGGGTAACATTTACTGACTTAATTAAAGGCGAAATTACTGCCAACGCAAACGCAAAAGATGTTATATTGGTAAAATCAGATGGGATTCCACCATATACATTTTGTCATATAATTGATGACAAACTTATGGGGGTTACAACTGTTGTTAGAGGGGAAGAATATATTTCTTCAACGCCTGTTCATTTGGAAATTATAGATGCTCTTGGGTTTGATAGGTTTAAATATTGCCATAATCCATTAATTTGTAAAATACCTGAAAATGGAAACAAACGCAAGATTTCTAAAAGATATGACCCAGAAGCAGATATGCGTTATTATTTTGAAAATGGTTATCCAATCGAAAGCGTGCTTGAATATTTATTAAACCTAATTTCATCTTCATTTGAAGAATGGAGAAGAAACAATCCGGAACTTAGTTGGAAAGAATTCAAGTTTGGAATTAATGATATTACTGCTGTTTCACCAATATTTGATTTGGTTAAATTAAATGACATATCTAAAAATATTATTTCTAAAATGACAGCAGAAGAAGTTTTCAACAATGTGTTAAAATGGGCAAAAGAATATAATAATTCTTGGTATGAATTGCTTTTAAACAACAAAGATTATGCAATAAAAATGTTTAATATTGATAGAAATATTGAAAAACCAAGAAAAGATATTTATAAATGGAGCAGTATTCCAGAATTATATAAATATTTTTATGATGAATTTTATAATCCAAGTAGCATTGAAGATTATGATTTGCCAAACAATTATAAATGTGCAAAAGAGCTATTAAACGAATATCTAACAATATTTGATGAAAATGATGCAAAAGACACTTGGTTTAATAAAATCAAAGAACTAGGTGCAAAATACGGCTTTGCAAAAGAAGTTAAGGAATTTAAGAAAAATAAAGAAGCATACATTGGGCATTGTGGAGATGTTTGTACACTTATTAGAGTTGCAGTAACAGGTAGAACACAAACACCAGATTTGTACGAAATTTTAAAATTGTTTGGTAAAGAAAAAATAAAAAATAGATTTAACAAGTTTTATGAATTTATTTAAAGGTGTAAAATGGAACAAATAAAAATTTTGGCAGAACTTATTGAACATGGTGGACAAGTATGTAAATTATTTATTGAAAGTGAAGAGGCCTTAAACGATGGAGATACTCAAAAATCTGTAAAATGCAATAAAGAAGGACAACAATTATTTTCCACTATGATAAATGACATTTTTAAAGATGTAAAAGATATGATTTCAATAAAATCTGATGACGTTTTAGATTATGATTATCCATCAATTTTGTGTTTATCAAAAAACTTGTCAGAACTTTTGTTTAATGCTGGAAGGTATATTGCAATTTTAATTGAAGATGGTGGAAATACAGCAAAAGAAATTATTGAAAAAAAATTATTATTAAATATAAATACTGCAGTTGAAATTTATAATTGCTTGTTTAATAATTAAAAAAAATCCTACACATAGTAGGATTTTTTTATTTAATTTTGACAATTTAAATAATCTAAATTTAAAGGTACATAATAAATTAATTTTTTTGTTCTGTTTATTTACACGCTATCCAATAATATTATTGTTATTAACTTTTTTATTTTTAGCTTTTTTATTTTTAATTAAATCAACAACAAATTCAAAACATACTACAAGGATAGTTCCAACAATTAACATAAACCACCAATTTAAAGGTGTGCCTTCAATTAATGGCGTTTTTATTGACATAGCACTATTCAAATTTAAAATGTCCATAAGGAATAACCCATATAAAACATAGCAACCAAATCCAATAGGAAAACATTTCCATTTTTTTATGCTAGGAACAAACCATTTTGTTTGAAGTAATAAAACACATAATAAAAACAAAATAGAATGATGAAGGAATCCAGAAATTGTTGGAATATAAAAGAAAGATTGGTTTTGACCTATAAAGTCCGGGTAAAGCATTGTTCCAAGTCCACCAACAATTCCTAAGTACCACAAGCAGTGATATGCTTTTAAGTTTGGTTTTCCAAACAAAACAAATAGGCTAAGAAGCATACTTGTAAGGCCACAATATGTATCAGGTATAAAACTAGTGATTCTGTCATTTTTAAAAATTAGTGATATTCTATTCATTAGCACTGCTATTAAAAGCAAGCCTGCAACAGATTTTAATAAAATAGTCTTTTGTTTTTCGGTTTTTATAAAAAATTTTGTTAAAAGTATTGTTGCAACAAAAATAACAACATAAATTGCAAGGTATGTTAAATGTTCAAAACCATATAAGGTTGGGTTAAGTATTAATGAATTCATAAAATATTCTCCTTTAAATTATTGTTTATTTAAGATTTATTTTTTGTGTTATAATTATCTAAATAAAAGTGATATTTGCCATTTGTTTTATATCCAATTATTTTATCTAAATTAACATTATATGCACTTTTAAATATATTCATTTCAACATTAGGGTTATAACTCTTTAAATCTTTTATTAGTTCTTTTGTTTTTAATCTATATGACGAATGTTTATCTTTAAATTGTTCTATATTCTCAGTTAATCTACAAGCACATTCAATAAAATTTAATTGGCAAGAATTTTTCCATGTAATTATATCTTTTTCATGTATAAAATACATTGGTCTTATAAGTTCCATGTCTAAATAATTATCACTTTTAATTTTTGGAAGCATTGTTTGAAAAGAACCAGTGTTTAGCATATTCATTAAAGTTGTTTCAATTACATCGTCAAAGTGATGCCCAAGTGCAATTTTGTTGCAATTAAATTCTTTTGCAATTCTGTATAATGCACCTCTTCGCATCCTTGCACATATATAACAAGGGTTCTTTTCCATTTCATTTGAAATTTCAAATATGTCAGTTTTAACAATTTCTGCTGGAATATTTAGCAATTTCAAGTTATTTTCAATAAGATGCATATTTTTGTCATTATATCCGGGGTTCATGACAATATATACCAAATCAAATGGAATTCTTGTGTGTTTATGTAATTCTTGAAAAAGTTTAGCAAGTAGCATTGAATCTTTGCCACCAGATATGCAAACGCAAATTTTGTCATTTGGTTCAACTAAATTAAACTCGTTAATTGCTTTTGTAAATTTAGACCAAATCCGTGCTCTGTAGGTTGTAATTATTGAACGTTCAATTTCTTTAAATTTTTCCATATTTACCTTTTATTAATTATTTGAAATACAATTAATTATAATAATATATAAAAATAATTTCAATTAAATTATTTAATTTAAATTAAAAAACTAACTCACAAAAACCATAATTAAATAAATTTGAATCAACTATTAAAAATAGGTTTAAATAAACAAAACTAAATTGATAAATTTTAATATATAAATTTTAATATATTTCAAAATGAATTATATACTATTTTAAATCAAACCATGAAACTATATGGTGAATTGCAATTCCAAAATTTTTAGGAAGCATACTTTTTAAATACTTTAATTCTTGGTTCATAAACATTTTACCTTCTTCGAAAAAAGAAACTATGCTGTCGTTAACATCTTGAGTTTCAACTCCTAAGATTAGTTGTTTATTGTTTGTTTTTGCATATTCAACTTCATCTTTTGCAAAGTTGTAAATTTTTTCAGCACTATCTCGGTAACTCATAAGGGTTATTCTATTTGCATTATCAAAAACATATTCAAATGCAGGTTTTGTTTGACCATTATATTCTATTTCATCGTCTAGCCAGCATGGTAAATCATACTCAATAAAAATATTATTATAATCGGATTTTATTTTATATGTTAAGTCAATAAATTCAAATAGGATTTCTTCTCGTCGTTGTTTAAATTCGGGGTGTTGATGTGGTTCAATATCAAAATGTATTCCTGCAAATAGGTTGTTATTTTTGCTTTGAAAATTTAAAAATTCATTTATTTTATTTTTTAAAGAGTCGTAGTCTTCAATCCATTGGTATTTTCCTGTAAGCCAATACACTTTAATATTTTTTAAATTTGCTGTTTTAACAAAATCTGCAATTTTTTCATTAAAATCTGAAACATAATAATAAATTTCAGTAACACCATTTTCTTGTGCAAAATCAAGATATGAACTATCTATTCTGTTATCCCACCACCAAACACCTAATATTTCTTTTTCATTATTATTTTTGTTGTTTTTGTAAATTAGGGGTGCAATAAAAATTGTGGCAATTGTTATAATTAAAATTAAAACCAAATATAAAAATTTTTTCATATAAAAATTATATCATAAAAAACAAAAAAACATCATTATTATTTATTGTTTATTGCAACTTAATTGTATCTTAATTTTGCTTTTAATTTTTTATTAAGTTGACAATGCTTTTTACAAATGTTATAAATTATTAATTAATAATTTTTTAACAATTAACAAAAAATATATTTATTTTTAAAATAATTCAATTTTATTTTATAACCAATGGTTATACTAAAAAATTTAAAATATTTTTTTAGTTCATAGTTTTATAAATTCGGGGTGGTGGTGTGAATATTAATATAAGTAAAGTTAAAATTTTTGTTGCAATACCAACTAAAAGTGTTGAAAATGTTAGAAAAGAGATTTTTAAAACAAAAGCTGGGATAATTGGAAATTACACATGTTGCTCTTCCGCTATAAAATGTGTTGGCACTTTTAAACCCAACGAAAATTCCAATCCATATATTGGTGAAAAAAACAAAATTGAATATGTTAATGAAGAAAAGTTAGAAGTTATATGTAATGTTGAAGATGTAAAGGAAGTGGTTCAAACTATAAGACAAGTTCACCCTTATGAAGAACCTGCAATTGACATAGTGCCATTGATTGATGAAAATAGTTTTTAATGATATATTATCTAAATTTTAAATTTAGAAAATTAAAATATTTAAAATGTAATTTTAATTAGTATAATTTAAAAAGTAATTACTTCAAAATAATTGCTTTTTATTTTTTTAATCAAATTTATTTAACTAAATTGAATTGTTTTATACCAACAAAAAAGCATAAACCTAACAGCATTTTATCTATCTATTAACTAATATTAATTTTTATCTTACAATTTATGCTTTAAATGATAAGCAACATTAGAATATTTGGGTTTTTCAAGTGTTAAAATTATAATTTTTATTTTTAATAATTTACATATTTAATAAAAATAAAATGTTGATTAATTTAAAATAAAAAACGGCTTTTTTAGCCGTTTTATTTGGTAGGATTGAGTGGACTCGAACCACCAACCTCCACCTTATCAGAAAAGTAATGTAAATTGAAAGTCTTTTTATGCTATTTTCTATATGCCATATAAATAAAGGCGAATAGGCTCTTATAAAATCTTTTAGTAGTCAACTCTTTTGAAGTGCTTGACTACTATTTACTACTATTAGCACTTTTTACTACTTTTTTTATTCTTTTAAACTGCCTAAAACTATGCAGGACTATTGAAATTGTTTTAAGAAAGATTATAAAATTTTATAAGTTATATGCTATAATTTTTGAAAGCATAGTTTATATAATTTAGGGGGGGGGTAATAATGAAATATTTTGTATCTTCCGACATTCACGGCGGTATCACTCCGTTATGGTCCTATTATAGCAAGAGCAGGAGTTATTGTTGCAGAAATCTAACTAAAACCTTTCTTCCATTTCGTTGCATTTTTCTTCAATTTTCTTTGCCATATTTTTGGCTTTTGGTGTATAACCAACGACTTCAGTTTTATACATCTATCATTCTCCTATTTTTTGTTCTTTTGCTTGTTTTGCAAGATGTTTTTGATGGATTTTTTTTATGGCAAAATCAATCAAATAAATTAAGGCACACATTCCATACACTGCAACAAACACAACAAAAGGCATAAGCCA
>CALVNY010000002.1 GCA_944350085.1 uncultured Clostridia bacterium | reverse complement strand
TTGACATTTCTGCTTTTCGTTTTGCATCATTAATTCCAGCTACACTTAATTCATAAATATCTTTATCTTGTAATTTATAGTTTATGTTAAATGTGTAAATATTATCATTAATAGTTTGAAAATTTTCGTCCTTAACATTAATATTTAACACAACCACCAAATAATCTTTTGAAAAACTTTGTGCCAATTTGTTTAAATCAAATTTACTATTCCAAATTAAATTTGTTCCACCAATCAAAATTTCATTACCTAAAATTTTTAGGCAATTATTTGCCATAATTTTATTTGGCATAACATTTTTATATGAATCAGCATCAATTTTGTTAATTGTATTTAGTGTTTGAACCAACTTTCTGTCTTCACTAATAGTTCTGTAAGTTCCTTCCAAAAAATCTCCACTTACTAAATTATATTTATTAATTAAAGTTATTGTAATATAAATTTTTTGCATTTTATTGTTTACAACAATTCCGTAACTATCGTATCCAACAAAATGACCACTAAATGGAATTTCTTCATCATTTTGATAAATAACTCTGTTTGCATTAAAAACAAACTCTGGCGAAGAAAATACTGAAGAAACATATTCCTTATCTAATTCGTTTGGCAAAAGAAGTTCAGCAACATCATTTAATTTCCTAGAAATTTTAGGTGGCCTACCCTGTTTTGTTTTCCTAGTGTAAGGCTCTTTTTCGCCTAAAACAATCGCCATAATTTCATTACACAAATCTTCTCTTTTAAAAGTTGTTGGCAAATGCACTCCAACTTGCCTTGCTAAATCTCTAAGTTCGTGAATACTTAATTTATCTAATGTTGATTTTTCAATATTTATCATAAAAACACTCCGTACTATATTTTACTATATTAAATAATTTTTGTAAATTATAGGGTGTCAAAATTTAACATTTTTCTACATTTTTTTACAAAATCATCTAAGCTATAATATTTTACATTAAAATATGGTAAATGCAAAACACATTTACCATATTTATTTTATAAATAATTTCCAATTATTTCCTTAAATCTCATTTTAAATTTTATACAACAAGATTTCCATAAGTGGTTTTACAAACTCTTAAAATATCAACTTCTTCACCTGTGTTTGCATCAACATAAACATAATATTCGTAATCTTTCCATGTGCAAACAAATTCGTACACAAATGTTTCACCAACAAATTCGTTTGGTATTATTGCCAAATTTGTGTCTACAACTTGTAGCCTTGATCCTACTTTTTTTAGTGCAGTTTCTTTTGAAATTGTAGGTGCTTGTGTTTTTCTTTTTACATGGTTGTAACAATAATTTGTTCCGTCCAATCCAACAACTTGTGCCCTACTTTTGTCAACTTTAACCTTTACTAAATCAGGATAGTAAATAACCCCATCAACTAATGGTGCTAAGTTAACATAAATAATATTTCCATCTTCTTGTGCCCAAACAGGATATATATCCTCATATCCTATGCTCAATGCAAAACTTTGAGCCAACTCTTTACTTAGTGTTAAGGAATAATTATAGTTTCCACTTTCGGCATTTGAATTTATGCTAATTATTTTTCCTCCCAATTTAGTTACTTGAACAAACAATTTTATATTTTTACCTTCAACATTATAATTGTAAGTGGCAAATTTTCCATTTGTTTCTCCAACATAACTAACGCTAGTATATTCATAACCCAACATATGTTGTTTTACAATGTCCATTGCCTGTTCTTGTGTAATTTCAATATCCCCTAGCCCTTTAATTTCTTTATTGGTTACAGAATCACTAAATGGTCCATCGTAAATTAAACTAGGAACACTGCTATCGTTTATATTGCTTTCAGTAAATCCACCATTAAAACTACTATCTAATTCATCATCAAAGTTAACATCGCCAAGTATACTATAATTAAATGTAACATCGCTCAAATATGTGTTTAAATCGTACATAACTATTAAACAACTTGTGTGTAAATCTTCCAAACTATCTAAATTTTCTTCCGACAAAACACTGTTGTTTCTAATTAAACTATATGTGTAACCACTTAAAACATTGTATAAGTTAGTTACTTTTTGGGTTTTTGTTGCACTAATCGGCAAATTATTTAGATTTTTTTCTATGTCATTACACGAAACATAAATGGAATTTAAAAGTTTTTGTTGCGTGTCAAAAGATGTTGTTGCTACAATTTTACTTATATCAACTTCAACACTATTTACATTATTAACTAACTCATATAAATTTTTTTTGTAAACATTTTCTAATACGCTAGAATATGTTCCAAAATTGTTTAGATAATAAAATAACACAGAAAGTAATGCCAAAATTGTTACACTACACACTATTGAAACTGAAATTAATGCATTTTTATAAGATTTCATATTTTCTCCTTTATTATATTGCAAACACATGGTCACCAATAACTGTTATGGTTTGCTTGCTAAAAATCCACGAACTTGTTGCCGTTGCTGGATTATAGTAATACAAACTTCCATAACTAGGGTCCCAGCCATTTAAAGCGTCCTGAGCGGCTTGATAAGAGGCTCTATCGGGCTCAAGGTTAATTTGTCCGTCGTGTGTGCAAGTAAACGCCCATGGTTGATAAATTACGCCATAAATGGTGTTAGGAAAATCTGGGCTAGCAACTCTATTTAAAATAACAGCACCAACTGCCACTTTACCAATATAGGGTTCTCCCCTTGCTTCAGCATGAATACATTTTGCAAGTAAATATAAATTATAGTTGTCTTGCTCGCTCATATAAATTCCAAGAGCATTTGCAGTGGCTCCATTTACAGCCCCTGTAACTTCAAGCCCATTTGCCTCTTGAAATCTTTTAATTGCACCAACTGTTGCATCATCAAACAAACCATTTATTTCGCCACTATAATAGCCATATTCTGTTAGTTTTTGTTGCACTGCTTTTGCATCAACTCCTAACGCATAAACTACATTGCTTTTAGTATTAAAAGTAACCACATTAAAAGCACATAAAATTGCAAAAAAATAAATAACACATAATATTGGAACAAACAAATAAATTAAAATTTTTTTCTTTTTCATTTCAACTCCTTTAATTAAAAAATTTGTCTATTAATTCTTTTATTAAACTTTTATATCTAAACCCTTCTGTGCTTGTTTCTTCTGCATTTAAAAAGCACAATGGTGGGTATACCACGCACCACCAATTATTACCATCAGCATTTCCTAGTTCCACTATAATTGCATCATAAAAATCGGCTTCTAGCGTTGTGTCCCCATAGGTTTTAGTTGGAAAATATTCAAAATTTAAGTATGCTTTTGAAGTATAATTAAAACCATTGCCATTTAATACTTCATTTGCAACTGATTCAATATTCCTTAAATTGCTATTTACTGCATTTTGCATTTCTTCTTTGCTTTTGCACAATGCTATTATTGGGGTTAAAAATTCAACTACTTTGTCCTTAACCATATATTTAACATTTTGGTCGTCCATACTATTGCTATTTGCTCTAATATGTATTCTTAAATAATCACTTGATGCAAGGGTTTCATTTTGGTTATTATTTAAAGCACACCCAACTAAACTAAAAATTGACACTAAAAGCACCAAACAACAAATTAATTTTTTCATAATTAACCCACCTATTAAAGTTTTCTAAATTATTAACTTGTTTTTTTGTTTTTATACACACCAATTTATTTTTCATTTTGAAATTTATAATTATTAAAAACAAATAATATTTTTTTATTTTAATTAATCACAATAATAAAGGTTATAAAATTAAAAACAAAAAAAAGTGTTTATTAATAAACACTTTTTTATTTTAAAAATGGCATTACTAATTTTAAAATTCCATAACTTTTTGATAGTAAATATAAACTCTATCTCCTGCTTTTAGTGGAAGTTCAAGGTCTGGATTTTGAGCCATAATTTCATCAACACTTGTTCCCAACTCTTTTGCCACATCCCACAATGTTTCATTATCCTTAACAATATAAATTTTAAGTGCACAGTTATTTGGTGCAATTTCTTCCCCTACACTCACTTCACTAATTACTGCATTTGTGCTTGTTCCGTAAACATCTACATACAAGTATAATTTAGCAAAAACTTCAATTTCTTGACCACGCTTACTTTTTGTTGACATATCACTAACAACAGCATTAACAGTTGTCATAAAGTTTTCATCTAAATTTTCTCCTTTAACTCTAACACTAAAAGGCATTTCAACAATTATGCTGTTTTTAACATCATCTTCTTTGCTATAATATATAACTGTTGTGTTTGCAACTCCTTCAACAACAACACAATCGTCATCTACAAAACTTGATGTAACTGTCACATAGTTGCAACAATTACCTAAAATTTCATCAACAAAGGAATCATTAACCATAACACTGCCATCAATTTTTTCCATTGCTGTAAGTGTGGCAGAAGGTGTTAAACTATTTACACTATTTGTTGTTATGTTTAATTCGTTGGTTGTGCTATATAAATCTGCAACATTGTCAACCACAACACTATTAAACGCATAGCCATTGTAAGTTATTGGAAGAACCAAGTTAATAATTGCTTTATTTAAATCAAGTGTGCTTATTACTTTAATGTCAGATGTGTTAATAAATATATCACTTTGAACTTTAGTTGTGTCCACAATGCCATTTAATGCCACTTCCATATTAAAATCAAGTGTTGTTGTGTAACTTCTAGGCTTTGGTTGTTCTTCTTGTGTTAAATAACAAATATCAACAAAAACATTACCAACAACTTTAACATAATCAGTAAAAGGCGTTACACTTTCTAAACTAATTGATGGGGTTATTGACAAAACTTTGCTAACATCATCATTAATTTCAATGTCATTTGTTAGGTCATATTTTTCATTTAAAACGCCTAAAAAATTGTAATATGTATTAGTTTCCATATTAGTAAAAACATTTTCGCCAGCAACACTTGTTAAAACCGACACATTTTCATTAATAATTGCATCAATTCTGTTTTCAACTATTGCAGTTGCAGAAATAGTTGTTGAGTTAACAACATTAACATCAACATCAACCACTTCACTCATTACAATAGGCATAAAAATATTTGCCCCACTTTCGTCTGTGTATTTATCCATAAATTCTGCAGTGTAATCTAGCCCATAAATTTCCCCTGTTACACTTTCATATATTACTTGAAAGTTAACTAATCCGTTGTAATTTACAACATTACCATTAACTTCGGCTTTTGTTATGTGCGATTTTGCACTAGAACAAAGAATTGTTTTAATTTCGCTTGCATCAACAGTAGAAAGCTTAACATCAACTTGTGCTTGTGCCGTGGTTAATGTTTTTCGGTAACTTGTAACCAACTTTTCATAATTTGGTTCAAATGCCATTTTTAAAATCCTCCAAATAAATTTCTAGTAATATTTTATTTAGGAGTGCAAATAAATATGACAAATATTTTTGTTATCAAAAAATTCTTTTTAAGATGTACATAATAAATTCACTCAAAATATGCAAAAAAATATTGAAAAATGTAAAATAAGAATATTTTTACATATTTTGGTAATAACAATATTGTATATATTTAAAATTAAGGTGGTAAAAATGAAGAATAATTTAACAACTATTGAAGATGTAAAAGAACAAATAAAACTTTTGCAAGGTAAAAATATTAATATGGAAGTTAACAAAGGCAGAAATAAAATAGTTAAACTTAGTGCAAAAATAGACAAGGTTTATCCTAGTATGTTTGAAATTAAAGCAAATGGCCCATGCGATTTAGATAAAACCAGTTACTCCTACTCCGAAGTTTTGTGTGGCAATATAAAATTTAAGTAAATTATTTGCTTATTTATTATGTGATTTATTTACTTTTATATTAAGATATTAATATTTATGAATATATTTATTAATATATTAAAATTTTTATATATGTTTATATATGTTAAAATTTAATTTATATATTAAGTTTTTTAAATTTATTTTAAAATATAGTAATAAATTCATATTTAATAGTTTTAATATGCAATAAGATTAATATGTTAAAAAATATTTATGTTTTTAATACCTTTTAAATTCAAATTAAATAATAAATGTTAAATATTTTAATAAAAAATAAGGAACAATGTTCCTTATTTTTTTGCTAATATTTAAAATAATAATCAATTATTTTATACTTATTCTTTATCTTCAATTTCATTTGTTGAATCTTCATCGCTTTCAGTTGGTTCTTCCCCATCTGCAAACTCACCAACAAAAGTGTGAGTGTTAGGGTTTCCTAAATCAACTCTTTCCAAATAATACAATGTGCTTTCACCATATGTGTAACCATTTAAGAAATACATATAATTTCCATCAACATCAAAACACATATCTTGTGTTGCACTAAAATTAAATTGATTGTCGCCATTTATTAATTTAGTTGTTTCTTTGCTTAAAATATCAACACGATAAATTGTGCTTGAATCATAATAGTAAACATAGTTTCCTTCAACTGCCAAAATTGTTATATTAACATTATTTAAAACAATGTTTGCTTCAATGCTTCCATTATCAAAATACGCCAAAACTCCATCAGTTGCATCACTACTGCTTGCAGTGTAAACTATAACACGGTTTAAAGTTGAATTAACATCATCATTTTCAACTATATATTTATTATCATAACTTTTGTATGTTAATTTAGTTTCGCCTGTAAAATTGCTTGCTTTTGCAACCCACAAATAATTCGAATTACTAGATTTTGTGTAGTAAATGTTGTTGTTTTTAACATCAAAAATTGTATAACTTGTGCTGTTGTCTGCTCTAACAATTTCTTCATTACTTGTGCCAATCTTAACTTTTGCTAGAATATTTCCACTTGAAACTGAATCACTTTCTTTAACATCTCTTGTGTAAAAAATATACTTTTCATTGTCATTTAATGCATGATTGTCTTCATTAGTCCAAAGTTTTGCACTTGTAATGTTGTCTGCCATTGTAATTGCATTTTTCTTTTCGTTGTTTTTAATGCAAACTATTTTACTTCCTGTGTTTATAACTAAATAAACTCCACCGTCCATTTCATACACAGCCCAATCACCATCAGTAACTTCGCCTTCTGAGGTGTACAAAACTTCTTCCTTGCCTGGGTTGTCCAAACTTACTCTGCAATAGTCAACATAATTGTTTAAAATTTCACCTGTTGAATTGTCTTGTGTGTTTGGAGTTGTGTAATACAAATAGTTGCCAACAATATACAATCCACCATTTTCAAAACAAACAATTCTATCAACAACTTTTTCAACTTTTTTAACTGAACTACTTTCAATATCGCCATTTTCATCTAAAACAACATTCATATCAAGAGCACCCGACGCAGTTAGTTTTGTTTTGTAAATTGCACCCCTAACAACATTTTTGTTTTTATCTGCACTTGTTACATCCAAATAAGATTTGTAGCCATTTAAAAAGTACAAATAATCACCTTTAGTTACAGCCAATCCACCATTGCCATAAACCCTATCTGTTGCATTTGGTATGTCATTTGTTTCGTTTTCTTTTTTACAGCCTGCAAACACAAAACTAAAACTAATAACAAGCAACAATATTAAAGTAATATTTTTCAAAAATTTTTTCATCAACTAAACTTTCTCCAAAAAAATAATTAATTAATTTTAACTTAAAATAATTTTAATTTTTAACAACTTAATTAATATAAAAATTGATACTTTATACTTATTAATTTAACTTTATAATAATAGCAAATTTATTTTATATAGTCAATTATTTAATAATTATTAAATAATATAAAATTAAACTTAATTTAATTATTACATATTTTTACTTTATTATACACATACATTTTTTAAAGTTAAAAAAACTTAAAGCAATCAACTTTAAGTTTTTGTTTTTTTATTAAATAACATCTACTTTTTCACCCGTGTTTGCGTCTTGATAAATTACCCAATATCCATCACTTGGCGATTTTGGATTAAGTGGCAACCATTGACACTCGCCTAATTGTTTTGGTGGCTCACTGTTAAATGTCCCCGGAACCCCATAACATATATATTTTAAATCAAAACCATCATAAATTAAACCAAGCACATATTCATTTCCATTGTTTTCAAAGTCAATTTTAACCCATTTTGAATTTGGAATTAATTCTTCAAGTTCATCTAATCTTGGATAATTGTCAAATAAATCATCAATTTGTTCCGATATTAAATCAAAAAATTCATTTCCATTAAAATCGCCCAATTTTTTGTTTTCTTCAAAAAATATATCTTTGCCATTAGAAATTTTTGTTTTAAGTTCATCTTCAAAATCTGATTGATTACTTATTTCTACATTATTTATTTCATTAAGATTTTCAACTTGCGAGCGTTCTATGTTTCCGTTATAGTTAGAAGCCAAAACACTATCTAAATTTAAATCTTTTATGTCTTTTAATTCTTCATTAATTAAATTTTCAATTTCTTCATCACTGCTAGAATAAAGATTTTCATTATTTTTTAAATTTGAACCATCTTCACTTTTAGGCAAATTGTTGTTTATTCCACTTAAATAACTATCATTAAATTCGGCTAATATTTTATCTTTATAATCATGCTTTTTGCCCCACAAAAGTGGAACATATTTGTTATCTTTTTTTTGAACCAAAACGCAACCTAAATTTTCTAAACTATTAAAATTGTTAATCTTAAAGGTGTATGTATTACCATTTAAAAAAGAAACATTTTGTTTAAAAATTTCGTTTCCATTACTACTTAATCCAAGCATTAAATCATCTTTAAAGTTTGCATTAAAAAGTTTTAAATTGCCAATTATGCCATTTCCGTTTTTTTCTAACGACAATGTTGCAACTTCATTGCCTTCCCCACTAAGAATTATTGTTTGTTTTAATTTTTGCAAATCAAATCTCCTTATGCTAAATATTTTATTTATATATTGTATATTACAAAATCTAAAAAAGTGTTTATTTTATTTTAAAAACTTTGTTGATATTTATTTTATTTTGTTGAAAAAAGGACATAATCACTTATGTCCTTTTTCATATAATTTATTACTTAAATTTACAAAATCTTGAACACTTAATGCTTCCCCTCTTACATCTAGTTTAAAGTTTAAACTATTAAGTAAATTTTCAGCATCATTTGTGCTTAAACTAAATCCATTTTTTAAATTGTTTAACAATGTTTTTCTACGCATAGCAAACGATTTTGACACAACTTTTTTAAACAATTCTAAATTTTTAATATCATACAAATTACAAAATTTAATATTTACTACTGCACTATCCACATTAGGCATTGGTTTAAACATATTTCGTTTTACAATTCTTGTAATCTTTGTTTGTGCAACTGCATTTATTGAAACAGTTATTGCTCCATAATTTGAAGTGTTGTGTTTTGCACAAATTCTTTCAGCAACTTCTTTTTGTACCATAATTGTTATGCTTAACAAGTTTGTTGCTTCATCTAAAAACTTAAATATAATAGGCGTTGTAATGTAGTATGGCAAGTTTGCAACTATAACATATTTTTCATTGCCAAACTTTTCTTCAATCACTTTAATATTTTCTTTTAAAATATCCTTAAAAACAATTTCAACATTTTTTTGACCACTTAAATTTTCCAATAAAATTGGTTCCAAATTTTTGTCAATTTCATAAGTGACCACTTTTTTTGCTTTTTCGGATAGTTTTTTTGTTAATGTTCCAGCACCTGTTCCTATTTCTAAAACATTGGTTGTTGAATCAACACCAGCATCATTTACTATGGCACTAAGCAAATTACTATCAAAAATAAAATTTTGACCAAACTTTTTATTAAACTGAAAATTATTTTCTTTTAATGCGTCTAACATTTTAATCCTTAAATTTAAATAATTCGTATGCGTTTTTGGTTGTTATTTCTTCAACTTCTTTAATTGGCAAGTTTTTTATTTCTGCCAATTTTTCCAACACATATTTAACATGCTTTGGTTCATTTTTGCATTTGCCCCTATAAGGCTCAGGAGTTAGCCATGGTGAATCTGTTTCAAGCATAATATATTCTAGCGGAATATTTAAAATTGCATTTTGAACATTTCTTGCATTTTTATATGTTAAAACACCACCAATGGAAATTTTAAAATTGTATTTTTTTATTATGTTAAAAGTTTCAACACTTTCCCCAAAACAGTGCAAAACTCCACCATTTGTTAAATACTCTTTGTTTTCATTTAATGTGTCCAACAAGTCTTTTGTTGCATCTCTACTATGAATACAAATAGGCAAATTTAAACTATGTGCACACTTTATTTGCTCAACAAAAATTTTCTTTTGTAGTTCCTTATTGTAAGGCTCAAAATGGTAGTCAAACCCAATTTCACCAATGGCTACAACTTTTTTGTTTTTGGCAAGATTTTTTAAAGTTTCAATGTAATTTTCATCAACATTTTCAACTTCGCTTGGATGAATACCAATTACTGCATAAACCGATTCGTATTTATTTGCAACTTCAACTGCTTCAATGCTTGAAGCAATATCAAACCCTACACAAATAATTTTTTCCACACCTTGATTTATGGCATCTAAAACAACTTTGTCGTAATCTTCATATTCACTTTTTTGAATATGTGCATGAGTGTCAATCATTAGCAAACTTCGCTCCCACATTCAACATCTTTATCAAGCGTTAAAACGCTAAGTTTTGAGTCCCCTTCAACAGCACAAAGCACCATACCTGAACTTAAAATTCCTTTTAATTTAATTGGTTTTAAGTTTGTAACAACTAGCACTTTCTTTCCTACAAGTTCGCCTGGTTTATAGAATTTTTTAATGCCACTTACAATTGTTCTTACTTCGTCGCCAATTTTTATTGTGTTTTTAAGTAATTTGTCACTACCTTCAACTTCAACACTTTCAAGCACCAAACCAATCTTTAATTCTGCCTTATCAAATTCGTCAATAGAAATTAAAGGCTTCGATTCGTTTTTAACTTCAACATTTTGTTTAACTTCTTTTTCTTGTTTTGGTTGTTGTTTTTCATTGTTATTTTCAACCAATCCGCCATCAATCAATTCCATTTCTTTTTTAACATCAATTCTATTAAACAATGCTTCACCTTTGTTTACAACAACTTTTGCATTGCTATCCATATACAAAGCATTATCATAAGATTTTAAACTTTCGTTTGTAACTCCTAATTTGTCAAATACTTTATTTGCTGTGTCTGGAATAAATGCTTGAAGCAATGTTGCGCAAACTCTTATTCCTTCAAAAAGGTTGTACAAAACAGTTGCAAGTCTTACTTTGTCTGTTTTTGCAAGTATCCAAGGAGTTGTGATGTCGATATATTTATTGCAAGCCTTAATAACTTCATAAATATCTTTTAAAGCAATATCAACACGGCAAGTTTCCATGCTTACTTCAACTTTTTTCCTTAATGCGTTTATTGTGTTAATTAGTTCTTTATCATCATCATTTAAAACATCTGGTGCTTTAAGTTCCCCATTAAAGTTTTGCAAAATCATTGCAGTAGTTCTTGAAACTAAGTTACCAAGCCCATTAACAAGTTCACTATTATAAGTATTTAAAAACAACTCAGTTGTGTATGGGCAATCATTATAAATTGGGCCTTCTTTTAATAAATAGTACCTAACAGCATCAGCAGTATATCTGTCGCTTAACACTTTTGGATTAAAGCCGTTTCCTTTGCTTTTACTGATTTTGTCACCTTTTTGGGTTAAAAATCCGTGTGAGTGAATTGTTTTTGGAAGTGGCAAATCTAATGCGTGCAATAGTACTGGCCAAATTGTGCAATGGAATCTTGAAATATCCCTACCAACAAATTGAACATCAGCAGGCCAATATTTTTTAAACATTTCACAATTTGTGTCTGGATAACCAATGGCGCTAATGTAGTTTATAAGTGCATCAATCCAAACATACATAACATGCTTTTTATCAAACGGAACAGGAATTCCCCAATCAAATGTTGTACGAGATACACATAAATCGTTTAAACCATTTTCAATAAAGTTTTTATAAATTTCATTTTTTCTGCTTTCAGGAACTAAAAAGTTAGGATGTTTTGCATAAAAATCTTTAATATAATCAGTAAATGCGCTCATTTTCAAAAAATAACTTTCTTCACTTGCTTTTTCAACAGGTCTTCCACAATCAGGGCAATTACCATCTACAAGTTGTGATTCAGTAAAAAAAGTTTCGCAAGGCACACAATATAACCCTTCGTATGATGATTTATAAATTAAACCTTTTTCATATAACTTGTTAAAAGCATATTGTGCTGCTTTTATGTGTTCTTCATCAGTTGTTCTAATAAATTTGTCGTAACTAATGTTTAAAGTTTTCCATAAATCTTTAAATTCCAAAACAACTTTATTTGTAAATTCAATTGGAGTTAAATTTTCTTTTTCGGCATTTCTAGCAATTTTTAAGCCGTGTTCATCTGAACCTGTTAAAAACATTACATCATAACCCTGCATTCGTTTAAACCTTGCACAAGCATCGGCAATAACCGTTGTGTAGCAATGCCCTAGTGTTAATGTGCCACTAGCATAATAAATTGGAGTTGTAACATAATATTTCTTTTCGTTCATTTTATTTAACCTTCCTTATTATTTTTAACATTACACATTATACCAAATTGGCTTTATATAGTAAAGTATTTATTAATTTATATAAAATTAAAAAGTAAATTAAATTTAAAATAATATTTAGTTAAGTAATAATTTTTTTTAGTTTTTAATTAAAAAGATAAACAAAACTTTTAAAATAAATATTTTATAATGTCATTTTATTTAGTTAAAAAAAATATAATATAAAAAATTTTGATTTTGGTTAAGTAATTTTTAAATAAAATCAACACAAAAAATTAATTATATTTTGTGTTAAAAAATAATAATTGGACAAGGTGTTATATGAATTTAATTTGGATTGCAATAATGATAGTTGGTTTAGGAATAATGTTATTTACTAACGCAAGTGCTGCATTCGCCACCATTTTGAGTGGCAGTGAAAAAGCAATTGCATTAAGTTTAAAATTGTGGTCAATCTACGCCATTTGGTTGGGACTTTTAAAAATTGTTGAAGAAACAGGGCTAGACAAAAAAATAGCAAAATGTTTAAGCCCTATTATAAATTTTTTAATAGGAAAAACTGATGATAAAACTAAAAATTTTATAGCAATAAACATGACAAGTAATTTGCTTGGCATGGGAAATGCAGCAACCCCTAGTGGCATTGATGGAATGGCAGGATTAGACAAAGGCAGTAAATACATAACAACAGCAATGGCAATGTTTTTTATATTAAATGTAACAAACTTGCAACTAATTCCAACAACTGTAATAAGCCTAAGGGCAATGCACGGAAGTACTAACGCCAACGACATAATTTTGCCAACTCTTATTGCATCAATTTCTAGCACCTTAACTGGCATTATACTTGTTAAACTATGCAAAAAAATGTTTAAAAAGGGTGACAAAAATGAGTAGTTACATAATTCCATCCTTAATTATTGCCCTAGTAGTTTATTCATTTGTTAAAAAGAAAAACGCTTACAACGATTTTGTTTTTGGTGCAAAAACAAGTTTTGATTTAATATTAATTAGTTTTCCTTATATTGTAGCAATTTTCATTGCAATTGAAGTTTTCGAAGCAAGTGGACTAAGTGATTATCTTGCGTCATTATTAAAACCAGCATTAAACCTTGTTGGAATACCAAGCGAACTTATTCCTATGGTTTTAATAAAACCATTTAGTGGCTGTGGAAGTTTGGCTGTGCTAGAAAACATTTTTATAAATTATGGTGCAGATAGTTACCTTGCCCGTGCTGGTTCTGTAATTGCTGGAAGCAGTGAAGCAATATTTTATGTTAGTGCAGTTTACTTTTCAAAAACAAAAGTAACAAAATTTGGATTAGCAATTCCAATAGCACTTTTTGCAAATCTAATTAGTGCAATAGTTGCTTGTGCTATTTGCAAAATTATTTAAAAAAAACAACTTTAAAAGTTGTTTTTTATTTCATAGATATTAAATTTAATTGCCACATAATATTGATTTTTTAATTTATTGCATTTTAATTTTTATATTTTTATTTTTAAATTTTTAGTTTATAAATTTATTGCAATTTTATAAACTTCATTTTTCTTTAACTTTCTATCTTCACAAACTTTTTTTATTGCTTCGTTTTTAGTTAATCCTTGATTAATATAATGCTTTAAATGTTCTTCAATAGATAACTCACACATTGGATTTTTTTTGTTTTCATTTCCTTTTACCACTAAAACAAACTCTCCTTTTAGTGTGCCCAAATATCCTTGATTTAGTGTGGAAAATGTAACTTCTTCAAACATTTTACTAATTTCTCTAACTATTGCACATGGCCTGTCACCCAAAGTTTTTGACAATAACTCAAATGTATCTGTCAAATTATGTGGCGAAACATAAAATATAATCGTACTTTTATAAGATGAAACTTCTTTAAGTAAATTATTTTTTAAAGTGTTCTTTTCGGGCAAAAATCCAACAAAAGTAAATGGCGCATCAAAACCCGACAACACAAAAGCATTTATAGTGGCACATGCCCCTGACACCACTGTGTATTTTAAACCTTCTTTAATTAATGCGTTTATAAGCAAATTGCCAGGGTCTGAAACACAAGGCATACCAGCATCAGAAATTAATGCAATGTCTTTGCCGGTTTTTAAATCTGAAACAACACTTTCAATTTTAAAATTTTCATTAAATTTATGATATGAAACACATTTGGTTTTAATGTTGTATTTATTTAAAAGTACTTTGCTTGTTCTAGTGTCTTCACATAAAATATAATCAACTTTGCTTAAAACATCAACTGCCCTAAAAGTTATTTCATCTAAATTTCCAATAGGAGTTGCAACTACATATAACATAAATTTTATAGTGCGTTAAATTTAATTTTAACGCCACTTTTCCCTCCTTTTGTTGCTTTTATAAAAATTGTTCCATTGCCTTTGTTGTTGTTTGTGTTAACCACAATTTCTTTTGGTTCTAAATTGTATTTTCTGCACAAACAAACCAAATCAACTAATTCTGCTTCCTTATTAACCAAATAAAACGAACCACCATATTTTAATAGCAAACTTGCTTCTTTTACTATTTCTTCAATAGTAACGGTTAATTGATGCTTGCAAATAGCAATGCTTTCCTTTTCATTTAAAATGCTTGTTTTTTCTTTTTTGTAAGGTGGATTGCACACAACAATATCATAAACTCCACAACCAATTTCTTTGTTTATACCTTGCAATTTAGAGTTTATAACTTTCATATTTTTAAAATTGTTTAAAGCAATTGTTCGCTCACACATATCTGCCAAATGTTTTTGCAATTCAACAAATGTTATGCTTTTTGGATTGTGGTTTAAATACACAATAATCCCAACTATTCCACTGCCAGAGCACAAGTCAACAATCATATCATTCTTTTTTGCATTAACAAAATTTCCTAGTTTTGTTGCGTCGCTTGTAAAACAATATTCAGTTTTGTCTTGAATAATATGATAATCATTACACATTAAATCATCAAGTCTTTCGTTTTCTTTTAAAATATCCACAACTTACTCTCTATTTAATTATTTTTATTTTTTGTTGTTTTTGTTTTCTTGATTTTCTTTGTTTTCGTTTGGCACAGGCTTAATTTCATCAATAGCATAACTTTCAATTTTTGTGCTGTCTTCTGTAACAAACTTAACCACAACTCTTTCTTTTAACACATCATTATAAACAACTTGTCCTATGCCATCTTTTGTTTTTACTTTACTATTTAGTTTTGGCATTTTTGACATAATTTCAGCATAAAATTCGTTTTCATACGCCAAACAACACATTAATCTTCCGCAAACACCACTAATTTTTGTTGGGTTTAAAGATAGATTTTGTGTTTTTGCCATTTTGATGCTAACCTTGTCAAAATCGCTTAAATACATTTTGCAACAGCATTCTTTACCACAATTTCCTATTGCACCAATTATTTTTGCTTGGTCACGAATACCAATTTGTCTAAGTTCTATTCTTGTTTTTAAAATAGATGCCAACTCTTTTACTAATTCTCTAAAATCAACCCTGTCTTCACAAGTAAAATTAATTATAACTTTTGAAGAATCTAAAGTGTATTCAGCATCAACAAATTTCATATCTAAATTATATTTATTTACAAGTTCCTTTGCTTTTAATAATGCTTGGCTTTCTTTTTCTTTATTTTTTTCAAGATTTTCTAAATCTTTTTTTGTTGCAATTCTAACAACCGGCATTAGTTCTTCACTCAATTCACTTTCATCAATTTCTTTTAAAGTTTCGCCTATGTATCCTAACTCTAGCCCCCTAGAATTTTCAACCACAACAGCATCACCTAAATTTAATTCTAAATCATTAGGGTTAAAATAATAAATTTTACCTGCTTTTCTAAACTTAACACCAACAACTTTTAACATTTTGTTTTAACCTCCAAAATATACATTAGTAACCCATCAAGCACAAAGTTGGCATTACAATTTGCTTGAATTTTTTTAATACTTTCTTTTATCTTTAAAGCAATTTTATTTAAAGCATTTATGCTGTAATCTTGTGCAACATTTTGCAAGTCGCTTAAATATAAAGAATTAGATATATTAAAATTTTCATTTTTTATAAAAAGCAAATCTAAAACAACAGTGTTTAATTCGTTTAACACTTCTAAAATATCTTTATATTTTGACAACGCATAAACATAATTTAACATATTTTTACTATGCTTCATTTTAGTAAACACATTAACTGTTTCTGCTTTAAGAGTAACATAGTATGGAAATTCTATTATTTTATTAAGTGTTGTTAAATTTCCAGATGTTTGTGCCAAATTTTTGCTAGATAATGCAATGCTTGTTTTTTTGTTATTTGCAATTTCAGTTAATTCATCAATAGTTAAATTGTGAACATTTACTTTTTTACATCTAGAAACAATAGTTTTTAAAACAGATTTTTCATCTGTTGTAAGCAACAAAAAAACCACATTTTCCGTTGGCTCTTCCAATGTTTTTAAAAATTTATTTTGAGCCTGTGGCAAAGTTTTTTCAAAATTATTTAAAATATAAATTTTATATTTTGTTGAACTAGACACAACGCTTGATGAAATGATTTCCAAAATATCATTTGTTAGTATTTGCTTTGAGTCATTTTTTGGATAAACCACAACATCAGTATGCGTGCCATGTTCTACTTTTAAACAATCTGCACACACATTGCAAATATCATTATTGCAAAGTAATTGTTTTGCAATGCAAAAACTATATTCTTTCAATAGGTCTAAATCATCTGATACTAGCAAATAAGCATGGCTAACCATATTATTTGAAATGTCTTTTTTTATTAAATCATAAACATTACTATTTTTATAAACATCTAATATATCCATACTTAGTATTTTACCACAATTTAGTTATTTAACAAAATATTGTTAACACAATAAAAAAATAAAACTACAAAAAAATTGCAGTTTTATTTATATAAAATAATTATTTTTACTTATTTTTATTGCTATTTTCTTTATTATTATCGCTTAAATTTGTTTTATTATTGTCCAAATTTTCAGCACTTTCATTTGTTTTGTTAGTCTCATTTAATTCAACTGCTTTTGCTTTCTTTGGCACTTTAACAAATGAAAATACAAGTAAAGCAACAGCCATAAAAATGCATGCGTATGGAAAGTATGCCCTATATCCAATTAAATCAAACACAAAGCCAATTACAACAGGTGTTATGCTTTGTGCAATCTGGCTTGAAGCATAATAATATCCTGTAAATTTACCTACATTTTTGCTACTAGAAAGTTCAACAAACATTGGATATGAATTAACATTAATAATTGCCCAGCCCATACCTGCCACAATCATTAGCAATATTAAAACAACGCCAAATTTTGTTACAAAAATTGCAATTCCTAAACTTAAAATCATAAGTGCTAAGCCAATAACAATGCTTATTTTCCTTCCAACTTTTTTTGTTAAATAGGTTGAAGGTAAAAATGTTATCAAACTTGAAATTGCCAAAATTGAAGTGGCTATTCCCCAATTTTTTGTATTTAAAACGCTTAATGCATAAGTACTTCCAAAAGTTTCAACTGCATTAAAAGCAAAATACCATAAAAACACACTAAAAATTAAAATCCACAAATTAAATTTATCTGTTTTGCCTAGTGGTGCGTCATCTACAATCTTTTCATTAGTTTCGCTTAGTTTTTCACCTAGTTCCATTTGTTCTTTCATTTCTTCTACTAGTTTGTTTTCTTTAATTTTTAAAACTAAAACAACTAGTGCCACAACCATAAAAATACTAGTTATAATAAATGGAAAATATAAGTAGTTGCCAACTAAAATTCTATCGCCGCCTTCAACTTTTTTGGTGAAAATCATGGTAAGTATACTTCCAATAATTGCCCCAATGTATCCCACAAAGTTTATAATAGCATTAGCCTTAGCCCTTAATGGTTTTGGAGTAACATCTGGCATTAATGCAACGCTTGGTGCACGATAAATATTCATAGCAATTAAAATTAAAGCCATCATTAAAATTACGCCAACAACACTATTTTCAATAAACAACAAAACAATAAATGGAAATGCCAACAAACTAATTATTGTGCCAATAATTATGTAAGGCATTCTTTTGCCAAGTTTTGTGTTAGTTTTGTCCGACAACGAGCCAAAAATAGGAAGCATAATTAATGCCAAAATATTGTCCATTGCCATTATAAGACCAATTAAATAGTTGTTTTCGTTCCCATAATTATTTAAGAACAATTCCTTTAAAAACAACGGACAGTAATAATTGTAAACCTGCCAAAGCATTAAAATAGTAAAAAAAGAAAAACCAATAAATAAAGTTCTTTTTGTGTTAAGTTTTAATTCCATAAAAATTTCCTTTAAAATGTTCTATTTATATCTTAAAATAATTAAACAAAATAGTCAATTAATACAATTATGCTTTTTCTAAAACAAGTTTTTCGGCACGCAATTCTTCAATAAAATCTTCACGAGTAAATTTAACATGATTAAATTCACTAAACTTTTCAAAATGAGTAGATAAAACTATTGGGTTTGGAATATCTAAAATATAACAGATATTTTGCAAATAACTTATAAATTCATCAATGCCATATCTTTTTTCAGTTTCAATTACACAATCTTTAATTATTTTGTCATTATTAATTAATTTTGCCCAAATTTTTGCCATGGTATCTCCTATAAAATAAATCTACAAATATTTTAACAAATTAAAAAATATATCTCAACTTATTGACAAAAATTATAAATATCTATATAATTGTGTGAAAATAAAATTAAACATATTACATATAATAAACGAATATTATGTATAAATGTTATAACAAATGTAAATATACATTTGTTCTAAATTTTTTTAATTTATTATTTTGAATTTTTAAATAAATAATTGAGGTGATATTATGGCAGATATAGAATACTTAACTAAAGAAGAATATAAAGCAAAAGAAGAAAGATTAAACTACCTTAAAACTGTTGCTAGAATTGAAGTTGCAAACAAAATTGAAGTTGCTCGTAGTTTTGGAGATATTAGTGAAAATGCAGAATATGATGCAGCAAGAGAAGAAGAAGCACAAGTTGAACAAGAAATTATGGAAATTGACAACACTTTAAGAACTGCAAAAATTATTGCAAAAAAAGATGCTGGCATAGTTAATGTTGGAAGCACAGTTGTAGTTGTTGATGAAGATGATGAAGAAGAAACTTACACAATAACAGGTTCATACGGTTCTGACCCATTAAAAGGATTAATTAGCAACCAAAGCCCTATTGGAAGTGCCCTACTTGGCAAAAAGAAAGGTGATGAAGTTTCAATAACTCTTCCTAACAAAAAAGTTATAACTTACAAAATTAAAAATATTAAATAAAACACCATTTTATTGGTGTTTTTTTGTTTAAAAATATTAGAAATTGAATAATTTTAAATAAACTCCAAATACTAAAAATAACATAATATTTGGAGGTAAAAATGTTTACTTTAATTTCTTTAATAGTGGTGGCAATAGGAGTTGCAAATTGGTTTTCCATTGGAGCATTTCAATATGACTTTATTGCTGGACTTTTTGGTTCGCAAGCAAATATATTTTCAAGGCTAATTTATGTACTTGTAGGAATTGCTGGCATATTTTTAGCTTACTCAGTTATTAGAAACAAAGGCAAACTAATATTTAAAAACAAAAGCGACAAAGAACTTTTTAATTTTGGAAAAAAAGCCAAAGTTAATGCTGAAAGTGGAAACGATTCCACACCAAATTCCAATAGCGAAAACAATATGAACAACAATGATAATAAAAGCGAAAGTGCTTACGATGCCAATTTAAAAAGGGAAAGTGACGACCACACAGTTGAGGCATCTTATGACACATCAAAACAATCTTCAAACTTAAATATTCAACAAAGAGCAAATCGAATTAATGACAAAAACAAATTAAGCGGAAAAACATTTCACACTGAAAGTGCAAAAGATTATTCAATTCAAAACAAAAATAATAACAAATACAATTAATTATTTCAAATATTTTAATCTAGTTATATTGTTTAAATCATATTAAATTATCTAAATTAATTTTATTAAACAACTAAAAATCAATTAAAAACAAAAAACCTTGGTTTTATCCAAGGTTTTTTATTAATAATTATTGTTGTCTTTTTTTAGTCCGTGCAAATCTCTTAATTGATTATATAAACTATAATCAAATTCTTCTTTTATTTGAAGTGCTTGCATTAAACTAATGCTAATTATATTTCTATTTCTAACTCCAACTGCCAAATCAGTTTTTCCATTTATTAGTAGTTCAACTGCTGTTAGCCCAAACTGAGTAGCAAGAAGCCTATCTTCAACACTTGGACTTCCTCCTCTTTGAATATATCCAAGCGTGCTTCCCCTTGTTTCTATCCTTAAATTTTTTTCCATTGCTTTTTGAACATCTTCAACAGAATATTCTATATAGTCATTTAAAATAACAAGTGGACTTTCCACACCATTGTTCATACAAACTTTTAAGTCATCAATTATTTGGTCAATAGTTTTTGGAACTTCCTTAACACTTAATGCATGAGCATTGCATGCCACTGCAACATTAAGTGCAATAGCCCCACAATCTCTTCCCATAACACGAATTACTATTCCCCTAGAATTTGCAAGCATTGTTTGTTTTATGTTGTCAATAGCTTTAACAGCATTGTTTACTGCCGTGTCAAAACCAAGTGTTCTATCAGTGTAATATAAGTCGTTGTCAATAGTCCCCGGAATTCCAATAATTGGAATGCCTGCTTTAACAAATTCCAAAGCCCCATGAAAAGAGCCATTTCCACCAATTAAAATAACACCATCTATTTCATTTTTATAGATATTGTTAAATGCTTTTTGTTTTCCTTCTTGTTCCAAAAATTCTTTGCTTCTTGCAACTTTTATAAAACAACCACCTAAGTGACCTATGTTTTCAACCATTTCGTTGTTTAGTTTAATTATGTCGTTTTCAATTAACCCTTGATAGCCCCTATTAAAAGCATAAACTTCAATATTGTGAACAGTGCAAACATTAACAATAGTCTTTATGCAAGTGTTCATACCTTGGCTGTCGCCACCACTACAAATAACAGCAATTCTTTTAATTTTATTCATACAAACTCCTAGTTTTTTATTTTAAACATACTTAATAAATTCGTCAGGAATATATGCATGCAATTCATTAAGTAAAAAACTATTTGGATTAACCATTAATTTTGGCCACTCATAAACATGATTTGTTTTGCTACATTTTACAATAACTTTAACATTTCCTTGATAATTTAACAAACATTCGCCTATTTGCTTATGTAGCAATTCATCAGTTGTGTCATATTTTAAATATAACTTCTTTTCTCTAACCTCAGTTTTGGTTTCCAAATTTAATTGATTATCATCTTTCCAACTTACTATTTCATCAGCCAAAACAGAAGGTGCTTCACCAACTCTTATGCTTATTTTACCTTTTATTGTAATCATTGTGTCGGCCATTAACAATTCTTTGTATTTTGCGTAAACTTGTGGGAAAAGCATAACATCAATAGTTCCATACAAATCTTCAATTTTTAAAAATGCCATTTCCTTGTTGCCTTTTTTTGTTAATAGCTTTTTAACTTCTGTTATAATTCCACCACAAGTAACACTCATTCCATCATTTATGTTGCTATATTCCTTTTCTTCTTCATTAATTTCGGTAGATTCAAATTCCTCAACATCAGGAGCAAGTTGGTCACTTGTTAAATTAAAGTCCTTGTATTTATCTAAGTAATTGTCAAGTGGATGACCTGAAATATAAACACCAACAACTTCCTTTTCAAGTTTAAGTTTTGTGTCCATATCGTATTCTTTAATATTTGGATATTCAACTTCATTTACAACATCATCTTTTAGTATTGTGTCAAACAAACTAAATTGCCCTGTTGCTTGATACTTTTTGTCTGATGCAGTTTTTTCAATTATGCTTGGATAAACACGCATTAATTGGCTTCTATGCTTTCCAAAACAATCAAAAGCCCCACTTAAAATCATACTTTCAATACATCTTTTGTTTAATGCTGCACTATCCATTCTATTTATAAAATCAGGTAATGACTTAAATTTGCCATTTCTTTCTCTTTCTTCAATAATGCTTTCAACAACTGCAACACCAACATTTTTTAAAGCAGCCAAACCAAATCTAATTTTGCCATCTCTTACATCAAAATAAGTTGAACTTTCATTAATATCAGGAGGCAAAACAGGAATTTTTTCCTCTTTTGCGTAAGTTACATAATTTTTAACTTCATCAATATTTGTAATTCTATTATTTAAAACACTAGTTAAAAATTCAGGCTCATAATATGTTTTTAAATATGCTGTTTGGTAAGTTACATGAGCATAGGCTGCTGCATGTGATTTGTTAAACGCATAAGAACCAAACTTTTCCATTTCGTCCCATAGTTTGTTTGCAACATCTTTATCTAAGCCTCTTTTAATTGCACCATCAACTGCTGGCTTTCCGTTTTGTTCTGGGCAACCATTTAAGAAAATTTCCCTTTCAGCCATAAGATCTTTAAGTTTCTTTTTACCCATCATTTTTCTAACACTATCAGCACGGCCAAGAGTGTAACCTGCCAAAACTTGAACAATTTTCATAACTTGTTCCTGATAAACAATACAGCCGTAAGTTACATTAAGAATTGGTTCAAGCAAAGGACTAACATATGTTATGCCTTCTGGATTGTGTTTGTTTTTTACAAATGTTGGAATACTATCCATTGGACCCGGTCTGTACAATGAAACACCGGCTATGATATCTTCAAGGCAAGTTGGTTGAAGTTCCTTCATAAACTTTTGAAATCCACCTGATTCAAGTTGGAAAATTGCTTTTGTGTTGCCCGTTGAAATAAGTTTATAAACTTCTGGGTCGTTAAATTCCATTTCATCAAAGTTTACTTTAATTCCCCTGTTCCTTTCAACCAATTCAATTGCTTGTTTAATATCAGTTAAGTTTCTAAGCCCTAAAAAGTCCATTTTTAATAGTCCCAAATGTTCAAGTTCGCCACCAACATATTGACTAGTTAAAATGTCACCATTTTTGGCAAGTGGAATATGCTTATCCAAAATGTCGCCACCAATAATTACTCCACAAGCATGAATTCCTGTTTGCCTTGGGCTATCTTCCAATTTGTATGCAATATCTATAACCTTTTTTATTTCTTCATTGTTGTTGTACATTTCAACAAGTTCAGGAACAGTTTCGTCAGGAGCGTCTGGCTTTCTGTTTATTCCAAAAACTTTTCCAATAATGCTTGGCCTTTTTACACTATTTGGAATTGCTTTAGTTATTTTGTCAACCTCGGCATAAGGAACACGCATAACTCTTGCAACGTCTTTAATGGCGTTTTTTGCCGCCATTGTTCCAAAAGTTATAATTTTAACAACTCTATCTTCACCATATTTTTCTTTAACATAATCAAAAACTTCACTTCTTCTGCTATCTTCAAAGTCTATATCAAAGTCTGGTGCACTTACTCTTTCTGGATTTAAAAATCTTTCAAAGAATAGTCCGTATTTTATTGGGTCAACATCAGTAATCCCCATTAAATATGCAACAATACTTCCAACACCACTTCCTCTCCCGGGACCAACTGAAATGCCTTTATTTCTAGCAGCATTAATATAATCCCACACAATAAGATAATATTCTACATATCCTAATTTTGAAATAACACCAACTTCATAATCAATTCTGTCTCTAATTTCTTGAGTTACTTCTTTGTATTTTTTCTTTAAACCATTTTCAATCAAATCTTTAAAATAATCTATTGGTTCCTGCCCTGTTGGTGGAACATATTTAGGATACATATAATGCCCATAAGTTAGTTTAAAATTACATTTGTCTGCAATTTCCATAGTTGTTTCTAGTGCATCTAAATCATTAGGAAATGCTTTTGCCATTTCATCATAATTTTTTAAATAAAATTCATTATTAGGAAATTTCATTCGGTCAGGGTCGTCCAAAGTTTTTCCCATTTGAACACAAAGCAAAACATCTTGCGTTTCAGCATCTTCTTTATAAATATAATGCACATCATTTGTGGCAACAGTTTTTATGTTAAATTTGTTAGAAAATTCTTTTAATTTTTGATTAACTTCAAACTGTTCTTCAAGCCCATGATTTTGAAGTTCTAAATAAAAATCATCTTTAAATAAGTCTTTAAACCAGCAAACTAACCTTTCAGCCTCATCATATTGTCTATTTAAAATTGCTTGTGGAATTTCCCCTGCCAAACAAGCACTTAAACAAACCAAACCTTCACTATGTTCTTTTAGTGTTTTTAAATCTATTCTTGGTTTATAATAATAACCATATTCAAAAGCAATAGTGTTTAATTTGCATAAATTGTGATATCCAATTTCATTTTTTGCAAGTAAAATCAAGTGATTTAATTTTGTTTTACCTTGTTTTTGATGTAAATCATCACAAACATAAAACTCACACCCAAAAATTGCTTTTATGCCTTGTGCTTCACAGGCATCAAAAAAAGCAACTGCACCATACATATTTCCATGGTCAGTAATTGCAAGTGCTGGCATGCCATATTCTTTTGCAACTTTAACAACTTTATCAATTCTTGCAGCGCCATCAAGCAAACTATATTCTGTGTGTAAATGCAAATGAACAAAATTCCCCATAAAACACTCCTTAGTCAACATATAGTATAACATATTGAAAAAACTTTGGTAAAGGATTAATACTTAATTTAATTGTTAAATATAAACAAAAAAGACTTATAAAATTATTTGACAAAATAAAAAATGGCTATTTAAAGCCATTTTAATTTATTCGATTTTACTTCCTTTAATATTTTCTGCAATAGAAATTATTTTATTTAGCCTGTGATTAATTCCACTTTTGGAAATTTTACAACTATATAAATTTTTCAAACTATCCAAAGATTCATCTGGATTAGCCAACCTAAGCAAACAAAGTTCCTGCAAATTATCTTCTAAACTTTCAATTCCAACTGTGTCCTGAATAATTTTAATTGCATTTAGTTGTTTAACGCTTGCGTTAACAGTTTTGTTTAAGTTTGCATTAATGCAATTTGTTTGCCTATTAACATTGTTTCTTAAATCTCTAATGGCTGCTTCATTTTGAAGTTTTAAAACACTTGAAACAGCTTCAACCAATGCCAAAGTGTCGCATATCAATTGATACTCTTTAATATAAACAAGTGGATTGTTTTTCCTAACAGTAATTTTTGCTTTAATATTAAAATAAGATAATAATTTAACAAAATCTTCAGCCAATTTATCAAAAGAAAACACAAATTCCAAATGATACCCCGAACTTGCCCTTGTGTTGTTGTTATAATTTTTTATTACAATATTACTAGTTGCACAAGCAATAAATGCCCCTTTTATGTAAGCAATTTTAGCAGAATCTTCGTTTATTACATACTCATCTATTCCGTTATTCACTTGCAAAATGTCGTCTTGATATTTCATAATTCCAGTGTCATTTAAAATTTCGTTTGAAACTTCTTCTGGAATTGTTATTTTATATCTTGTGAATTTGTCCGACAAACTATCTTCAATAACTTCTAATTCACATTCAACACCATAATATTGCTTTATTATTGCATTTATTTTTTCATATAAGTTTGTAACTTCTGTGTAAATTTCAAGAATTTTTTTGCCTTTAACAAGCCCAATAACACCAGCACATTTAATAACTGCACTAAGAAAAGCAATACAATCTGTATCGCCTTCAATTTTACTTTTTAAAATTTCTTGTTTTGCTTCGTATGCAAATGACATATCTTTATCCTTTATGATTTTTAAATGTTGGTGTTTTGCCAATGTTTGCAACTTTTTCTTGTGGTATGTTTAGTCTGGTTAAAATATTTAGTGCGTGATTATTTTCTCCAACTTTGTCACAAATGTGAGCATCACTATCAATAATAAATTTTGCATTAGAATTTACAACATCTAAAATTTCTTCATCTGTAAAATTTATTCTTTTTCCATTTAATTCAATATAGGTGTTTTGTGTTCCAGCAAAGTCTGCAATTTTTTTAACATCAACTGTACAGTTGGCATATTTTAAATGAGCTAGTATGTCAATTTTATGTTTTTTCATTGCATTTATATAGGCGTTTGTATTAATTTCAATCCTTTTTTTGCTGGCTTGTCCAATTCTAAATGTGTTTGGAATTAAAAATTTGAAAAAATTTTTAAAAGTTGGTTTAAATGTTTTATGATATCCTAAAACAACTAAATCAAGCATTTTTTCTTCTTCATCAGTTAAATCTATTTCACCATTTACTCCAAGTAAATTGCACTCTAATCCAAGCAAAATTTTAATCTCTGGATATTTTTTGTTTAACCTATCAACTTCTTCACGCATTACTTTTATATTTTTTCTTTTAACAGGATGAGCAAAATGTTTATAACTATGCTCTGTAATTGCAACTTCTTTTAGTCCCTTTTTTATTGCAACAAGCACATTTTCTTCAATTGTGCTTTTGCCATGTGTGTATATTGTGTGAGTATGATAGTCACCAAATAAAATCATATTAACCTCCTAAATATTTTATTTCTTCTTTTAGTTCAATATTTTTTTCTTTTTTAAATTTTTCTTTTACTAAATTAATTAAATCTTTTACATCTTGGCATTTTGCATTTCCAGTGTTAACAATAAAGCCTGCATGTTTTGTGCTGATTAAAGCACCACCAATGCTTTTGCCTTTTAACCCCATTTTGTCAATTTCATAACTTACAACTATGCCATTAATTCTTTTAAAAACACTGCCAGCACTTGGAAAATCTAGTGGCTGAGTAGTTTTTCTAAGATTCATAATTTCGTCCATCCTGGACTTAATATTGGCCTTGATTCCTTTGTTTAATTTTAATTCAACTTGTAAAATTATAACATTTTTAAGTTCTTGAAAAATACTATGTCTATAAGAAAAATTAAATTCAGTAAAAATTTGTATTTTATTATTAATTAAAGCAACAACTCGGCTTACTACATTTTTTGTTTCAAAATTGTATGCTCCTGCGTTCATTAAAACTGCACCACCAATACTTCCAGGAATTCCAAAAGCATCTTCAAGCCCTGTTAGTTCAGCATTTAATGCGTGCATGCAAAGGCTGTTTAAACTTGCACCACTGTAAGCAATAATTTTGTTTTTATCAACTGTTACATGGTTAAAATTTCTGCCAAGTTTTATTAAAACAATATCACAAATATTGTTGTCACTAACAAGCAAGTTAGAACCAAGTCCAAAACAATAATACTTGCATTTTATTTTATTTAAGTATAATATTGCTTCAATTAAATCTGGTATTTCGCTAGGAAAAATAACAACACTGGCATTTCCACCAATTCTAAATGAAGTGTGATTTTTCATACTAACATTGGTTTCTAAATTTCCATGAACAATTTTTTTTAAAATTAAGATTTGTTTTTTGCTTAACATATTTATTTTACCTTAAAACAATAATTTTTACAATTAAAAATCAAGTCATAACATGTAATAATTATTATTCAAAAACTAAATAATATGTTAATTTTTATGGAAATAATTATAGATGTTTTGTGCAGTTTTTTTGTTTATTCCATTTATAACTAATTCACTTATTTCTGCTTGTTTTATGTTGTCAATATTTTTAAATTTTTCAAGCAACTTATTTATTGTTGATTCTCCAACACCAACAATATTTTTTAATTCACTTTTTAGCATACTTTTTGTTCTTTTTTGTCTATGAAATGTTATTGCAAACCTATGGCTTTCATCTCTAACTTTTTGAAGCAATTTTAGTCCATAATGGCTTCTAGATAAAACTATTGGTGTGTTGCTATTTGGTTTATAAACTTCTTCTTCTCGTTTTGCTAAACTTATGATGTCAATGTCAAATCCTAAATCTTGCAAAACGGAGTTGGCATAAGCTAACTGCCCCATCCCGCCATCAATCAAAATAAGATTTGGCAGTTTACTAAAACTTTTGGTTGTGTTGGATAATCTTCTTGTTAAAACCTCTTTCATACAAGCAAAATCATTGTTTCCTTCAACTGTTTTTATAACAAACTTTCTGTATTCTTTGCTTGCTTTAACACCATTTACAAACACAACCATGCTAGCAACTTTGTTTGTTCCACTAATATGGCTTATGTCATATCCTTCAATGCGGTAAGGAATTTCTTTTAAATTTAAGTCTTTCTTTAACAGTTCAAGTGCACCAACGGTTTTATCTTTTTCGGTTTTTATTTTGTCTAAACTTTTTTCCAAATATTCTTTTGCATTGTCGTTTGCCATATTAATTAAGTGTTTGTTTGTGCCTTTAATTGGAGTAACAACATTAACCTTGTAATCAACAAAGCCACTTAAATATTCAGAAATAACATCATTATCAATTTCTTCAACATAAATATTCTTTGGTGGAATTGAAAATTCGTTGTAGTATCTTGGAATAAATTGCATTAATGTTTCGTATTTATCACTAATATTACTTAAAGAATAATTGTTTAATCCTAATATTTTGCCACCACGAACAACCAAAACACTAACCACACTGTCAAACCCGTTAAATGCATAACCAAAAACATCAATGTCAATATTTTTGTTAATTTCAGTAATAACTTTGCTGTCCAAATAATCTAACATTTTAATGTTATCACGATAAACCATGGCCTTTTCAAATTGTTCTAGTTCAACACAAGTTTGCATTTTTTTAAGTAGCAATTCTTTAATATCTTTTGTGTTTCCATTTAAAAAATCAATTACTTTATCTAATTCTCGCCTATATTCTTCCTTTGTTACTTTATTAACGCATGGTGCTAGGCATTGCCCCATTTCGTAATTTAGACAAGGTCTTTTTAAAAATTTCCCTTTTCCAAAACTATATTTACAATCTCTAACCATAAAAGTGGTGTTTATTATATTTAACACTTCTCTACCATTAATTATGCCAAAATATGGTCCAAAATATTTTGCACCATCGTGTTTTAAAACCCTTGTTAATTCAATAACAGGATAATCTTTTTTTAAATCAATTTTTATATATGGGTGATTTTTTCCGTCTTTTAAAAGTATATTATAAAATGGTTGGTTGTCCTTAATCAAATTACTTTCAAGTGTTAAGGCTTCTAGTTCGCTATTAGTTAAAATGTAATCAAAATCCCAAACATTATTAACCATTGCCATAACTTTTTCTTGTTTAACGGTATTAAAAAAGTATTGGCTAACTCTGTTTTTTAAAACTTTTGCTTTGCCAATATAAATAATATTTCCATCAACATCTTTCATTATATAAACACCAGATGTTTTAGGAAGATTGCTTGCTTTTTCTTTTAATCTAACTAACCTATCCATTATGTATATATTTTAACACAGTAAAATACATTAAAGCAACATAAATAAAAAAATGAATTAAATGTAATTATTCATAAGTTTCAACAAATATTTTTTACTTCAATTAAATTATTTAACAAAAAATATTAATCATAAACCAAATAAATTACATTAAATTTAATTTTTTTTACGCATTATCCAACAAATAATTAACACCATTTAGCATAACTTCATTGATATCATTGCAAGATATATTGTAAAAAATCACTTTTCCATCTCGCCTACTTGTTACTGCACCATATTGCTTTAAAAATTTTAATTGATGGCTTACTGTTGTTTGATTGATATTTAAAAGTTTTGAAATGTCTGTTACACACATTTCATTTAAACAAAGTGCTGAAATAATTTTTATTCTTGTGGAATCCGAAAATGCACTAAAAAAGTTTGCCAACTTTTCAGTGGTTTCGTTTGCTGGCATAAATTCAAACAAATCATTTTGTTTTTCAATTGACAATAATATGTTTCCCATAAATTCTCCTATAATTTAAATTAATAAAACATATTAATTTTAGTAAATTAAAGTAATTAAAACAATTTTTCACAAATTCTATTTTTGTAACATAATAAATTATATAAAAGAATTTTGTAATATAAGGGGGATAATTATATGGATTTTTCACAAGATGTTCTTTTTGTTTTACTTTTGTCCATTTTTGCAAGTGCAACAGACAGCAATTTAAACACAAACACTAACTTTTTAATATTACTTTTGTTGGTTCTAGAATTATTTAATCAAACCAACAATTCTAGTTGCAATTGTTCTTGTAATAGATGCAATAGAACATTTTAATTATCCTTAAACAAAAAAACACTTGAAATCAAGTGTTTTTAATTAATCTTCAATTTCCGAATTTTCTAGTTTTGCCTTTTGGTCAGCAATTTTTAAATTATCAATCAAATCGTCTAAGTCGCCATCTAAAAAGGCAAGAAGATTATAAACTGTGTAATTTATTCTATGGTCAGTAAGCCTTCCTTGTGGATAATTGTAAGTTCTTATTCTTTCACTCCTATCGCCTGTGCCTACTTGATTACGCCTGTTTCTAGCATATTCTTCATCTTTTTGCATTTGGTAAAAATCATACAATTTACTCTTTAAAATGCTAAATGCTCTTTCTTTGTTTTTTAGTTGGCTTCTTTCATCTTGGCACTCAACAACAATTCCTGTTGGAATATGAGTAATTCTTATAGCACTTTCTGTTTTATTAACATGTTGTCCACCTGCACCACTAGATCTAAAAACATCAATCCTTAAATCTTTTTCGTCAATTTCAATATCAACTTCTTCGTGTTCTGGAAGTACTGCAACAGTGGCTGTGCTAGTGTGAATTCTTCCACTTGCTTCTGTTTCTGGAACTCTTTGAACTCTATGAACACCACTTTCGTATTTTAATCTGCTATAAACGCCCTTGCCTTTTATAACAAAACTTGTTTCTTTAACACCACCAACTTCTGTTTCGTTTAAACTTAAAATTTCAACTTTCCAATGATGCCTTTCAGCATAGCGCATATACATACGCATTAGTTCTGCTGCAAATAAAGTTGCTTCGTCGCCACCTGCTCCACCACGAATTTCCATAATAATATTTTTTTCATCATTGTCATCTTTTGGCAACAACAATATTTTGATTTCTTCATCTAAGTTAGATAGTTTATTTTTGCATTCCATAATATTTTCATTAATCATTGAACGCATTTCAGGTTCTTCTTCTAAAGCCAAAAGGTCTTCGCTTTCTTTTAAATCTTTGCTAACCTTAACATATTCTTCATACTTTTCTGCAATAGGTTGAATTGCAGAATATTCTTTTACATATTTAGTATAAAGTTTATTATCAGCAATAACATCACTTGAAACTATAAGTTGCGACAATTCCTTAAATCTTTCATTTATTTTTTCTAATTTACTTATCATAATTAATCCCTTTTTACGGCACTAATAAATCTATTATTGCCACTATTATCTTTTATAATTTTAATACATCTAAAATCTTTAATCAATAATTTTTTTATGTCGTTTTCTTGATGCAATCCATATTCAAAATAAATTTTGCCTCTATATGTTAAATGGTCTTTAAGTTGTGGGATTATTTTTTCGTAAAATTCAAGCCCACTATCTCCCGAAACTAACGCAAGTTTTGGTTCAAAATCCTTAACCATTTTGTCAAGCCCTTCATATTCACTATTTTTTACATAAGGTGGATTACAAATAATTACATCAAACTTTTCATCAATTTTGTCAAATAAGTCACTTAATACAAATTTTGCATTAACATAATTTTTATAACAATTTTTCTTTGAAATATTAAGAGCCTTTTCACTTATATCTGCACAAGTTAAATTTAAAAATTTATTTTGTTCTTCTGCCAATTTAACAGTTGCAATCCCAAGAGCCCCAGAACCCGAGCATAAATCTAACACATTATCATTATCCAAAACTTCTTTAACAATAATGGGAATTAAAGCCTCACTATCAAACCTTGGAATCAAAACAGATGAATCTACATACATATCAAAGCCACAAAAATTTGCACTATTTAAAACATATTGAATAGGCATTCCTGTAATTAATTTTTTGGAATATTTTTTTAATTTGTTAAAAACATTTCCATTAATTAATGTAACCATTTTTGCGTTTAAAAAAGACACATTAAGCAAATGTGAAACCATTGTATAAAAATCGTGTTTGCTTAATTCTAGTCCTTTTTTATTAAATTTTTTGTTTAAATACAAATAACATTGATTAATATTTATAACTTTCATAACCCACTCACAAAAAATAGGCAATAACTAAAATATTGCCTATATTTTTGATATAAAATACTAATTTAAGTTGTATTTTTGTTTAAACTTTTCTACTCTACCAGCAGTGTCTACAAGTTTTTGTTTACCTGTAAATAAAGGGTGACATTTGCTACAAATATCAAGTTTTATTGTGTCGCCATTAATGGTTGAACGAGTTGTAAATTCATTGCCACAAGCACATACAACTTTAACTTCATGATAATTAGGATGAGTATCTTTCTTCATTGCTTTCACCTCAAAAATATTATGCTTAAATATTATATAAGATTAATAAGCAATAGTCAACACCTTTTATTATTTTTTAAAACTATTTAAAAACATTTTTTGCAATATTATAAATATTTCCAGCCCCTAAAACTAAAATGCAATCAATGTTTTCCAAATTACTATAAACTAAATTTTTTAATTGATACTTATTTTCAGCATAAAATTTTTTGTCAGATTTAATTTTAACCAATTTGAACAAATCTTTTGCATCTCCACCTTTTATTTTTTCTTCTCTGGCAGGATAAGTTTTATATAAAATTAATTTATTTACTCCTTTAAATGCACTTATAAAATGAGGCATAAAATTTTTAGTTCTAGAATATGTGTGTGGTTGAAAAACGCATAAAATATTTTTATATATTTTTTTATTTGCAATTATAGTTTTCTCAATTTCAGTAGGATGATGAGCATAGTCGCATATTATTGGTACGTCTTTAATTAAGCCTATTTTTTCATTTCTCCTTTTAACTCCACTAAAATCTTTTAATGCATCGTAAATTGTTGTGATTGAAATATTATAATAAAGTGCTATAGCTATTGCACAAAGTGCATTATAAACATTAAATTCCCCAACAACATTTAACTTAAAATTTGCCAAATATTTTTTATCTAACCACGCATCAAAACTGTAATGCCCATAACTATCACATTTTAAATTTTTTGCACAAAGTCCACAATTTTCATTGTTACCAACAACTATATAATTATTTTTTAAGTTTATGTTTTTAGCATTTTGAGTTAGTACAACAAAATTTGAATGTTTAGCAAATGTTTGATATGCTTCCTTTAAATCATTTGAACTTTTGTAACTATCTAAATGGTCAGGGTCAGTAGAAGTTACAACACACGCATCACTAAAAATATATTTAAAACTATTCCTATATTCACACGCTTCAGTAATAAAATAATCTTTACCACCCACTTTTATATTACTATTAAAATTGTTGCTAATTCCTCCTAAATGCATTGTTGGATTTAATTTAGCAAATTCAAAAATATTACAAACCATTGCAGTTGTTGTGGTTTTTCCATGCGTTCCACCTATTGCAACAACATTTTTAAACAATTTACACATTTCACCCAAAAATATAGAACGCTCAACTAGTGGTATATTTTTTTCTTTTGCAACTTGATATTCAACATTATCTTCCTTTATAGCACCCGAAAAAACAACCATATCACAATCGTCTGTAATATGATTAGCATTATGTCCAATAAAAACTTTTATATTATTTTTTCTTAATTTATGTACAATTACATCAAAATTTTGGTCAGAACCAGACACTTCAATGTTAAAACTTTTTGTTAGCATGGCAAGTGAACTCATGCTCACGCCACATATTCCAATAAAATGAATATGTTTTTTATTTAAAAAATTGTAATTTTCCATATAAATTTATATGAAAACTGCTTAAAAAAGTTGTATATTTTATTAGATAATGATAAAATGTGAGTAAGAAATTTAAGCGAGGTATACTAAATTGAATATTTCAGATGTAAGAGTAAGATTAATTAAAAAAGAAGATAGCAAACTTAAAGCCGTTGCATCTATCACTATTGATGAATGTTTTGTTATTCACGATATTAAAGTTTTAGAAGGCGATAAAGGCGTATTTGTTTCTATGCCTTCAAGAAAAACTCCAGATGGTCAATACAAAGATGTTGCTCATCCACTAAACACCGAAACAAGAGAAAGTGTTAGTGCAGCAGTTTTGAAAGCTTACGAAGAAGAAACAAAAAAAGAAGCATAATTAAATCTTAAATAATTAAAAACTTAATAAAACATAAATAAAACAAGGTTGAACTGACCTTGTTTTTATTTTATTTACAAACTGAAATAACATATTTTACAAACAAATAAATAAATTTATAATATTTATTAAATTATATGTAAAAAACATATTTTTATATTTTATATATTGAATACACAGCATATGTAAAATATATTGTGTTATGTTATTCTTATTATTATTTTTTTTGTCTTCAATTAAAACAACAAAAAAAAGAAACGCATAATTACTTAGCGTTTCTTTTTTTATTTAGTCAACTAAAAGTAAAGTTGTGTCAATAATTGCATTTGCCAAAGTTGGGCCAACCTTACCTGATTTAGCACTATTTAATTGTGTGTAATCAAAAGTCCAAATGTCTGTTGCAAAACCAAAACCTCTAAACTTGTTGTCATTACCATTTGTTGTGTACATATCACTATCACTTGTTTTGCAGTTTCCTTGACCATCTTTAAACCAGTTATAAATTGGCCAGCCTTCATCAAAGAATTTTGTTCCAGAAGTTTTTGATTTAGAAACAATTAAACTTACACCAAATCCACATGATTTTTTATCATATGAGCCAGCAGGAGTTTCCAAAATGTTGTCTCCACTTACACCATAACTTACGCCAGGATTGTTAAATGAAGCATCAGAATAACAATATGCAATAATACCTGTAGCAAATTTTCCATTTTCTGAATTTCTAGCATTGCAAGCAACAGTTAATGCAAAGTTTGCAACTTGACTTGAACTGCTAATTCCTGTAAGAGTTACACCTGTTCCAACATAACTGTCTAAAACTGCACCATTTGTAATGTCAACAACAAGCCCCGCAACTCTATTTCCTTTAATTACAGTGTTTCCAGAAACAAAGCATTGTAAAACACCATTTCCCATTTCTTCTTTTGTGGTTGAAAGTTTAGCACTTCCCCAGAAAGCATCCCAACCATTTAAACCAATTTTCCTTTTTGCTGATTGATTTAAAATTCCAGCAATACCACCTGCAGTGTAGCCTTCAATTCTCTTGCCGTTTCCATAGTAACCAGAAGTGTTAATATTTCCATTTTCAAGTAAATCTACTACAAGCCCTGCAACCATTACTCTGTCATTAGTTGTTGAAGCAACAATGTTTGCACTAACATAAGAACTATTAATTGAGCCTCTATTAACAGCAGAAATTCCACCTACAAGAGCATAAAAATTACCTTCTGCTCTAATACCATCACTGTCTTTAACAAAACTTATATTTGAGTCTTCAATGCTTCCATTATTTTCACCAGCAATTCCGGCAAGTGTTGCACTTGCACTTGTTCCTGTTGAAACAACTTTAATAGCATAATCACTTGTTGAGCCCATTACAACTGCACCTTTAATGCTACCATTGTTTACACAAGCAATACCACTTGCTTTAACATCGCCTGATAAAACGGTTTCATTGTTTTCAGTAATTGAAACACTTATGTTTGTATTGTTTACTACTACACCTGCTCCAATAATGCTTAATTCGTTAGAATCATGAATTACTCTATTTGAATATTTTGTAATAGTTCCATCATTTATAACTGCAATACCTGCTGCATTAACTTTTCCTTTGATGGTGCTATTCATAATTACACAGTCTTCAATTAAACCTTCATTTTTATAAGCAAATCCAGCAGAGTGAGTACCGTTAACAAATGAAGCATTTTCCAATATTACATTATGCAATTCTGCATCTTTACCTAAATAACCAAATAATGATGCAAAATCAACATGGTTATTGTTGTACGCATTAGATGTTGTTATATTTTTTAATCTATAATAAACTTTATTGCCATAAGCATCTTCTTTGTAATCAGCATAAATTTTTGCATTAAATGGATTTTCTTCTGTTCCAAGAACATTCCAAATTCTACCTGTAAAATCTAAATCACTGCCAATTACAATAGGTTGTGTTTGGTCATAATTTTCTAATTTATCCAAAAATTCATCTTCAGTTTTTACAGTAATTCCGTCACTTACAGTATACAAATCAGGTGAAACAGCCTGTTCTGAATAATCAAGTATTGGCATTTGACCATAAGTTTCAATCCAAACTGTGCCAAATTTCCACAAAATTATGTTATTGCCATCAATATGGCTTTTGAATGTTTCAACTTTTGTTAACTCAGTTGCAGTTTTTCCTTGAACTTCATATTCTTTGTCAGAATAAGAAATATTTCCATCAGCATAATTTACATATTTACCAACACCTTGATATGTTGTTGTTGAATCTCCAACTATAATACGACTTATGTCACTATTATAATAGTTACCAACAATTTTATTTGAATAAACAGTTGTTTGCTCACCAGCATAATCTTTTGTTGTTTCGTCTGTTTTGTTTAAGCCAATAATCATACCAGCAACAATTTTATTAACATTGTTTCCACCATCTTCAGGAATTGCGTATGATAATGTAATGCTGGTGTAACAATCTTTTACATGTGCACCCATTTTTACTTCTGATGCATCAACTGAATTTACTGCAACAATGTTTTTACCAACAATGCCACCATAAATTAAATTTTCAGCATAGTTGTTATATAATTCAGCATTTCCTACAGCATAAGAATAAATTACATAACCACCTACATTTTCACCAACTAATCCACCAAAAACTTTTGATGGAGAAAGCAATGTAACAGAAGCACTTGCTCTATCAACAGTTGCAGTTGTGTAAAGTTTATTAACAAGTTGTGATTGCATTTTACCAACTATTGTTCCTGCAACAAGTGTGTTATTTAAATCAAGAGTTGCATTTTTAACTTCAATTCTTTCAATTTTAGCACCATTTGATATACCAGCAACTATACCTGCTGTATTATATTCACCAGTGATGCTTGCATTTTCGAATTTAATATTTTTAACTTCAGCATTTAAACCTAGTTTTGCAAATAATCCAGCATCAACATATGTTTGTTTTGTTAATTGTAATTGGTTATTATCAACTTCTGTGTTAAATGCATTTTTATCTAAGTTTAAGTTAATAATGCTATATCCTCTACCATCAAGGTATCCAGTAAATTCCTCGCTTTCACCTGTTTCTGGATTGTAACCAATAGGTTCCCAATAACCTAAATTTGTGGTTGCCAAATCAGAAAGTACAATGTTGTCTCTTAGTGCATAATAAGCATTAAGTGGATATTTACATTCGCCATTTTCATCAACTTTACCAATTTGTGCTAGTTGTTCAGCAGTTGATATGTAAAATGGAGTGGATTTTGACAAACCATCACCAACATAAACTACACAGTCTAAGTTACGATAATTAACGTTTGAAGTTCTAAATAGAACTTTTGTATAACCACCACCAACTGCTGTAAAGTTTTCTTCACTTTCGTTATATTGAACAATTGAACTTTTATCAACTATAACTTCGTAACTAGTGTAAGATTTTTTATTTTTAAAGTTGATATCAATATCAAAAGTGTCACCTTGGGAAACATAAAGAGTTGAAGTAGATAAATAAATCTCTTCATTGTCTCTAACTATATAAAATATTGTAAAGCCCAAAGCAACAGTTACTATTAATACTAATAATATTGTAAGGAATTTTTTCATAATTTTTACCTTCCTTTTAATATATATATTTAACAAATATATTATATATTAATTGATTGTTTATGTCAATAGTGAAAATTTTAAAAAAATCAAGTAAAATCAAAGAATTTAAAAAGTTTTTTATAATTATTTGTTAAAAAAATACATTAATTTTTAATATGTAAAAAACACTAAATTTTAGTTATTTTCCCCATATATAATATTATAACATATTTTAAAGTAATATTCTATATTAATTTGAAATTTTTATATAGCAACAATTATATAAACTTTTTTAATGTAATTTATTATTAATTTAAAATTAATTATTAAATAATTTTAAGTTGCAATAATTGGTTATAATTAATTATATTGAAATTATCTTAAAAAATTAAAATTATAAAATATTAATGTTTGATTTTATATTTTTAATAAATTGTTAAAATTTTATTAAAAAATCAAAAATCTAAAATGCAAGTATTAAATTGTAAACAAACTAACAAACAAATATGCAAACAAATAAACAAATTAATAAATTAATTAATAAATTAATAATAAATAACAAATAAATTAAATTAAATTGAATTAAATTAAATAATAAATAACAAATAACAAATAAATAATAAATAATAAATAATAAATAATAAATAATAAATAAATAATAAATTAAATTATAAATTAAACTACAAATTAAATATTAATAAATTATAAATTTATTATTCATAAATAAGATTTACATTAATAATAATATTAATAATACAAATAATTAAAAACAAAAAAAGAGAAGTTTTGCAACTTCTCTTAATTGGAAAACTGGCAATGACCTATGTTCCCGGCTCGTTTCCAAGCAAGTATTTTCGGCGCTAAAGGTCTTAACTTCTGTGTTCGGTATGAGAACAGGTGTGTCTCCTTTGCTAAAATCACCAGTAATGGTTGAATGTTTCAAGTACACTCACAACTACATAATTTTAATAAAATAAGTAAACCAAAATAAAATAAAGAAATCAAACTTAATTTACGATTTATAATCATCAAAATTTGAGATCAAGCCCTCGACCTATTAGTACCAGTCAGCTACATATATTACTACACTTCCACCTCTGGCCTATCAACCTTATAGTCTGTAAGGGGTCTTACCAATTTAAAATTGTGGGATATCTCATCTTGAGGCTGGTTTCACGCTTAGATGCTTTCAGCATTTATCCATTCCATACTTCGCTACCCTGCTATGCCACTGGCGTGACAACAGATGCACAATAGGTATGTTCACTCCGGTCCTTTCGTACTAGGAGCAAGCCCTCTCAAATATCCAACGCCCACTGCGGATAGGGACCAAACTGTCTCACGACGTTCTGAACCCAGCTCGCGTACCACTTTAATCGGCGAACAGCCGAACCCTTGGGACCAACTTCAGCCCCAGGATGTGACGAGCCGACATCGAGGTGCCAAACTCCCCCGTCGCTGTGGACGCTTGGGAGGAATCAGCCTGTTATCCCCGAGGTAACTTTTATCCGATAAGTGATGGCAATTCCATACTCTACCACCAGATCACTAAGTCCTACTTTCGTACCTGCTCCACTTGTAAGTGTTGCAGTTAAGCTCCCTTATGCCTTTACACTCTATTTATGGTTTCCAACCATAATGAGGGAACCTTTGAACGCCTCCGTTACTCTTTCGGAGGCGACCGCCCCAGTCAAACTGCCCACCTGACACTGTTCGCTACCCGGCTCACGGGCTTAGCGTTAGAACTCCAATCTTAAAAGGGTGGTATCCCAAGGTTGCCTCCACATCAGCTGACGCCGATGCTTCGTAGGCTCCCACCTATCCTGTACATCCAAAATTAAAATTCAATATCAAGCTACAGTAAAGCTCTACGGGGTCTTTCCGTCCTGCAGCGGGTAATACGTATCTTCACGCATACTTCAATTTCGCCGAGCCCATTGTTGAGACAGTGCCCAAATCGTTACGCCATTCATGCGGGTCAGAACTTACCTGACAAGGAATTTCGCTACCTTAGGACCGTTATAGTTACGGCCGCCGTTCACTGGGGCTTAAGTTCAAAGCTTCGGTTTAGATATTCTCTTCCACCTAACTCTTCCCCTTGACCTTCCAGCACCGGGCAGGCGTCAGCTCCTATACATCAGCTTGCGCTTTTGCAGAAACCTGTGTTTTTGGTAAACAGTCGTTTGGGCCTCTTCACTGCGACCTATGTTGCCATAGGCTCCCCTTCTCCCAAAGTTACGGGGTTAATTTGCCGAGTTCCTTAACAATGGTTCTCTCGTTCGTCTTATATTTCTCATATCGCCTACCTGTGTCGGTTTGCGGTACGGGTACCTAATATCTACTTAGCAGATTTTCTCGTCAGCGTGAATTCATAGACTTCATTACTAAATTTCATTCCCCATCATCACCTAGCCTTTTATAACAAGCGTACTTCACTACTTGTCAGCCTCATGATTTGGCCACGATTTTCCATTCACGTGGTTCTACTATCCTTCTGCGTCCCTGCATCAGCTCTTTATCGATATTCGGTAGTACTGGAATATCTACCAGTTGTCCATCACCTACGGCTTTCGCCCTCAGCTTAGGTCCCGACTTACCCTGGGAGGACTGGCCTTCCCCAGGAAACCTTAGGCTTTCGACGGCAAGGGTTCTCGCCTTGCTCTCGCTACTCATGCCGGCATTCTCTCTTCTGTACAGTCCACCAAGCCTTACGACTTGGCTTCAGCCCGTACAGATTGCTCCTCTACCGATAGAACTTAATCTATCCCTAAACTTCGGTGTTATGTTTTAGCCCCGTACATCTTCGGCGCACTACTACTCGACCAGTGAGCTATTACGCACTCTTTTAATGAATGGCTGCTTCTAAGCCAACATCCTGGTTGTTTTAGCGGTTGCACATCCTTTACCACTTAACATAAACTTTGGGACCTTAGTTGTAGATCTGGGCTGTTTCCCTTTCGACAATGAAACTTATCTCACACTGTCTGACTCCCTGCTATCAATAACATGGTATTCGAAGTTTGATAAAGCTTGGTAATCTGTGAAGACCCCTCACTCATTCAGTGCTCTACCCCCATGTATCTAGTTGCAGAGGCTAGCCCTAAAGCTATTTCGAGGAGAACCAGCTATAACCTAGTTCGATTGGAATTTCTCCGCTATCCACAAGTCATCCCCGGATGTTTCAACAGACGTGGGTTCGGTCCTCCACAAGGTTTTACCCTTGCTTCAACCTGCTCATGGATAGGTCACCAGGTTTCGGGTCTACAGCATGCAACTAATTGCCCTATTCAGACTCGCTTTCGCTTCGGCTCCGTGACTTAATCACTTAACCTTGCTACATACCGTAACTCGCCGGCCCGTTCTACAAAAAGTACGAGGTCGCTATTCGCTTCCTCCGTTTGTAAACATATGGTTTCAGGTTCTATTTCACTCCCCTCCCGGGGTTCTTTTCACCTTTCCCTCACGGTACTTGTTCGCTATCGGTCACTAGATCGTATTTAGCCTTACGAGATGGTCCTCGCATATTCACACCAAATTCCTCGTGCTCGGTGCTACTCTGGAAATCTGCTCATGATAGTAATATTGTTTCGCATACAAGACTTTCACTTTATTTTGTCCAGTTTTCCAACTGAGTTCTGCTACAATACTAAATTTCACTTTGTTGCAGTTCCTAACCCTTATCGTATTACTACAATAAGTTTGGGCTCTTACCCGTTCGCTCGCCACTACTTAGGTAATCGTTAATTTACTTTCTTTTCCTCATGGTACTTAGATGGTTCAGTTCCCATGGTTCCCCTCATTACACTATGTATTCATGTAATGATACAATCAGATTAGTGATTGTGCGTTTCCGCATTCGGACACCCACGGCTCGTAGCCTACTTACGGCTCCCCGTGGCTTTTCGCAGTTAATCGCGTCCTTCATCGGCGTCTAGTGCCAAGGCATCCACCATACGCTCTTGTTCGCTTGATCGTATTTTCGTCGATTCCTTTTTACTTTTATTCTCTCTCTTAGATACTCTATATTAGACTTATCGATTGAATCATATTAACAAAATTGTTTATGTGATTCGTATTACCTTTAATAGACTTAACTATAAAAATTACTTTTATATCGTTAAATATATCATTGGTATATTTACTCTACTTTACTAAATTATGCAGTTGTCAATGTACTTTTTGCAAATCTCATTTTTAAGATTGCAACGTTAGTTTAACACTATAAATATGCCGTGTCAACACTTTTTTTAAAATTTTTTTTATTTTTTTTAACTTTTTTTTATTTTTCAAAACCACCCTTCCGTGTGTTTCTAAAAAAACATATTTTTTAACAAAAATTTACTCAAAAAGTATAAAAAAAATTAAAAATTTTACTCAAAAATTCTTTTAAATTTTTAATTTTTATTGTTAAAAACATTAAAAAAATAATTTTTATAAAATATATTTACCTTTCAAACTTAAAAAACATATATAAATTTATACCCCAACAACTAAAAATTAAATTTGAAATTAAAATTATTTTATATTTAAATTTTTTTATATTATTTATTTTGGTATTTATATTTTACTTTTTATATTATTTTAATTTGACTGATTATATGTTATATATATATATTAATTATATATTATATAATAATTATCATTATAATTATTCACATCAAATTAAACAGTATAATAAAAAAAATTATTTATTGTTTATGTTAAAAGTTTTTACAATAATAAATTATACAAAAATTTAAACAACTAATTTCCTTAATATAACAAAAAAGACACAACATTACTGTTATGTCTTCTATTCACAATCAATTAGTTGGCAAGAATTGTAATTGTTAAAATCAAATTCTGGTTCATAATTATTTGGACAAAATGGTTCAATTTTAATTCCATAAGCCAAACTAAAGCTTAAATTTGGTTGTTTTGAAATTGCAGGATAAATTTTTTTAATATCACTATATTTTGAATTTTCAAAACCATCTTTAACACAATTCCTATATTCATTCACAAAATCAATAACATTTTTCATATTAGGAACATTTAAATACAATATTTTTGGCAAATCTACCCCACCATTTTCAATTAGTGGCAAAACAAAATCGGCAAAATTGCAATTATTGTTATTTTTATCAAATAAACTTAATGCAGTAAATAGTGGAGATGTTTGAAATTTAAAATTGTTGTAAAGTTGAGTTCTACAATTAAAAAGAGCAGATTTTTCTTCATACTTGTCATTTTCAAAATTTAGCGTTAAGCCAAAGTGCTGTTTTGATTTATTTATTAAATAATCAAAAAAATCTTTGTTTTTGCATATAATCGAATAATTAATGGGTGTTACAGACAAAAAATCTTTTCCATTAAAATCCATACATTTGTTTATGCCTTGAAACATCGCTTTTGCAAAAAGATTATTATTATTTTTAACTGCTTGTTTAAAAATAATTTGCATATAAACCCTATATTGATAGTTTACTGAAACATAATTTCTATGAAAGGCATTTTGTTTGTCTTTTAAATTTGTGTCTGCCCACAAATTAACTTGTTTTAAAATTCTTACATTTCTTTTTGCTTCTGTTAATAACAATAATTTGTTTGGATATTTTTCTTCTTCCCTAATCTTTTCTTCCAAATCTAAAACTTTTCTATAAGCCCACACCATTTCATCTAATTTGTCTGGTATTTGATTAAATAAACTTTTTTGCATAATAACACCTTTAAACATTACAAAAAAGTATAACAATATAATTTAATATAGTCAATGTCGAATAAAAATAAAGAATAGCAAAAAATGGATTCTTTTGCTATTCTTCGTAAATTGCATAAAGTTTTTTCTTTGCTGGGGTTAGTTTTACAACATCCCCACCATTATAACTTGTTCCATTTCCATCTTCCCTTGTGTTCCAGCATTTAAATGGTTTTCCATCTTTTGTTAAATTTGGAGTTGGAAGTGTTACAAAACTGCCAACAGGCAATTCATCAGTAGGAAGTATTGAAAGTGGCAAGTCGCCATCTCCCCCATTAGCATAAAATACTATTTCTGGCTCCAAAGCCTCACCAAATACAACCAGTGCTTCGTCTAATGTTTCATTATGGTAAGTTGGCCTTTCTTCACCCGGTTTTTTAGTTTGGAAAATTTGTATTGCCTGTGCAGTAATATCAAATGTTAAGTCACAATCTTTAAGTTCGTTGCCCCATTCCAATCCGGGCAAGTAAAATACTCCTTTAACAAACGACAAAAGTAAACTTGCATTACCCGTGTAAATGTTAAGCAGTTGAATGTCTTCTGGAGCAGTTGCCGTTAAATCTTGGTCAACCGAAACCAAATAAAACCAACCATCATATAAAATCCATCTAGCACCTTTTGGAATTATGTTTCCATAATGTTCGCCACCCGTAAGGTCTGATGACTCTAAAAACAAAGTTCCTGTGTCGTCAATAATTTGTTGAATACCATTATTAAAAGTGTCAATAATTAATTTTTTTGAACCTTCCGACAATGTTATGTCTGTTTTAGGTTCAACAGTTATATCAATTTTTGCTCTTAAAAAACAAGGAGTGTTACTTTCAGAAATTAACACATTTACATCACTTTCAATCTTTGTGCCAGGCAATAATGCGGTTTTGTTAACAAATGTTGCACTTTTTGCTTCTGAATTTTCAAGTCTAATTATAATCTTTCCACCCATAGTCATAGTTGCATCTGCGCTATTTTGATTGGCAAACCAAGCAAAAGTAGCACCTAGCACTAGGCTAACTACTAATAGTACGGAAAGTATTATAATTGTAACTATTTGAGCAATAGATGCCTTACTATTTTGTTCCATAATCTCCTAAAATTTTGCAAAATTAAAAATTGATTATAATTAGACGCATTATACCATATTAAATTATATAAACTATTTTAAAAGTAGTCAAATTATTGCAAGTTATATAATATATTTATTATTTATATTATGTAATTATTTACTTATTTTTAAAAATTTAATTACTAACGCTTTATATAAAAAAAGGCATTGAATTTCAACACCTTTTTAAAACTATTTTATATTATTAAAATCATAATTTTTAATATAGTTAATTATTTTAAAGTATTCACTATCTTTATTTTCAAAAAATTCTTTTAGCGCCATACTTATTCTATCCTTAAATTCTTGTTCCGTTTTATAACTACCATTTTCATTTTTTGACACAACAAAGGTATGTGAATATAAATGCACAAAATTCCCATTACGTTCTTTTAATTCTGAAATTCCAAAATTGTTTCTAAAATCTTTAACAAACGATTTATAAAAATCGCTATCTTTACTCATTTCTATTATAAACATACATTTGTTGTATGGCTCATTAGAAATAACTGCCGTAAATAAATCATTTGGCAAATTATTTTTAATCATAACATCTTCAATTTCTTTTATTTTAAACTCAATATATATGCATTGTTTTTCACTTTCTAAATTAAAACTGAAGTTGTTTTTTAAGTATGTTTTTTCTATTTCTGCTCTTTCTGCTATTTGTGGAACATATTTAGATATTTCAACCATAATATCTTTATTTTTCTCGTACAATTTAAAATATTCTTTTACTCTATCCATAGTGCTTTCCGTCTTTTCATCTAAAATATATATATAATCTTCAATAATCATTCTTACATTTTCATCTAAATTTTTGTAGCAATGATCTTTTGTGATATCTGTTAATATATCTTTAATTTCTTTATAAGAAAATGACTGCCAGTGTAGTCTATCAAATTCTTGTAATGGCAAATCTCCATTAATTGTTAAATACACAAACTTACTTTCAAAATCTTTATATTTACCATATTTTATATCATTATAATATTTTTTTAATTGATCTATTCCTTCTGTTGAATATATTTTATTTTCTATAACAATTATGATTTTTTTATCTAAAAATTTTATTAATAAGTCTTTATTTTCTTCTTCTCTAGTAACTTCATAATTTTTTTCGGGATTTAACATTACATTATTTACTAAATTTTCAATATCATTATCTTCAAATTTTAAGCGTTTTAAAAATCTTTTAATAAACATTGTTGCAAGATCAATATTTCTATTAAAATCCAATAACCAACTTAAAAAATTACTATGTCTAATTTCAAAATCTTCCAATTTTAATATTTTAAAAATATTATTTTTATTCTTTTTTAATAAATTTTTTTGCTCTTTATATTGTTTTATTAACTCAATTTTTAGTTTAAAATCATAGAAATCTTTATCATTAATGTTCATAATTAAATTTATAAGGATAATTAAATTGTGTTAATTTACCCTAATTCCACCAATTTTATAAATTTTCCCACCACTATATTCAACTATGTTACCGCCAATTTTATACAACCTACCAGCACTATATTCTAGCCTATATTCTCCAACTTTAACCATTTGACCACCGCTATATTCAACTCTTAAATCCCCTATTTTATCTAATCTACCACCTGAATAACTAGGTCTGCCACCAAAATATTTTATTAAAATTTCTTCTATCATATTTTTATCCTCCTAATTAATTATATATCTTACTTTTGTAAGATGTCAATATAATTACTTACAATTGTAAGATAATATAAGTATGGAAAATAAATTTAAAAATATATTAAAATCATTGAGAATAGAAAGAAATATTGGACAAGTTGAACTTGCAAAAAAAATTGGAGTTAGTAAGGGGCTAATAAGTTTGTGGGAAAATGGTCTTCGAGAACCAACAATGTGTTCTTTAATATTATTGGCTCAGTTTTTTGATGTTAGCATTGATTATTTAGTTGGTTTGGAATATTAAAAGGCATTGAGTTTTTCAATGCCTTTAATTTTCATATTAAATTTTACCTTCATTTTTTCTTCTAAAATCGGCACGACCTCTTTGTGTATGGTCAAGAATTGTTTTTCTAATTCTTAAACTTTGTGGAGTAACTTCCAAAAGTTCATCATCATTTAAAAATTCCAAACATTCTTCCAATGTTAAAACTTTTTTAGGTTCTAGCCTTAATGCTTCATCTGCTGCTGCACTACGCATATTTGTTAATTGCTTCTTTTTGCAAACATTAACAACAATATCTTCGCCTTTTGGATTTTGTCCAACAACCATTCCGCCGTAAACTTTTTCACCAGGTCCAATAAACAATCTGCCTCTTTCTTGTGAATTGTACAATCCATAAACTATTGCTTCACCTGTTTCATAAGCAATTAAAGCACCCATGCTTCGTTTTTCAATGTTTCCTTTATATGGTTGATATTCATAGAAAATACTACTCATAACACCTTCACCACGAGTGTCTGTTAAAAATTGGCTTTTATATCCAAACAAACCCCTTGCAGGAATTAAAAATTCAAGCCTTGTTCTTGTTCCATGATTGTTTATAGTAACAAGTTCACCTTTTCTTGGTCCCATCGCATTGATAATACTTCCAACGCAATCTTCAGGAACATCTACCACAAATCTATCAATAGGTTCTTCCTTTACCCCACCAATTTCCTTGTACAAAACTTTTGGCATTGAAACTTGGAATTCATAGCCATCTCTACGCATATTTTCAATTAAAATTGAAATATGCATTTCTCCACGGCCCAAAACTCTAAAACTATCAGCACTTTCAGTTTCAAACACTTTCAAACTTAAATCTTTAACTGCTTCTTTAAATAATCTATCTCTTAAATGACGACTTGTGCAATATTTACCTTCTTTGCCAGCAAAAGGACTATTATTAACACTAAAAGTCATTTCAACACTAGGTTCACTAATTTTAACAAATGGTAAAGTTTCAACATCGTTGTTGTCGCTAACAGTATCACCAATAGTAACATCTGCACAACCTGCCAAACAAACAATATCACCAACAACAGCAGTTTCGCAAGGAACTCGCTTTAATCCTTGATATTGGAATATATTTTGAACTTTAAAAGTTAGTTTTCTTTCTGGTTTAAAATAATTTGTTACAGTTACATTTTCATTGATTTTAACTTGTCCACGCTCAATTTTACCAACAGCAAGCCTTCCTAAATAATCATTTTGTTCAGTTGACGAAACTAACATTTGAAAAGGTTTGTCCAAATCTCCTTTTGGTGCAGGAATATGTTTAATAATAGTTTCAAAAAGTGGTGTAAAATCTGTCCCTACTTCTTGTGGACTATAACTTGCAACACCATTTCTTGCAGAACAATAAATAAAAGGACTATTTAATTGTTCACTTGTTGCATCTAGTTCCAAAAATAGTTCTAGCACTTCATCGCCAACTTCGTTTAATCTTGCATCTTTTCTGTCAATTTTGTTAATTACAACAACAACTTTTAAATCTAGTTCTAATGCTTTTTGTAAAACGAATCTTGTTTGTGGCATTGGACCTTCAAACGCATCAACAACAAGCAAAACGCCATCAACCATTTTTAAAACCCTTTCAACTTCTCCACCAAAATCGGCGTGTCCGGGAGTGTCAACAACATTAACTTTTACATCTTTGTACATAAAAGAAGCATTTTTTGAAAAGATAGTAATTCCTCTTTCTCTTTCAATGTCATTACTATCCATAACCCTATCTTGAACTTCTTGATTATCTCTAAAAACTCCACCTTGTTTAAGTAATTCATTAACCAAACTTGTTTTGCCATGGTCAACATGGGCAATTATTGCAATGTTTCTAATTTTTGAATTTTCCATGATTTCTCCTAAAAATAACAAAAAGAATTATAGCACACAAATTATAAAAATAAAAGTGCTATATAAAATTTTTTACAAAAAAACACAAAATAATTTTGTTGTTTTAAAAAATTTAATTATATGTTTTTATTTTTTAAGGGTTTATTAAAACTTATAATCTATAATTTAATCCACATTTTAATAAAACAAACAATTAAGTTTTGCATTATTTTGTTATTCTAAAAATGCAATAATAGAAAATAAAAAAACAACACAGATTGTGTTGCTTTTTCTTAGTCTTTTTTATCTAATTTTTCGGCATTTTCTTCTTTATTATCTTTAATTTCGTTTTCTGATTTTTCTTGCTTTTCTTCTTTTTTATCTTCTAATTTACTTTTTTCAAGTTTTCTTTCTGCGTTTTGTTCTGTTCTTTTAACTTCCAACTTTACACGCCTAATTCTATTATCTTCAACATCGGTTAAAGTAAATTTCATAGTAATGTTTTTCATAACATAGTCATTAATCTTTTTATCAAAAACATCATCTACTGTGTCGTATTCAATAACATCACCCTGCTTTGGTAAGTTATCACTAAGTTCATATAAAAATCTTCCAAGTGATGAAGCCTGAGAATCTGGATAATGTTCAATTTCAAGTTCTTCAAATAAATCTTCAAGATACATTTCTGGGTCTAGATCATAAGTATCTTTTCCTAATTTTACAATTTCTGGAAGTTCATCTGAGTCATGTTCATCATAAATTTCACCAACAATTTCCTCAACAGCGTCTTCCATTGTTGCAATTCCACTTGTTCCACCATATTCATCAAGAATAACTGCTAATTGCATTTTGTTTTTTTGAATTTCGTGTATTAACTCATCAACAGACAAAGTTTCGTTAACAAAAAGTGGTTTACGCATTATTTTTTTTATGTCAACTTTACTTTCATTAAAATTGTTTTTAATTAACAAATTAAACAAATCTTTTTGATTTAAAATACCAACAATATGGTCAATATTATCTTCATAAACTGGTATTCTTGAATGGTTGCACTCAGTAATTACTTTTTTAATTTCAGCAAAATCTTCATCAACACTAATAGCTACAATATCAACTCTTGGCGTCATAATATCAGTTACAACTGTGTCAGAAATATCAATTCCTGATTGTATAATGTCTGCATTGTAACTAGATATTACACCTTCATCTTCCATTGTATCAATTATGCTTTCAAGTTCATCTTCCGTAACTGTTGGATTTTCTTCAATTTTAACATTCTTTTTAAGCAATTGTTGCATTTTATAAAACAAAAACACAATTGGAGTAAATAATTTTATAATAACATAAAGCAATCCACTAAATCTTAAAGCAAACTTTTCTGGATTAATTTTTGCAAACGATTTTGGCATAATTTCGCCAAAAATTAAAATAACAATTGTCATTATAACAGTATTCAAAACATTTGCAAGTGTTGGATTAAATATAAACTTACCAAACAAATATGCACAAATAGTAGTTGATGCAATATTTACAAGGTTGTTTCCAACTAATATGGTCGATAAAGTTTTATCAAAATTTTCAATTATGTACAATGCTTTTCTTGCACCTTTAACTTTGTCGTTAGCATAATTTTTTATTCTAATTGCATTTGACGTTAAAAAAGCAGTTTCACTTGCAGAAAAAAATGCTGAACACATTATTAAAAGAACTAACGCTAAAATTAACAGAGCGTCTACTGTTTGAAATTTAACACACATAAGTGCCACGGGGGAAGGTTCCAAAATAAAATTCTCCTTAAATTAGTTATTTTTTTTATACATTATTATAACAAAAGGTAAAAACATTGTAAAGTGTTAATAAAATTAATAAAATATTTATGTTATAAAACAAAAATTTATTCTTCTGTTTCAAATATAAATTTTTGTATATGATTTTATTTAAAATTTCAAATATCTATTAAAAAAACCACAATAAGTGGTTTTTACATTATCGAATCATCAACATTAACATTTTGAACTTCATTTTCTTTATCACTTGCAATATTGTCTTTAATAGAATTTTTGTCATTTACATTGTTGTCGTTATTACTTTCTTCTTTGATAGAATTTGAGTTTTTATCATTTTCCAAATCGCTATTTACAAATTGATTTATTATTCTGTTTGCCATAGATAAATTAAATGATTCATAATTAATGTCGGTTTTAACTATGTTTTTATAAGGAATAAGTCCAATCAACGGATT
>CALVNY010000001.1 GCA_944350085.1 uncultured Clostridia bacterium | reverse complement strand
GGCTTTATTTGGCTCCTCAGGTGGGACGCGAGATAGAGAGAACGTCGTGTTGGGAAGGAGTGTGGATAAGGGGGGACACAGCAACGATAACGGAAAGGGTCCGACAGGACTGAGAACCGAGGGTTCGAATCCGTATAAAAAAACAAATTCAAAAAAAACAAAAAAACCTAGGATAAACTCCTAGGCTTTATTTGGCTCCTCAGGTAGGATTCGAACCTACGACCTATCGGTTAACAGCCGAGTGCTCCACCACTGAGCTACTGAGGATTACGCATATATTATATGCATATAATTTTCAAAAGTCAACATATTTTATAAAAATATTTTTAAAAATTTTTTTGATAGTTAAAAATTATTTTGTTATGTTAATTTATAATATTTTGAAATAAAAAATAAATAAAGATTAATTGGTAAATTTAATGTGTTTTGTTATACTATAAATATAATAAATAATTAAATAAGTAGAGGGTTTTAAATGGAAGTTAAAGAAATTTTGTCTAAATGTGACCACACATTGCTTAAAACAACTGCAACTTTTGAAGATATAAAAAACATAATTGATGATGGAATTAAATATCAAACAGCGTCAGTTTGTATTCCACCAAGTTTTGTAAAAAGAGCAAAAGAATATTCTTGTGGAAAAGTTAAAATTTGCACAGTTATTGGTTTCCCAAATGGATACAACACAACAGAAACAAAAGTTTTTGAAACTATTGATGCCATAAAAAATGGTGCAGATGAAATTGATATGGTTATAAATATTGGCGAACTAAAAGCCAAAAATTACGACTATGTTTTAAATGAAATAAAGGAAATTAAAAATGCCTGTGGAAATAAAATCTTAAAAGTTATTATTGAAACTTGTGAACTAACAAAAGAAGAAATTGTTAAAATGTGTGAAATAGTAAGCACAGCAAAGGCAGATTACATTAAAACATCAACAGGATTTTCAAAAGAAGGTGCAACAAGAGAAAATGTTGAATTGATGAAAAAAAATGTTGGAAAAGATGTTTTAATAAAGGCTGCAGGAGGTATTGGTTCAATTAATGATGCAATAGATTTTATAAATTTGGGTGCAAGTAGGCTTGGAACAAGCAGAATTGTAAAAATTGTTAAAGAACAAGAAAAATAGATTTTTATTAAAATTTACATTGTGTTTACAATTACTGTAATAAAAAAACGACTATTTTAGTCGTTTTTTATTTAGTAGAAATAAAACTTTTTATGTAAAGTTTAAGGTTTTTAATTATTTTATCTTGTAAATTAAAAATTTAAAATTTCATTTCAAACTTATAAAAATCAAAACCATAATTTGATTTTCCTTGCCCACAATTTTCAAAGCCACATTTTAAGTACATTTTAATAGCATTTGGGTTTATTGTTGCAACATGAAAATGCAAACCATCGGCACCAAGAATTTTTGCTTGATTAATTAAATTATTTAAAAGTATTGTACCTATGCCTTGGTGTTGATATTTTGGCGAAACACAAATTCTTGCTATTCCTAATGGCTTTTGCAATTTATATTTCCAGTCTTCATCTTCATTTTCATTTATTCCAAGATAACTTATTGCAACAATTTTTTTGTTGTTTTTTAAAACATAAAATGACTTATTAATTATGTCGTCTTCAATTATGTCTGGTGCAGGGTAGTCATCGTTCCAAGTTGTAAATGTGTTTTTAATTACATCTTTATAAATTTGCATTATTTCGTTTATATCTGATGTTTTTGCTAATTCAAATTTTAGTTCCATATTAATCTAAATCCAATTCTTTTAATCTTTCAATGTGTCTGCCACCTTCAAACGGAGTGTTTAAAAAAGTGTTAATCATTTTTTTAACTTTTGCAAATGGCAAATGAACAGGCAAAACTAAAACATTAATATCATCGTCATTTCTAGCCAAAAATGTTGTTTTTACATCTGTGCATAGTCCTGCTCTTATACCTTTGCTTCTGTTTGCTGTCATACTAATTCCAATACCTGTTCTACAACTATATATTCCACGATATTCGGGGTTTTCTAACATTTTTTTGTTTGCTTCTTTTGCAAACTTGCTATAACTATCGGTTTTAGTATATTCTTTGTTTGCAAATTCCACATATTCCAAACCTTTTTTTTCTAAATACTTTTTTATTTTTTGCATCATTTCAAAAGCTCTATGGTCATACGCTAAAACTATCATAAGTTACCTTCCTTTATGTTTTCAATAATTTCACTTAAAATAAATTCCAAAATTTTTGCTGTTTTAATATATGCATCTAAATTTTTGCCATATGGGTCGGGGATATCAATTCCACTGTAAAAATCGTTTAAAGAAATAACATTTTTTAAGTTACTTAAAAATTCCTTATGTGCCGTGCTTATTGCAATAATTAATGAATTTTTGCACATTTCACTTGTTAACTGCACACATTTATGTTTTGGTGGTTTAAAACCTAATGCTTTAAGTGCCTTTATTGCATTTTTTTCAATTTTTGAATTTGGCACAACATTAAGTCCAGCAGATAAAACTTGGTAATTTTTTATATTATTCTCTTTTAATTTTTGGGTTAAGATTGATTCAGCCATAGGGCTTCGGCAACTTCCACCGGTGCAAACAAATATTATAGTTTTCATAATTACATATTAACACATTTTTATATATTTTAAAAATTAATTAAAAAATTTTATTAAATTTATTAAAAATTGTTTTAGAATTTATCAATTTTAGTCCATATTGACAAGTGCTTTTAATTGTGGTAATATATTGTATAATTCGAGGTGAATTAATTTATGAATATAACAAGATTTAAAAGACATATAAGCGATGTGTATTTTACAAATAAAAGTAGAAATATAGAATATAGCGAACTAGCAAAATTCTTCTTTGAAAGAAAATCCAAAAAAATTTTTAAAATATTGTCAAAAAACGGACTAGATGTTGATAATTTTATAAGGGAAGAATTTATGATTACAACATTTGGTAAACATTTTAAGCTTATGATGGATTTTATTGACAAGGGAACTATAAAGCCAACTGATTTAAAATATGTTATGAGTGTTGACAATTTTATTGATGGTATGGGCGATGTGTATGAAAAAGCACAATTTTTATTTGCTAATGAAAGACCAATTTATAAGCATGTAAATGTTGATGTTGACAAAATGATTTTAAAAGCAATTGAAAAAGCAAAAATTTTTGAATCACAAGAAAAAGACAAAGATCTAAAAATTGATTTTAATAAAGAAAAGGAAGTTAATAACAAAGAAAATTTAGTTAAAGACTCTAAAGAAATTAATAATTTTGAAATAGATTCTAAAGAAGAAAATTTTGATGTTGAAGACAAAGATTCTACACAAATGTAATTTAACGGAAGTTAAAAAATTATTAAAAAACACATTAATGGCATTTTAATGTGTTTTTTCTTTTTTTATTCATTGACTTAATCATAATTTTTAAATTTAACAAATAAAATATATTGGTGGATATATGAAAAAGTTAAAAAAATATAGATTATACATAATTTTTTTTAGTTTAGTTTTTGTTCTTAGTTTAACACTTATATTAACTTCTTGTGGAAACAAAAATATTGAAATTTTTAAAAATAACATATCAGAAGCAAGGTATAATTTTTTTAAAGGGGAAACATCTGGTTACGAAGTTACACTTACATGTGGGGTAAGGGAAAGTGACTTTAAGTTAAATGGTTATCACACAGAAAATGTTGAATTTGGCGTTTTAACAATAGTTTTGCCAAAAGATGTTGAATATACCGACAACGCGACATACAAATTAGATTATGGAAACAAAACTATTAGTGGAAATTTGGAACAAAATCCTTTTGATTCTTCACTTATGGCAGATGTTGGGTTTATAATTGAAAATGTTGACAATATTAAAGTTACATTTAAAATGGGTAACATAACAAAATATATTAATTTGTATGATGTTACAAGTAATTTTAATTATAACTATGAAAGTGCACTTGAACTTTTTGTTAATGAAAACTACAAAGAACTTAAAGAATTCATTGGTGGAAACGAACTTAAAGCAGAAGTTTATGTAAAAATTATGTATGACAATCAGATTGATAGTAACTATTATTTTTTAATTAGAGTAATTGGAAGGCAGGGGAAAGTGGTTAGTGGAATTGTTAACCCTGTGTCTGGAGAAATTTTGGCTGTTAATTTTGACAATTTATAAACATATTTTCTTAAAGGTTGTAGAAATACAGCCTTTTTTAGGGCAATGTGTGGTATAAATATTTGTTAAAAGAAAAAAAATTTGTTATAATTAACTAATTAAGGATTGATATTTATGGATAATAAAAAATTAATAATTAATTGGTGTTTAATAACATTTTGTGGTTTGTTAACTTTAACAATAATTTTTTTTGTGTTGTTAAGTTGTTTTTCGCCAATTTCAATGGCTAAAGTTTGTGGCGATTTGGGCTTTAATAAATTGGAAACAAGCTTTTACATTAAAGATTATGAAAAAAATAATAATATTAATTCCTTATATAAAGTTGTTGTAAATAGTTACAATTTAAAAAATTACAATAATGTTGAAAAATATTATGAAAAACTTGAAAATCATCAAAAATATTCCGAATTTATTGATTATATAAATGAAAACAATTTAAAAATAGAGGCTACAAATTTAACAAAAAGTGCTTTGCTTAATGAAGACAATTATTTAAAAAATAGATATATTTTGTCGTTAATAAAAAATGACAAACTTGAAAAAGCATTTGATTATGCTTATCAAAATTTTGTAAATTACAAAAATTACACATATAAAAATAGCGGAAATTATTTGTTTTACAATTTGGTTGAATTAAAAAATGATGATGTGAGTTTAAAATTTTTAAATAATTATGACTTTGATGACACTTTATATAATACATTAATTGATTATTGTGATTTAAGCATAAAAGAGTTTGAAAAAGGATTTGAAAATTTTATTGAAGAAGATAGTGTTTTTTTGCTTGCACTTAATACTAGAATCAAACAAGTGTATTCAAACATACACACTTTAAGCATAGAGTTAAGTTTAGATGAGCCTTCAAACTTGTTTGACAGAGTAAAAGGTGTAAATGATATTTCAGTGGAGTTGTTATGATAAAACTTGATGAAAGTCTAAAAAAAGAATTTAAAATAAAACTGCAAGAATTTGAAAACAAAACTTTTAACAAAAGTGATTTTATTGATTTAGAACTATTGCAAGCAATGGTTGATGTAACAAAAGCAACAAAACTTGAATGTGCAGTTTTTTTAACCAGAAAAAATGAATTAAAAAATCTTGTTGTTGGCGAAAATGACAAGGTTAATTTTTCTGTTGATGAATTAGTTAAAAATAGGTTTAATGGAATAAGAGTAATTCACACGCATCCAAATGGCAATGGTAAACTTTCTAATATGGATAAAAGGGCATTGCTTAACTGCAACTTTGATTGTTTGTGTGCCATTGGCGTTGATGATAGGGGCTTAACAAATGCCGAGGTTGGATATATTTACAACAACGATGTTGAAATTGTTAAAGTGCCTTATGCTGGATATATAAACAAATATGGCTGTTTGGAAAAAATTGATGAGTACAACAAAGAATACATCAAAAACTATAATACTATGCATAACACTGAAAAAGAGCAGAATAAAGCCATTTTAGTGGGTGTTGAATTTAGTAAAAGTGACGACACATTAAGTAGTTTAGACGAACTTGAAAATTTATCTAAAACAGCAAATATTGAAGTTTTGGACAAAGTTTATCAAAAGAAAGACAAGCCTGATGGAAAGTATTTAGTTGGCATTGGAAAACTTAATGACATAAAAGAAAGAGTTCAATTAATGAACGTCAACTTAGTTATATTTGACAATGAATTAACAGGAAGCAAATGTGTTAATCTTGAAGAGTTTTTAGGCGTTAAAGTTATTGATAGAAGTATGCTAATTTTGGATATTTTTGCTAGCCGTGCTAGAACTAGCGAGGGCAAACTTCAAGTTCAACTTGCTCAACTAAAATTTTCTTTGCCGAGGCTTAATGCTTTGTCAACCACACATGATAGATTTGGTGGTGGTGTTGGAATGCGTGGACCAGGCGAAACAAAACTTGAATTAAACCGCAGAATTGTTGAAAAAAATATTATAAAAATTGAAAAGGAACTTAAAAAGGTTAAAACTCAAAGGCAAATAAGCCGTGATAATAGGCAAAAAAATAAAACCACAGTTGCCATTGTTGGCTATACAAATAGTGGTAAAAGCACATTGCTTAATTTATTAACCAAAGCAAATGTTTATGAAAAAGATGAGTTGTTTGCAACACTTGACACAACAACCAGAAATTTATGGCTAAAACCCGGCAAAGAAATTCTTTTAACCGACACTGTTGGATTTATTAACAAACTTCCACACGAATTTATAGAGGCATTTAATAGCACTTTGGAAGAAACAATTTATGCAGATGTTTTGATACATGTTGTTGATATAAGCAACAAAAATTATTTGAAGCAACAAAAAATTGTTGAAGATTTGTTAAAAAAATTAAAAGTTGAAAGCCCTGTTATTTTGGTTTATAACAAAATTGATAAATTAGATGAAGAAATTGAAAAAGAAAATGATGCAATTTATATATCTGCAAAAACAGGCAAGGGAATTGAAAATTTAAAAAACAAACTTTTACAATATGTTTAATATAATGTTTTAAAGTAAAGTTTTGTTTAACAAAAATTAAAAAGTAATACTTATAAGCATAAAAAATAAAAACATTTTTTCTTTTAGTGATTGAACTTAAAATTTAATAAATTGAAACTTACAAAAAGGCAAAAAAATTTTTGTCTTTTTTGTAACACTTTTAAAATTAAATGAGTAATATGAAGTATACAAGCAAGTTGTAAATTAGACTAAATTAATTTTTTACATACAAAATTTGCAATTTACTTTAAATATAAATTAATCAGGAGGAAGCCCGAAAATGTTTTTTGGAAATAATAACGGCGGTTGTGGACACGACATGGGAAACAATAATTGCTATTGCTTAATCTTATTATTATTACTTTGTGGCTGTGGAAATTTTGGCCGTGGTGGTAATGACTGTTGCTGTGACATAATTTTATTATTACTTATTTTACAATGCTGTGGCTGTGGTTGTGGTAACAACTATTAATAACAACTTAGTTTAATTTTATGTAATTTAAAGATTGCAAAAGTTAACTATTTTAATAATCAATAAAAGTCAATTTTAATTAAGTTTATAGTACATAAATGCCTTAAAAAACGCTTTTTAAGGCATTTATTTTTTTGTTCACATAAAAAAATGGTAATTATATTTTGTTAAAGTTTTATATTTTTTATTTTTTAAAGCCCATGCTAAAAAAATTGATATTTTATGCAAAAAACATAAAAAAATTCAAAAAGTTTTTTAAAAAAAATTTACATATTTTGGAAAATTTTAAACACAATAGAACTAATAATTAAAAAATTTTTGTTTTAATTTTAAAATCGCCACATCTATAAATGCTTAATGCTTAAAGTGTAAAAGTTAAAAGAGTTAAAATAATTACAAAATGCTTAATTTTCCACATAATTCTTTTGATTTAAAAAACTATTTTATAGTGTTATTATTGTTGACAAAGATTTTTTATTATTATAAAATTATTTTGTTTAAAATATTATAGTATATAAGGAGAAATTCAACAAAAATGAAATGCAATAAAACAAGCAAAATTATAGTACCAATTCTTATGGCGTCAGTTGCTACTTCTGTTGTTACTGCAAATGTTAGAGATTTTAAAGTTTATGCTGCTAATGATACTAATTTGCTAGGTGCAGAAATTACTGTAACAGGTTTTAAATCCACAGGTAAAGTGGGTGAAGATTACACATTACCACAAGTTGCTGTAAATGATAGCTCTTACAAAATTGAAAAAGAATTAGTTGACCCAAATGGTGCTGTTTTAAAAAATGTTACAACTGTTTTTAAACCTGCACATTCTGGAACTTACACTTTAAAATATAAGGCAGTTAAAGATGGTTTTGTTACAACAACTACCGACACAATGAAAATAAAAAAAAAAAAAAGTGACTATGCTATTAATTTACCAACAAATAGTCCTTATGTTATTTTGGATACAGTTAAAACAGGAACAACTTTAAGAATTCCAGTTCCAGAACTAACTAAAGATGATGAAGTTGAAAATGATTTAAGTAAATTAACAGTTGTAGTAACAGGTGAAAACAACCAAAGCACAACTTTTACACAAGGAAACATTAAAACAGATTCAAATGGTGTTAAATATTATGAATATGTTCCAAGTGTTAAAGGCGTTTATGAGATTGAATATAGATATGAAGATGGTGGCGTTAATCAAGCAATAAAATCTCAAAGATTTATTGCAAAAGACAATTTTGATTATTCAAAAATAAAACTTTCTATGAGTTTTTCTTCAACAAAACCAACCACTGGTGTAATTGGCAACGAAATTACATTACCAAAAGTTTCAGTTGTTGATACAAACAATGGTAGTGCAAGCATAAATGCTTATGTTGAAGTTAAAGTTTACTATCGTGGAACTGCAAGCAATAGGCTTCAAACTCCAGAGGAAGTTAAAGTTGAAGATTATAAATTTACACCTACAAAAGAAGGAGATTATAGCGTAACTTATCAAGCAAGAATCTCTTACTTTGATGGTGAATCTGAAAACAAAATTGAAACTGCAACAAGCACATTTGAAATTTCAGATGTTAAAGATAGCGAGGCTCCAACTCCAAAAGTTGTTAATAGTTACAAAGTTGATAATGATGGCAATATAACACATATTGCAAATGGATATTCAGATGATGGCACAGGCAAGATTACTGAAAACTTTGTTCAATTAACAGGGGAAGAAACTGAAGAAGAAATTTTGGAACTTTTAGGTAGCCGTTCAAATGCAATACCTTCAACAATTGTTATTCCTAATGGAAAAACAGAAGTTAGGGTTGCAATTCCTGCAATTTTTGGAACAGACAATGCTGTTGATGGAACAAAACTAACATATACTAGAAGTGTTAGAAACGAAAGTGGAACAAGCACAACAGTTAATAAAAACTTTGAAGACACAGAAACTGTTTCTAATGGTGAAATTGCATACTACACATTTAGAGATGCAGGAACTTACACAATAAGATTTAGAGCAGCAGACAGTTCAGAAAGTTCTGCAAATAGCGATACTTTAAGTTACACAGTAAAAGTTGTTAACGAAAATGATTTTACTGCTGACACTCCAAAAGTTTCTATGGAAAGTTTTAGTGAATATGTTTACAACGATTCAACATTAACTTTTGCAAAACCTACTGCTAGTGATAAAAATGACACAAGAATGGAAGTTGTAACAACATATCAATTTGTTTACAACAATGGAGCTGAAAATAAAACAGAAGAAGTTGCAATCACAAAAACAAATGATGATGGAAAATATGAATTAAATCTTGAAGAAATCATTACAGACCTCGTTGCAACTAACGACCAAATCACAGATGCTAGCCAAGTTAAAAAGATTATTTTAACTGCTACTGCAACTAACGATAGTGGAATTGAAGGAACAGTTACAAGAACAATTGAACTTATTAACACAATTGATGGTGCTGCTCCAATTATTAAATCAACAGGTACTGAATTTGCACAAGCAATAGCAGACAAAAATAGTGTTGCAGACAATGTAAGTTTTGAACAACGCCAAAAAGTTTATCTTCCAGATGTTTCATTTGAAGACACAGAAGGCAGTGTGTTAACATCAAGCATTGTAGTAACAGACCCTAATGGTAGCAAAGTTGATTTGTATAATGGCATTACCACAAGTTCAACAGAACTAGGAAAAACAACAATCACATTAAAAAATGGTTATTTCTTGGCTGAATATGCTGGAAATTATGAAATTAAATATGTTGTTAAAGACAGTGGCGGAAATGCAGTTTACGCAACTTATGGAATAAAAGTTATTTTAAGTGAAACTCCAACATTGTATTTGGCAAACATTTCTGATTTTGAAAACAAAGAATATCAATTAGGAAGCGAAATTTTCCCTCCAAAAGCTGGATTATATCTAAATGGTGAATATGTAACTCCTGATGATAGTACTGACGATTTAAAAATTGAAACTTCTTGGACTATTGAACCATTAACATGGAGTGATGATTTGTATCCAGATGGTTTAACAGATGAAGAAAAACAAGATTATAAAGAAAATTGGGAACTTGAAAATAGAACTCAAACACCTGAAATTACACAAGTTAATGGAAAAAATGTAAGTTTCAGAGCAACAGTTGCTGGTGTTTACACAATTAGATATACAGGTAGTTACACAACATCTAGTGGAAAAACAGAAGTTGAAGACGAAAAAATTGTTAAGGTTACTGTTAAAGATTTAACAAAACCAATTATTACAATCTTAGAAAATGAATATAAATCATTCCCAATTTATGTTCAAGAATATGTTGCGAATAAAGAAGTTATAATTCCTGGATTTACAGTAACAGGTAGTTATGATTTAGACAAGGTAACAAGAAGTGTTGAAGTTACAGGATATGATGGAAAAACAATTACTCCAAAATATATTAAATCATATAGCGAATTTGCTAGTGATAGCGAAATGCTTGACGAAACACCTGTAAAACAAAACGATGGTGAAGATGAAGAAGCATACAAAGAAAGAGTAATTGAATATCACACAACTTATGGTGGAATGTACTCATTTATACCAAATGGAAACGGAACACACACTGTTTACTATGTTGCTGTTGATGGCAATGGTAATGAAGCAAAAAGTGATGCACAATATGTTTATGTTGGCGATTGTGAAGACCCTGAATTAGACTTTGGTTCAACCGAAGTTCAAGAAAGCGTAATTCCAAGTAGTGTTAAAGTTGGCACAACTTATGAATTAAATATGAGCGAACTTGTTAAATATTGTACAGACAATGTTTCAAGCATTGCTGATGGAACTTTGAAAGTAACTGCAGTTTTAAGAAATTCTAGTGGAACAAAACAAGAAAACTTGTTTGGTTCATCAAGTGATGTAAATCGTTATAAATGGAAATTAAGTGAAAGTGGAACTTATACTTTATATATCACTTTAACTGATGAAGCAGGCAAAACAACCACTAAGAAATTTGATATCGAAAGCAAAGCTGACGAAAGTAAAGAAACAAAAGTTACAGAAGTTGTTGGAATTATTTTAATTGTTCTATCATTGGCTGTACTTGCTGGTGTAATTGTTTACTTTGTTGTAACAGGTAGAAAAATGCGCCCAGGAACAACTAAAAAAGCAAAAAAGAACAATAAAAAATAATTAAGAAATAAAAATTAATTGTTGAATTTCTTATGTAAAAAAGAGTAGAATTTTCTACTCTTTTTTTGTATTTAAAATAATAAATTTAGTTAATAAATTGGATTTTAATATTAATTAAAGTTGTATTATATATAAAATATATTCTATCACATTAAAATTACTAATTAGTAATGTAAATTATTATAATAACAATTTAAAAAAACTATTAACTAAGAAAAGTTAATAGTTTTAACTAAAAATAGATTTTAAAATAACACCAACAATAAACGATAAAATTGCAAGAAGAACAGTTCTAGTGATTAGCATAACTGCTGTTTTTTTGCGTTGTTCGTTATCTCTTTTATAACTTACACCTTTTTGTTTTAAAGTGATGCAATAAACAAGTTTGCCTTTTTTGTCACTATTTATAACATCAATATAATTATCAAGCACTAAACCATTTAATATCTGTTCAATTTCAACATTTGTTAAATCATATTTGTCCATACATGCTGTTGCAATATCTTGTGGACTAATCAAAACAGATTCTTGATTTTCGCACTTTGTATATATATAATTCATAACCGATTTTTCTTTTTTTGAAAGCATAAAATTTTCCTTTTATTTGAATAAAAATACTGCTAAAAATGCACCTAAAAAAGCCATAATGCCTGAAACCAAAATAGATGCTAAAAATAATTTTCTATATGCGTTTGTAGTTTTATTTTGATTTAAAATATTTTCAAAATGCAATCTTCCTTTTGGCAAACTAGCAACACATAAGTTTTTGTCATCTATAAACTTAACATCAATGTAATCCCTTTCTGTTAAGTATTTAATCATATTTTTAAGGTCGTCAATACTTAAATTATGTTTTTTTGGCATTTTAGATAAAATTTCACTATTTTCTATTACTTTATAATTGCCATCTTTTACAATGTCATTAATTATTTTAAGCAATTTTTCTGTTAATTTATCCAATACATTTACCTCAATTTTTATTTTATCAAAATTTATTGCATAAAGCAATTAAATTATATTTGTATAATTATTTATAAAAACAATATATATATTAATTGATTAATTTTGATTAAAATATGTTATAATTATTAACAGAATATATAATTTTAAGCAAACAGTTGTCATAATTTATATATTACAATAAATCATTTAAAATTTAGTTAAAGAGATTGTTTTATGGATTTTAAATTAGTAAGTTCTTACAAACCAACAGGGGATCAACCAGAAGCGATTGAAAAAATAACCGAAGGCTTTAAAGACGGATTAAGGTTTCAAACTTTAAAAGGTGTTACCGGAAGCGGTAAAACTTTTACCATGGCAAACATAATTAAAAACTTAAATAGGCCAACTTTGGTTATTGCTCATAATAAAACTTTGGCTGCTCAACTTTGCAATGAATTTAGAGAGTTTTTTCCTGAAAATAGAGTTGAATATTTTGTTTCGTATTACGATTATTATCAGCCCGAAGCATACATTGTGTCTAGTGACACATACATTGCAAAAGATATGAGCATTAATGATGAAATTGATAGGTTGAGGCATAGTGCAACTTGCTCTTTGTTTGAAAGGCGAGATGTTATTGTTGTTGCGTCAGTTAGTTGTATTTATGGGCTAGGTGCACCCGAAACTTACTCTTCTATGTGTTTGTCACTTCGACCGAACGACATAATTTCTAAAAATGATGTCATTAAAAAACTTGTTACATTGCAATATCAAAGAAACGATATCAATTTTGTTCGTGGTTCTTTTAGAAGCAAAGGTGATGTTTTGGACATTATACCTGCAAATTTAAATGAAATTGCAATTAGAGTTGAGTTTTTTGGAGATGAAATTGAAAGCATAAGCGAAATTGATGTTTTAACTGGCAGGAAAATAAATTCTTTAAACCATGCTTTTATTTTGCCTGCAACACACTATGCAATAGGAAATGATGATGTTGAAAAAATATATGAGCAAATTGAAGGTGACATGGAAGAGCAAGTTAAATTTTTTGAAAGTAAAGGCAAACTAATTGAAGCACAAAGAATAAGAGAGCGTGTTATGTACGACCTTGAAATGATGAAAGAAGTTGGCTACTGCTCAGGAATTGAAAATTACAGCAGATATTTTGACGGAAGAAATATTGGCGAAGCACCATATACACTACTTGATTATTTTCCAAAAGATTTTGTTTTATTTGTTGATGAAAGTCATATGACATTGCCACAAATTAGGGGTATGTATGCAGGGGATAAGGCAAGAAAACAAAGTTTGGTGGAATATGGGTTTAGGCTTCCTGCTGCTTTTGACAATAGACCACTTAATTTTGAAGAGTTTGAAAGCAGAATAAATCAAGCACTTTTTGTTTCTGCAACTCCGGGAGAATTTGAACTTAAAAATAGTGATAATCTTGTTGAACAAATCATAAGGCCAACAGGTTTGCTTGACCCAACTATTGAAGTTAAAAAGATTGAAGGGCAAGTTGACGATTTGTATCAGCAAATCCAAATTGTAACGCAAAACAAAGGCAAAGTTTTGGTTACAACTTTAACCAAAAAAATGGCTGAAAGTTTGACTGAATACTTAACAGGCAAAAAAGTTCGAGTAAGATATTTGCATAGCGACATTGACACATTAGAGCGTGTTCAAATAATAAATTCACTTCGCCGTGATGAGTTTGATGTGTTGGTTGGAATAAATTTGCTTAGGGAAGGGCTTGATATTCCAGAAGTTGAACTAGTTGCAATTCTTGATGCTGACAAGGAAGGTTTTTTAAGAAGCAGTTGGGCACTTATTCAAACTATTGGCCGTGCTGCTAGAAATAGCAACGGAAGAGTTATAATGTACGCAGATGTAATAACGGATAGTATGAAAGTGGCAATAGATGAAACTTGCCGTCGTAGAGAGATTCAACAAAAATATAATATTGAGCACAATATTACACCTAAAACCATAATTAAAGGTGTTCAAAACACGCTTAATATTACTAAAAAGATTAAGGATAGCAAAGTTGTTATTGGTCTAAATGGTGTTGATGCAAGAATTAAAGAACTTAAAAAACTAATGAAACAAGCAAGTGACATGCTTGATTTTGAAAGTGCAATTAAATTAAGAGATGAAATAAATGAACTTAAAAAGGAAATAGAGTAAATGCTTAGAGATATTGTTGTTAAAGGTGCAAGGGAAAACAATTTAAAAAATATTGATGTTGTTATTCCAAGAAATAAACTTGTGGTTTTTACAGGAGTTAGTGGAAGTGGCAAAAGCACACTTGCTTTTGACACAATTTATGCCGAAGGACAAAGAAGATATATGGAAAGTTTGTCTAGTTACGCAAGAATGTTTTTAGGGCAAATGAGCAAACCAGAAGTGGATTCTATTGATGGACTTAGTCCAAGCATTAGCATTGACCAAAAAACTACAAGTAACAATCCTAGAAGTACTGTTGGAACTATAACCGAAATTTATGATTATTTAAGGTTGCTATATGCAAATTTAGGTGTGCCATATTGTCCAAATTGTAATAAACCAATTACTAGTCAAAGCATTGATAAGATTGTTGAAAAAGTTTTGTCAATGGAAGAAAATAGCAAAATAATAATTTTAGCACCTATGTTTAAAGGTAAAAAGGGAACTTTTGCAAAGGAATTGGCAGATTTTCAAAAACAAGGTTTTGTTAGAGTAAAAATTGATGGCGAAATTAAATCATTAGATGAAGAAATTAATTTGGATAAAAACATTAAGCATAACATAAGCGTTGTTGTTGATAGGTTGATTATTAAACCAGATATTACAACTAGACTTAATGAAAGTTTGGAAACAGCATTAAAATTGGCAGATGGAAAAGTTGAAATTGAATGCAATGGAGAAATTGAGTTGTACTCAATAAAAAATGCTTGTGCAATCTGTGGTTATAGCATTGATGCAATTGTGCCTAGAATTTTTAGTTTTAACAATCCTTTTGGAGCATGTCCAAATTGTTCTGGACTTGGATTTTTACAAAATATTGATGAAAGCAAAATTGTTAAAAACCCTGAAAAAAGTTTGCTTAATGGAGCAATAAGTGCAAGTGGCTGGTCTTATGATGCAACAATGAGTGGCATGTTTTATAAAGCAGTTTTAAACAATTTTAATGTTGATTTTGACACGCCATTTAAAGATTTACCAGAGCAAGCAAAACAAATGATTTTGTATGGAACAAAAGGCGAAAAAATTATGACTTATGTTCCTTGGCTAAAAAAAGATCATCCAATGGCTTTTGAAGGCATAATTCCAAATTTAATGCGTAGATACAAAGAAACCTCCAGTGAATTTGCAAAAACTGAAATAGGAAAGTTGTTTAAATATGTTCCATGTGATGAGTGCCATGGAAGAAGATTAAAAAAAGAAGTTCTATTTATTAGAATTAATAAGTTAAACATATCAGAACTTTGCGATTTGTCTGTTGTTAAAATTATGGAATTTATTAATAATTTAAAATTTTCAAAAGAAAAAAGTGTTGTTGCTGAACCTATTGTAAAAGAAATTAAAAATAGATTAAACTTTTTAATTGATGTGGGGTTAGGCTACTTAACTTTAAACAGAATGGCAGGCAGTTTGAGTGGTGGTGAAAGTCAAAGAATAAGGCTTGCAACTCAAATTGGAAGTGGGTTAACTGGTGTTTTATATATTTTAGATGAACCTAGCATTGGTTTGCATCAAAGAGATAACAACAAACTACTTAAAACATTAACAAATTTAAGAGATTTGGGAAACACTGTTATTGTTGTTGAGCATGATGAAGACACAATTAGACTTGCCGACAATATTGTGGACATTGGACCTTATGCTGGAATTAATGGTGGCGAACTTGTGGTTCAAGGGAGTGTTGAAGATGTTTGCAAGTGTGAAAGAAGTGTTACAGGAATGTATTTAAGTGGTAAAAAGAAAATTGAAGTGCCAAGCATTAGAAGAACACCAAAATCTTTTGTTAAAATCAAAGGTGCAAAGCAAAACAATTTAAAAAATATTAATGTTGAAATTCCTGTTGGTGTTTTGACAGTTATAACAGGTGTTAGTGGAAGTGGAAAAAGTAGTTTAATTAGCGACATATTGTATCCTGTGGCAAGTAATAAATTAAATGGTTCAAGCTTAATTGAAGGAACATACAAATCCATTGAAAATGTTGAGGTTTGGGACAAAGTTATTAATATTGACCAAAGCCCAATAGGCAGAACACCAAGAAGCAATCCTGCAACATACACAAAACTTTTTGATGATATTAGAACATTGTTTTCAACAACTCCTGATGCAAAAGAAAGAGGTTACTCTGCCGGTAGATTTAGTTTTAACATAAGTGGTGGAAGGTGTGAAGATTGTGGTGGTGCTGGAATAAAAGAAATTGAAATGTTCTTTTTGCCAGATATTTATGTTAAATGTGACACTTGCCAAGGTAAAAGATACAATAGAGAAACTTTGGAAGTTAAATACAAAGGCAAAAACATTTATGATGTTTTAGAAATGACAGTAAATGATGCTTACAAGTTTTTTGAAAATGTTCCAAAGTTAAAAAACAAACTTCAAACTATGATTGAAGTTGGATTAGGATATATAAAACTAGGTCAACCTGCAACAGAACTTAGTGGTGGGGAAGCACAAAGAGTTAAACTTGCACTTGAACTAAGTAAAAGGAGCACAGGCAAAACACTTTACATTTTGGACGAACCAACTACTGGGCTTAGTATGTATGATGTTGATAAGTTGGTGCAAATTTTAAATAAAATAGTTGCAAACGGAAACACAGTTGTGGTTATTGAGCACAATTTAGATGTTATTAAAGTTGCCGATTATATTATTGATTTAGGTCCAGAAGGTGGAGATGAGGGCGGAACAATTATTGCAAAAGGAACACCAGAAGAAATTGTTAAAGTTAAGTCTAGTTACACAGGCAAATATCTTGCACCATATTTGATAAAATGATATAATTTTAAAAATTATTATAAAATGAGGAATATATGGAATTAAACAACTTAGTGTTTGATAAGTATAGTGTAAGTGGACTACGCAAAAAAGTGGTTGTGAGTTCAATTTATTTGGCAATTTTTGTTGTTTTGTTTGCATTATCCATTGTTTTGTTTGTTGCATCTTTTATGCGTGCTGTTAACGACACATTAAATTTTGTTTTAGTTGTTTTTTTGATTTTAGCAAATGCTTTGTATGTTGCAAATTGCATAATTTTAATTGTTAAAACTAACAAAACTATTAAACTAATATGTGAAAAAGAAATTGTAATGCAAAAACTAAAAACTCCACTTAAAATTGACTTAAACAAAAAATTTAGTTCTTTGGAAATTTTATATATTGTTTGTGATGTTATTATTGCTTTTGCAACTATCTTTACAATTATTGCATTATGTCTTAACTTTGAATTTGGGTTGTTGTCAAATTTAGGTTTAATGATTTTAATTTTAACTTTTAGTTCGTTTAACACAATCATAATTTTACAGGATAAAGAAATGTACAAGTTTATGTGTTTAAAACAAAAACAAGAAAATGAAAAAAAGTTGGAAGACAAAGGCAATGGAAAAGGTGAAGAAAACAATAATTAAAATTCTATAAATATTGATTAATTTAAAACATAAAAAAGGATACAAAATCGTATCCTTTTTTTATAATAAATTTTGTAGATTAAACCCCATAACATGTTCATTTTTTTCTGCATATTCTTTAAGCAGATGAACTTGTGCAACTGCATTGTCATAATCATTATTAAACACATATGCTTGTATTAATGCAAGTGTGTCGGTTACTGTGCTTAAATCTTTATGGTTAAACATTAAACAAAGTGTGGGCTCAATATTGTCCCAATTATCTTTAATTTGAGTAATTTCATTGGAAATATTAACAATGTTATCTTCATTTTGTTTAGTAATTTCTTCAAGATAAATTACATCTTTTAATAGATTTGTATTGATTTTTTTTACTGCAACAACTTCAAAAGTGGCAAGTATAATTAAACTTATGCTAATTATTATTATGGCAATTAATCTTCTCACCAGTTTTTATCCCCCTTGTATTCTGTTTCAATGGTTACAAATTCACCATCTTTTGGTTGGATATACATTTTTCCTTCGGTGTTAATTGTAATAAGCATTATATCTTTTAATCTTTTAAAACCAGCACTTTCTATCTTTTTATTTAAAAAGTCAGTGTCTATTTTTGCCAATTGCAAGTTTTCCTTTAAAATTTTACCTTCTGCAAAAACAATTATGGGCAAACTCGCTTTTTCTTTGTCAATTTTTAAATCCATTGCTGTTAGTGGGGCATATTCACTTCTAGGCAGTACTGTTATTGTGCCGTTTGTTTGCATAATTGCATACAAAATTTCTTCCAAATTAAAATATCCACAGCCTCTTATTCCTTCCATAACATCACTAAAATTTAAGTTTAGTTCCTTTAAGGCACTATGCTCAACGCCTTTTGGAGATATTATAATTTTTGGTTTGCCATTAATTAACTTTCTCATATACAAACTTTTTCTTGAAAGGTAAGATAAAACATAATGCATAACTGATAGTGTTAAAATTGGAATTATTCCGTGAATTAATGGTAGGGCAGTTTCTGCCATAGGAATTGTTGCAAGGTCTGCAAAAATTAGCATTATAACAAGTTCAAATGGTTGCATTTCGCCTAATTGCCTTTTACCCATAATCCTAAGTAATATTAAGACTAACAAATAAATTATTATACTTCTAAAAATTAATGTGTATGTCATATAATAATTATTACATTATTAATTTTTTTTATACAAAAAAACTCATTGTAAAATGAGTTTTAATTTTTTTAATATTTTGTTAATTTGATTTAAAAATTATTAATGAGTATTTATTCACATTAAATTTTTATATTAAATTTTTATATTAAATTTTATTTGGTAACTTTTACTTTTTTGTGTTTTTCTTTTTGAATAATAGGTTTGTTTGAAGATTTTATGTTTTTAATTATTATGTTAATATCAAGTAAATTGAAAACTAAAAGTAAAAGTACAAAGCAAACAATTGTAATTGAAGCACTTGCTATTAATCCAAAAATAGTTCCATACATTAATTCAAAAATGTTGTACAACCATTTTGAAAGTAACAAACATGGTGCACTAATTAATGCTAAGCTTAACAAATATTTTAATGATGCTTGGCGAATATTTAATGTTTTGTTTATTTTTTTTATGTTTAAAAAATATATTAAAGACATTCCTAAACCTGTTGAAATAAATAGTGAGTGAACGCCAACATATTTTGGGATAAACACAATTATTAAAATACTTAAAATTGCACTATAAATAAAATATTTAAAAGTAAATTTTTCGTGTCCTAAACTATTTAATATTGAAGTTGTAATTGCGCTTAGCCCTGTTGGAATTATAATCCACGACGCATATATTAAATAAGTTCCTGCATCGTAATTTTCAAAAAGTAAGTCGCAAATAGGGTGTGCCAAAGGAAGAATAAATATAAAACACAAAAACGAACAACACATTGTAAATAAAATTGAACTATTAATTTGTCGTTGTAAAGCATTTATGTTTTTTTGCTTAATCAGGCTTGCAATTTCTGGAATTAAAGCCATAGACAATGAACCAATAAGGGTGGAAGGAATAGTTAAAATAGGAAAGGTCATACCCATTGCAACACCCAATGCACTAAGTGCTTGTGATTTTGAAAATCCAAAAGAAATTAAACGAATTGGCAAAAGAACAGAAATTATTGGTTGCATTAAACTACCGCAAAATCTTGTTGTGGTAAGTGGTAGGGCGCTATCAATAATTGGTCTATATTTTATTTCTTTTTTACTTAGTTTTCCACCACTTGTGAAATAGTAAATAATTCCAATAACTGTGCTTAAAACTGCCGAAATGCTAATTGCAATGCCTAATGGCAACAAGTTTTCTAAGTTAAAACTTAATTTAATTAAAACAAACAAAACAATAATTTTAATAATTTGTTCAAAAAATTCAACCAAACTTACTTTTAAGTAATGTTCTTCACCCCATAAATAACCTCTAAAAGGGGAGTAAATTCCTGCACAAATTATTGCAGGTGTTAAACTTAATAGTAAAAAGTAACTACTTTCACTGCCCAAAATTGGCACTAGCAAACCTTTGCACAATATAATAACTAAAATTAAAATTAAAGAAAATACAATTTCAATTTTAAGTCCAGCATAAACAAGGGAGTGAGTGCTTATATAATTTTTGTTTACCTTGTTTGATGCTGTTAGTTTTGAAATTGCAATAGGCATTCCGGAACTTACCAAAGTAATAAAAACCATAAAAATTGAAAGAACAATGCTGTAAAGCCCTAAACTTTCTGTTGAAATTACTCTTGATAAAAATATTTTATATAAAAAACCAATTAATCTACTTATTACAGAAAATAATGTTAGTATAAAAACTGCCTTAAATAACTTTTTAATAATATCACCTCTAAATTGTTTAGTAATAAATTGTATTAAAAAAATTTTAAATATATTATACTTTTTAAAAAATTTGCATATATATTATTAAAAAATTGGTTAAGGAGTGAGTAATGCAAATATATTACTTAAATTCTAAGGGGTTAAAATATATTAGCCAAATTTGTGGCGAAAGTGTTGAAAAAATTAAGGAATTAAATGTAAATAACAATCAAAATTATGTTTATGTTCCAAACAAACAAAGTGGAGTTAGTTTAATTTGTAATTTTAATAAGGACTTATTGGTTAAAGTTGATTTAGATGATGATATAAACAACTTAAAAAAAATGTACAATCTTAAAAATAATGTTGAAGTTGGGGATATGTTTATTGTTAATCAAAATGAAAAATATGTTGTAAAACCACTAGACACTATGGATAAAATTGCTGAAAAATTGGGTGTTAACAAAGATTACATAATGAATAAAAACAACCTAAAAACTGACAAGGTTTTTATTGGTCAAATACTTATTATTTAATGAGATTTTTAAATTTTATATTTGACACAAAAAAAATAAAACGGCTTTTACCGTTTTATTTTTTTAATATTTATTTTTCTTCGCTATTTTTATTGTCCTTAATTTTTGAAGATTTTTTGTTTGCTTTTGCTTCTGCTTTTTCAAGTTTCTTTTCTTGAATGTATGCTGTTTTGCGTTCTTTTGCATCTAGTTTTGCTTGTTTATATTCAGCCCAAACTTGTTCATCTTCTTTTGCAATTTGTTCAATTTCTTCTTCAATTCTTGCAATTTCTTTTGTTATTGCAATTTGTGCATCAATGAATTTTTGAAGTTGTTGTTCCCTTTTAATTTTTAATAGGGCAGAAGCAGTTTCTTTTTGGTCTAACAATTTTTGCAATTTTTCTTCGTGTTTATTTAATTTTGCAATATATCTAGCAAAGTTCCTTTCAGCAATTTGTTTTTCTTTGTCAGTTACATTTGATGCTAAAATTGATTTGTATTCTTTTGTTGCATCTTCTCTTTCAGCAATAATTGCTTGTTTATCTTTTTCAATTTGTTCTCTTTTTGCTTTTTCGTTAATTAATATTTGCGCCTCTTTGGCTTCAAACATTTGTTTAATTTCTTCAATTTCTTCATCAATTGTGTGTAATTGAAGTTTTAATTCTTCAATCATACTTTGACGCATTTGAATTCTTTCTTTTTTGTCTAGTTCAACATCAAGAGTTTTTCTTCTATCATAATTTGTTTTAATTTTAGGTGCTTTACGGAAATTAATTTTTCTAATAAAATATCCAACCAAAGCAATTATTATTGCAAGCCCTGTAATTAATGATGATGTTAAAACCCAAGGGAATTCATAAGGCTCTGATTCGGTTGTTGTTTCATTGTCTGAGCCGTCTGTTTCATCAGAAATTTTTGTGTCGTTAATGAACAAAGAAGTTTTTTCGTTTGCATAATTGTTTTTTGCTTCATTAAATTGGTCTTCAGTTAAAGTGTTGTCAAATTTAATGTTGTCAAAATAAACTTGTCCGCATGTTAATGCATCAGTAAATCCTAAACTTAAATATAAATAAACATCAATATTTTCACTTGCAGAAATATAGAAAGTGTAGGTTGTAAATTTATTTTCGCCTTCATTTACTAGGGCAGTATTAATGCCTGTAATATATTTGTTAAATGTTCCAGAAGAATTTTTTAGTTGCAATGTTACGCCATAAGGAATAGCAATGTCTTCATCATCATATTTTTTGTTTTCTTCTTCTTGTGCTAAATTTAAAGTGTAAACATCAACAGATAATTTATAGTAACTACCTTCTGTTAATGAATAGTAGTTTGAACTTGAAAATGTGTAATAAACATCTGAACCATTACTGTTTATAAATAAAACATTGTTTCCATTAATTTCTGTTATGCCACTTGTTAAATTTTCTTTTGCACTTGAATTTGTTACAGATGCATCAAATGCACCTTTAAATGTGTTTTCTGTGTCAAATGTTTCGTAAGTTAAATCTATAACTTTGTCACTGCTTGTAACTATTGAATTGAAAATAGTTTCATTTTCGTATTGTTCAATAAATATTTCATCAAAGAAAGCATATCCATTTGTTTTATTAAGTGCAAGTTCAATAGTTGAAGTTATTTCACTACTGCCTGTTTTTAAATAAAATGTAATTTGTTGCCATGTGTCGTGTGTGTTAATATTTGCTTTTTTGTAAATATATGTTGTGCCATTTAAAAGTTTAAAACTTGCACCGCCATCATATTCTGGATAAATTTGTGTTTGAACCCAAGCACTAACTTTATAATATGAACTAGCAGAAAGTGTGAAACTATCACTTGTGTAAGTTTGATTAATTATTGGGTTTGTTGAGCCAATCATTAAAACATTGTTGGTTGTGTCAGATGTTGCTTTGCCATCAAAAGTTCCAGGATTGTTTGCGTTGCCATAATTTTCAACATTATTTGCCCAATGTGTTGCATTTAAGTTAACAATTCCGCTTGTTGTGGTTACATTTGATACATCATTTCCATTAACATCAACAACTTTTGATGTGTAATTTTGTGGTGCAAGAGGATAGGTTATAGAATTGTCTTCATTTTGTGCTTTGTTAAATCTGTTATTTGGAACAATAAAGCTTGTGCTAGCAGGAGTAATGTTTAATTCACTGCTATTTGTTGCATTGCTTACACCTTGACTATATTCATCATAACTTAGTTCTTGAATTCTTACTTCGTCAAAATAAACATATCCACTTGTTGGAGTAGCTTCTTTATCACCAAGAGCAGGTATTCCTAAATACAAACCTAACTTTATAGTTGAATCTTTAAATGCATTTCCTTGAATATATATGCTATATTCAACCCAATTACTTGTAACTGCAGTGCTTGATGTTGTTGTGCTTACACTTACTGTTGTGTATGCTAAATCACTTCCAACTGCACCAATTTCTTTTGCAATAATTGTTGCACCAGTTCCTGTGTTGCAGTTTGAATATGCCCAAACACTTAATTTGTAAAGGCCGTGTTGTTTAATTGAAATGTTAGGGCTTTCAACACCAGACACTAAATCTGTTTTATTTGAAATTAAAAGTGCATATTCATTATTAAATGTGTTTATTGTGTATGGATTTGTTGCGTTCCAATTTTCTGTGTAAAGTTTTGAATTGTAACCTGTTCCTACTTTTATTGAACCAATAAATTGATTTTCACTATCATTGCTGTTTTCAGAAGATGCTGTCCAGCCTGTTAGAGAATTTTCAAAACCGTTGTTGCTAAATGGAATACTAACTTTTTGGTTTAAATTTGTGTAAACTGATGTGGAACTATCTTTACTTGGTAAGCTGTTAAATGTTGATTCGTCATATTGTTTTACTTGAACAATATTAACAAACATTGCTCCATAACTACCACTTATTTTACTTCCTAACCACAATTCCAATTTTAAATCCGATTTTGAAATAATTGAGTTTGTTGCAATATAAAATGTGTAATTTTGCCAAGCACCATCTGTGTTTATATTTTCCATTTTAACAGCGTCATCTTCTAAACCTGTTAGGTAGATAGATGCTTTTGCGCTTTGCCCATTAGAAGTTATAGTTTTTAGTTGAACTGAAATACTATAAAAGGAATTGTTGCTAAGTTCAAAACTTTCACTACTATATCCATATTTTACAGGGGTCTTGCTAAAATTGTTGATGTATAAAAATTGCTTGTCAACAGTAGAGCCATCATCTGGATTTTGATTTTCTTGTAGTTTAAAATTTTCTTCGTAATTACTATTCCATGCAGTTGAACTTGTTAAGTTCATAATTCCAGAAACAAATCTTTCATCATTTTTAGTGTCAACTCCATTTGCAACAGACCAATTTGATGGTGTGCCGTAAGTTGTTCCTGAATAATTATGGAAATCGTTGTCTGTTATTTTGGAAATAGTTTGTTCCCCATAAGGAATTGCATAAACAGTGTAATTTCTTGCGGAGTTTAATAAATTAACACCACATATTGATGAGGTTAAAATTCCTGCTGATAATGCTGTTGTTGCAAGTACTTTGTTAAGTTTGTTAAAAAATCTCATTAAATTCACCTTATAAATTAAATTTCAACTTTATTATTATATATTAATATTAAAATTAAATCAAACTAAATTATACACTTAAATTTATATATAAATAGATATAATCTAAAAGTCGTCAATATTTTATTTAAAAATTTGGCATAAAATCATTTTCATATTAAATAATTTACAAAATTTTTTATTTTTATTTTTGCTAAAATTAATATATTTTTATTTGGATTGTATTAAATAGACTAAAACTCACAAAATAAAAATATGAAAATAGTTGATTTTAAAAGTAAAAATTACAATAGTGTAATGCAATCAAAACCGAAAAAAACAAATATTTGGATTTTACTAATCATTGGTTTATTTATTGGGTTTGTAAATGGCTTTTGGGGTGGAGGTGGTGGTATGATTTGTGTGCCAACATTAACGCTTATTTTAGGGCTAGAAGAAAAGCAAGCACATGCCACAACCATACTTATTATGCTTCCATTGTCTATAGCAAGTTTTGTGGTTTATATGATTAAAGGGGGCATTGAATTTGATTTGGCAATAAGCATAACAATAGGATTTGTAATTGGTGGAGTGATTGGTGCCTTAATTTTAAATAAAATTAACAACATAGTTTTACAATTAATTTTTGCTTTTGTAATTATTTTAGGGGGTGTTAAGTTACTATTTTGATTATATTATTAATAGTTGCAGGAATAATAAGTGGAATAATTGCTGGAATGGGTATGGGTGGAGGCACACTTTTAATTCCAATTTTAACCATATTTTTTAAATTTAAACAACAGTTAGCACAAGGAATTAATTTGCTTGCATTTTTGCCTTGTGCAATCGTTTCTTTAATAATTCATTGTAAAAACAAGTTAGTTAATTTTAAAATTGGAGTTCCAATAATAATTACGGGTGTAGTTGCAAGCGTGTTTGGAAGCATTCTTGCCATTAACATTGAAAGCGAAATGCTTAAAAAATTATTTGGTGGATTTTTGCTTGTGATTGGACTAATACAATTATTTTTATCAATTTTAAACATTGTAAAGGGAAAAAAGAATAAAAACAAATGCAAATATAGAGTGGTTTTAGGAATTAGTGATTTTTTTAAATAACACCATTTAAAGCCAATTTTTTGATATAAATTTATGTATTAAAATATGCGCATAAAAATTTATAATTTTGTTGTGTTTTTTTTGCATTTGTGTTATAAATAACTAGACATTAATTAGGAGATATAAACAATGGTAGTTGATAAAAGTAAATGTATTGGCTGTGGTGCATGTGCATCAGTTTGCCCTGTTGGTGCTATTGAAATAGTTGATGGTACAGCACAAATCAATAAGGAAATTTGTGTAGAATGTGGAACTTGTGAAGTTACATGTCCCGTTTCAGCAATTAGCCAAGATTAATAAATAAAAAAGAAAAAAACTAATAGCAATATTAGTTTTTTTTATTTAACAATTAAAAAATAATTGTATACAAAATAATTGTTTTATGTTATAATGCTTGTGTTAAAGATATTAAAAAAATTATTATGGGAGTGGTGTGCGTTTTGGAAAGAGTAGCAATAATGGAACTTAATTCTGATAATTTTAAGTTGGTATTAGCAGAAGTTGTTAAAAATCGCTCATTTGTAATATTTGACGAAATTGAAATGCCTGTTAATTTAACAAAAAATTTAATGACAGAAGAAGTTATAAAACCAAACACAATTAAAGAAACTATTGATGTTTTAAAAGTTTATAAAGAAATTTTAGATAGATATGAAATTACTGATGTTATTGCAATTGCAACAAACATCGTTAAAGAAGCAAAAAATATTAATGGATTTTTAAACGAAATCTTTACAACTAGTGGTTATAAATTTAGAATTATTAGTGGTGAAGAAGAAATCAATGGCATTTATACTGCTGTTATTAACACATTTAACAAACCAAAGGGTTTGATTATAAACGTTTCTAATTATTCAACACAAGTAATGCTTTATAACAGAAGAAACATTTTAAACACATACGTTATTCCTTACGGCAGTTACAATTTAACAGAAAAATTTTACACAGAAAATGAAACTGGGCTAGATGCTAGTGAAAAAGTAACCAACTTTATTTTGGACCAAATTAAAGATTTAGACTGGGCATTTAACTTAGAAGAAGAGTATGAAGTTATTGGTGCTGGAAACATATTTTTAAACCTTGGAACAATATCAAGGCGTGCAAAAAGGTATCCAATAAGTGTTGAACACAACTATGAAATGTCTAAGGCTGACTTTTCAAAAGTTTATGATGTTATAAAACCTGTAAAACCTGTTAAAGGAAGCAAAATTAAGGGTATAACAACAAATGACAGTATGTATTTACCATGTGGACTTGCAATTGTTAATGCATTTTTGAGCAAGATAAACAAAGACAAATTTTACATTAGTAAAACAGGATTAAAAGAAGGCTTGCTATTTAATTATGCAATTCCTTTAACAATGGAAAAACCAATAACCGACAATCTTGGTTATAGTTTGCAAGTTATTAATGATTATTACGACAAAAAACCAAATAATGCAAAACAAGTTTATGAACTTTCAATGATTTTATTCCGTCAACTTAAAGTTTTGCATAAATTATCTCGTAGTTATGTTAGAATTTTAAGAGTGGCTAGTTACTTGCATGATGGCGGTTTAAGGATTTCATATACAAATAAAGAGAAGAACAGTTTTGATGTTATAGTTAATAGTGATATTTACGGCGTTAGTCATAGTGAATTAGTTTTGGCTGGTTTTGTTTCATCTTTAAGAGATGCTGACAATTTCAATTTAAGTGATTGGGTTAGATATAAGGAATTAGTAACTGAAGAACAACTAGACGCTGTAAAAAAACTTGCAGTTATTTTAAAACTTGCCGAAAGTTTGGATATCACAGGATTTGGAAGAATTGTTGATATTAGTTGTGATATTTTAGGCGATAGTGTAATAATGAAAACAATAACTGAAGGAAATGTTGATTTGGAAATCAAATGTGCTATGATGTATAGCAACGATTTTAAAAAAGCATTTAACAAAAATTTGGAAATTTTATAATTAAAAAGATGCATGCGTGCATCTTTTTTTATTTAAAATATTATGTAAAAAGGGCTTTATATGTTATAATTTATTAATAAGGTTAGGTGACATTATGTTTAATTATGCTATTGAAATGGGAAGTAGTAACACTGTTATTTATAGAGTTGGTTATGGCGTTGTGTTAAATGAACCAACATTAATTGCAGTGGAACACATTGGGGATAAAAATGTAATAAAAGGCGTTGGGTTTAAAGCAAAAAAATTGATGGGCAAAACCAACAGTAAGGTAGAAGTTATAGCACCTATTTTTGAAGATGTTATTGAAAATCAAACTTACGCAAAACTTTTGTTAAAAGAATTTTTAAATAAAGTAAGTTCAAAAGGCTTATTTAACAAAGTAAAAGCCATTTTTTGCGTGCCTTGTGGATTAACATTAAAAGAAAGAACTAAATATAAGCATTTAGCATATAGTTTAAACATAAGTTATGCTGAAACATTGCCATCTGCAATTTGTGCATTAACCGGAATGGACGTTGATGTTTACGACACAACAAGTTATATGGTTGTAAATATTGGAGGAGGAAACACAGATATTGCAGTTGTTTCAAATGGAAACATTGTTAAAGGTTGCACAATAAATGTTGGTGGAATTGGAATTGACAATGCAATAATCAGTTATGTTAGAGATAATTTTAATGTGATAATAAGCAATCAAGTTGCTGAACAAGCAAAAAAAGAATTGTCGTCTTTGCATCCAAAAGACAAATCGCACTTAGAAATTGATGGTGTTGATGCAAACACATTGGAACATAAAGTAATTAATTTAACTGCCAAGGAGTTAGTTCCAATTACTGTTACATTTTATAATAAAGTTGTTGATAGCATAAATACAATTTTAAATATGTGTAATGCAGATGTTATTGCAGACATAAGCCGAAATGGAATTTATTTTTGTGGGGGATTAAGCAAGGTTACGGCGCTTGAACAATTTATGCGTATTAAAACTAAAATGCCAATATACATTGATATTCACCCAGAAAATTCAGTAATTAATGGTGCAGGAATGCTACTTAATGACCCTACAAAACTTGAAAAATTAATAAAAGAATTTATGTAACTAATTTTATCAATTAAAAAAATAATGTAGAAAAATATCAAAATTTTTAGAAATTCTAGTAAAGAGTGATTTTTAGTAATTTATTACTCTTTACTTTTTTTTTAAATAATTTTACCATATTTTAGTTTTATTTTTTTATGGTAGGAGAAATTATGTCAAGAGTAATTGTTGTAACAAGTGGCAAAGGTGGTGTTGGGAAAACCACACTTTGTGCCAATTTAGGAACACAATTGGCAAAGTCTGGGTTAAGAGTGTTACTTGTTGATGTTGATTTGGGCTTAAACAATTTAGATGTTGTTATGGGTGTTGAAAATAAAATTGTTTATGATATTTGTGATGTTGTTGAGGGAAAATGCAGGGCAAAACAAGCATTAATTCAAGATTTTTTTGTTCAAACACTTTATGTTTTGCCAAGCAACCACACATACACAAACTTTACAATAAGTAGCCAAGAAATATCAAAAATAATAAACGAAGTTGAATATATGTTTGATTATATTTTAATTGATTGTCCGGCAGGAATTGATGCAGGATTCCATAGGGCTGTGGCTTCTTGTTCCGAAGCCATAGTTGTTACAACTCCACATATTTCTAGTGTTAGAGATGCCGACAAAGTTATTGGACTTTTAAAAAGTTACAACTTTAATTATATTGGTTTAATTGTAAATCGTGCTAGGGGAGATTTAATGGTTAGTGGGGAGATGATAAATGTTGAAACAATTAATGATTTTTTACAAGTTGATTTATTAGGAGTTGTCCCTGATGATGATGTAATTTCAACACAACTTTTAACTGGTGGGGGAGTAAATATGGACACCCCTGCATATAAGTCATTTTATATGATTGCAAACAAGTTACATAACGGGGTAGATATGGTTTATGATTGTACTAAAAAATACAAAGGTGTGTTTGGTACAATTAGGCGAAATTTAAAAAGGATGGTGTAAATTTTATGCAAAATGAATTAACGGTTTGTACAGAAAGGCTAAGAAATGTTTTAATAAATGACAAAAAGGACAATCCAAACAAAATATTAAATGTTTTAAAAAGCGACATTTTGTATGTGCTTAAAAATTATATGGAAATAAGCAGTGACGATTTAGATCTAAATATAAATGTAACCAGTGTTGGAACATATAAAATAACCATTTTAGCAGATGTTACTAGGCTTAAAACTTTAAATTGTATAAAGTAGCATAAATTTATAGTTTGTCCCATAAAATATTTTAAGGAGTATTTATATGGAATACTATAATTTAAAAGTTGTAAATTTAAAACAAAACATTTACATATATAAAACACTAAAACATAAAAAACAAAGTAAAAAAATATATGGAACAATAATTATGTTTGCGTTGTGTTTGTGTTCAATATTTTTACTTAAAACAATTAATTTAACAAGTATTAATCAAGTTTTAAACACAGCAACATATATTGTAAATCCAATTAATCCACTTTACTTTGATATGGGAAACATTGTTTTTACTAATGGTTATAATGTTATTAGGCTAGATGATGAAGATGTTGATTTTATTTGTCCTGTGTCTTATTCAAATTATACTTTAAATAGTGAAAGTGTAGAGTTTGAAGTTGGAACAAACCCAATTTTAAAATCTTGCGAAAATGGTGTTGTAAGTGACATTTTTTATGAAAGTAATAATGTAAAATGTGTGAAGATTAAGCACGCAAACAACACTTTTAGCATAATTAAAAATATTGATGTTTTAGGTGTCCATTTGGGAGCATTAGTAAAGCAGGGGCAAACAATTGGAACAGTTAAACTAAATAGTAAAGTTACATTAATAATTGAAGTAAATGGCGAAAATAAACCTTTATCTATTAACAAGGAAAAAGTATGCATAAGTTAAACATTTACTTTTCACCAATTTATATAATATGTGCATTTGTTACTATTTATTTGGGTGGACTTTCAACATTTTGTTATTATTTTGTGGCATTGTGTTTACATGAATATAGTCATTACTTTGTGGCAAAAAGATTAGGTTATTTGATAAATAACTTGTCATTTTTGCCATATGGTGCAAAATTGCAAGGCAATACAAATTACAAAAAAAAATCACACGAATTAATTGTTGCACTATCTGGACCACTTTGTAATTTAATTGTTGCTCTTTTAATAATTTCACTTTGGTGGTTAAAACCTATTACATATCCTTACACATATCAATTTGTTGAAGCAAATTTTTATATTGGTTTCTTTAATCTTATGCCACTATTTCCACTTGATGGTGGACAGGTGTTTTTAAATGTTTTTAATAGTGAAAAAATTAAAAAAATTGCATACAAAATTATGCAAATAATTGGTGTAATAATTAGTGTTTTATTTTTAAGTTTGTTTATTGTTTCATCATTAAACAAAATAAATTTTTCTTTGTTTTTTATTTCTTTATTTTTATTCGTTGTAAGCATTGCGCCTTACAATGTAAATTACTTAACAAAAATTGATAGTTTAAATTTTAAACTTAACAACTATGCTGAATGTAAAATTTTTGTTGTAAGTAGCAATACAAATTTTTTAAAATTATTAAAAATTATAAACGCAAATTACTATTACTATTTTTATTTTGTTGATACAAAATTAAATATTATAAAAATTTTAGGGGAAAGAGAAATTTTAAATTTTGTAAATAAAGGAGTGTATTATATTTCAACTAAAAATTAATACTTTCTCAGTATTAATTTTTTTGTTTTATTTTATAACATTTAATTTTTGATTTTAGAATTTTTAAAGTTGTGATATAGTATTATTAATATTAATTAAATATATAAATATATAATTTACTTATTTTGGAGAAAATTATGCCATACTATATTACAAAAGAAATTATTGAAAATGAAATTGTTAATGTTTTTAATGCGTTAAGTGATGAAGATTTGGAACTTTTAAAACAATCACTATCAAATTTTAATTATGATGTGTTGGAAAATAGTAATTTTATTGATGATGTTAAGGGTGCAAACTTAAATCAAAGCGTGATTGAAAATTTAAGTGATATGCTTTTTCAATTAAAAGATTATAAATATTATTTAAAAGTGATTTTAACTATTTTTCTTAAATGTGAAAAATACAATGAAGTGGCATACTTAATAAATAGAACTTTTATTAATCACATTGGTGATGTTTTTTATATAAGTGGCAAAAATTATGATTATAGTGAAAGATATTTTGACAGATTTATTGAAAGTGTTAAATACACAAATATTGGGTACGAACTTGTTTTGGACTTTATATTTCATATTAACCAAACAACTTCAAATGAAATATGCAATAGGTATTTGCGACCAAGCAAAGAATATTTAAAATCGTTTATTGCAGAAAACGAAAAGGAATATTTTGATTACATATCTACTAGCCAAGAAAAATATTTTATTGGATTAAAACTTTATGTTGAATTTTTTACAGACAAAGGATTAAACTTGATTTTAGAAAAGTATGTTGCGTATGATGTTGTTTATGAAAATGTTGTTGAAGAATTAATAAAGGAATATAAACATAATGCACTTCCAATTCTTGAAAAAATTTTAACAAATTTTAATTCTGAGCAAAAATTAAAAGCACTTGATTTATTAAAGATATTTAAAAATGATGTTCAAATTAACAATTTTATTGAAAATTATTACAAAAAAATTGATGACGAAAACATTAAGCAAGAAATTAAAACAAATTTTTTAACTCAAACGAATTTGGAATTTACAAGTGTTGAGGATTTTAAAAAATATGTTTCAACAAAAAGGATAGGTGTTATTGATACTAACTTACCTAATGAATATCCTCTTTATTTTTCAAATGGCGAAAGAGTTGATGAAGTTTGTTTAAGTTATATTTTTGAAGAATTAAAAAATATGGACAAAACTTACAAGATTAATGAACTAGATTATTTAAAAAATTTAGTTGACTTAAATAGTGCAAAAATTGTTGCACAAAAATTGTTTGAAAATTATATTTTATCAAAGATTATAACCACAAAAAGCGTGTTTGTTATTGCTTTTATTATTCTATTTGGTGATGAGTTGTTGAATAATGAAATTATTTCAATTATTAAATCTAAAATGATAGATGCTGAAAGTTTAACAAAAGTTTTAGAATTGTATGCAGAAAAAAACAATCAACAAGTTTTAAAAATTGTTAAGGATAGTTACAAATCAGACCAAAATGAAAATTCGCTAAAAATTTTAAAAATTTATGCAAGAATTAACAAAATTAGTGTTGAAGATTATATTGATAGTTTAGTTGATGATTACAAATTAGATAGCGAAGCAAAAAGGGATATTTATTTTAATGGCAATTATTTAATAATAAGAATTAATGATAACCTAAATGTTGAAGTTATAGATTATGCAAGCAAAAGCAATTATTACATATCAAAAGATATGGCAACTAACGAAGAAAATTATTATTTATATATTTTAAAATTAAAAAAGGAAATAAAAGACCAAATACAAAGGTTTAAAGATGCTTTTTATAATTTCAGGCTTTGGGATATTTGGGAATTTAAAAATAATATTTTAAACAATCCACTTCTTAATAAAATTGCAAGTACCTTAACATTTGGCTATTATAAAAATTATAAATTAATTAGTGTTGTTCAAAAGATTGATGGAAATATTGCTGTTGACGAAGAAAAATATGACGACACTTATAAAATTGGTTTAATTCATCCTGTTGAATTAGAACAAAACAAGGAAATTGTTAGCAGTGTAAATTTTGAACCATTTAATCAACTAAAAAGGGGAGTTTTTTATGTAACTAGCAATGAATTTACATTATCAAGAGTTTCAACATTTAGTGGAATGCTTGCAAACTATAAATATTTTGTTGATTATTTGAAACTACAAAATTGGCAAAATGGACTTGAAGTTTTGGGTAATTTAAAATCATTAGTTAAAAAGTATCCAAACGAAAATTTGCTTTGCGAAATTACCTTTGACAAAATTGATACCGACACAATTAGCATTAATGATATTAGATTTTATAATTTAAGTAGCACAATAGCACAAGGTAGTTACTATATTATTGATAAAAATGAAAGTTTATTGCTTAGTGTTATTTCAAAAAGAACTTATAGTAATGTGCTTTACGAAATAAGTCAGGCTTGTTTTAATTAGATGAAAAGTATTTTTAATTTTAGACCATTATTTATAATATTTCTAGGTTGTATAACCGGAGTTATATATTTTATGTGCTTAACCAATTTTAATGATTGGTTAGGGGTTTTTATTGCACTTACAATAGCAATTGCTTTTTTAGTATTTTGTGTTGTAATAGGAGTTTTAAACATAAAAACAAACGCATTTTTTAGTTACTTAAACAAAGTTTATAAAATATGTTTGTTGTTTTTTGTAACAATGTGTGTTTTTGGTGGAATTTTTAGTGGAGCAGTAAAAATAAAAGAAAATAGAATAATTGATATTCAAGAAGAAGTTACATATAGTGGAAAAATAACAACATCAAGCCAAAAAGACAATTATGTTGTTTTGGAATTAAAAAATGTAAATTATATAATTAACGGGCAAACAAAAAAATTAAACAGTAATTTAAAACTATATGTTTACACTATAAATGCTGAAGGGTTAGATGTTGGAAACATCGTTTCAACAACAGGAAAAATAAATAGATATGAAATAAAAAGTTATGCCTATTATAATTATTCGGCACTATATTCTGCAAATGCAAATTTGACAGATTTAACAATTAAAGAATCTAAACCAAGTTTTATTGAAAGCATTAAATTAAAAACAAATGAAATTCTTAATAAATATATGAACACAGAAAATGCAAAAATCGCTTTTTCTGTTTTGTTCGGCGACAAAGAAGACCTAAATGAAGACATTAGTAATGCGTTTTCGATTGCAGGAATTAGTCATATACTTGCAGTTAGTGGTTTGCATATTGGAATTTTGGTTTCTATTTTATTATTTGTTTTTAAAAAATTAAAATTTAAAAAAATTGCAACCATTTTGGTTCTAACATTTATTTTAATTTTTTATATGACTTTGTGCAATTTTACACCAAGTGTTGTAAGGTCTAGTATTATGGCTTTGGTTTTGGTGCTTTCAAACATGCTTGGCAAAAGATATGATGCACTATCTAGTTTGTGTTTGGCTGGATTAATTATTGTTGTGTTTAATCCTTTTCAAATGCTTTCTTGTGGATTTCAATTATCCTTTGCATGTGTGTTTGCAATAATAACGCTTGCACCAACATTAACAAATATGTTGGTTAAATTAAAAATTAACAAAAAAATTTCACAATCCTTGGCTATTTCAACGGCAACAAGTATTGCTTTAATTCCATTCTCAGCATATTATTTTCACAGAATAACATTGCTTTCTGTTATAACAAACATTTTTGTTATACCAGTTTTTAGTGTTGCTTACATATTCATATTTAGTTTAACAATTTTAAGTTTAATATTTAGTTTTGTTGGATATTTGCTTGTTATTCCTAATGTTTTAATTCATTTTATTAAAATAATTGCAAACTTTGTTGCAAGTTTAAAATTCAGCACCATTGTTGTTTTTGATGTAGGAGTTATTGGATTTGTTTCTATTTTGGGTTTGCAATATGTTTTACAATTTATGGTTGGAATGCCAAAACTAAAAATGGTTCTGGTTGCTTTTTTGTTTGTTGTGTTTATTTCTTCAATGATTTATAATTGCATTCCTTACACTTACAAATTAAATAGCATTGTTTGTTTTAAGCAGTATAATAATAATATGGTTTTAACAACACACAATTCGGGTGAAACAACTTTAATAGGATTAAGCAGTGATGATTACAATAAATTGAATTATATGCTAATCAATTATAGAATAAATAAAATTGATAATATTATAATTTACGAAAATATTGAAGATGTTGAATTTATTAATAAAATAGTTGATGAATATAAAGTTAAAAACATTTATATGCCTAACCAATATTTTAAAGAAAACATTTTAAATGCAATATCAATTTTTGAAAATAATCAATTTGAAATTAATAATATCAAATACAATTTTGTTTATAACAATGGTAAAATATTAGGTGTAAATTACATTAGATATGGGTTTAACAACTTCATTGGAAATTCAGTAACCAAAAATGAATTTGTAACTATTAGTAATATATTGGGTTATAATATAAATCTAATATCAGTTAAAGATGTTACATTTGATTTAGCAACAATTTTTAATTATAATGTTTTGATTACTCAAAATGACGGAAATTATGAAACAATTAATTTGGATAGTAATCAATATTTTATTTCATATATTTAAGGAGAAGTAAATGGAATTTGTACAATTGAAAAGAACATTAAAAAGCGAGATAGATTCAGCATATATTATATATGGTGATGATAATTTTGTTTTAAATAAAGCATATTCTTTAATATATAATGCGTTAAACATGGTTTTGCCTGAACTAAACGAGTATAAATTTGATGGTGATGAAATCGACTTTGAAGAAGTTGTTAAAGCAATGTTAACTATGCCTGTTATGTCTGACAAAAAAATTGTTTATGTTAATGCAATTAATACAACAAAACTTAAAAATATAGAAAGCTTGATTGAATACTTAAAAATGCCAAATAAAAGCACTGTCCTTGTTATTAATGCTGGCGACAACTTAAAATTGTTTGAAAAAATTAAAAATGAATTGACATTAATTAATTGTAATAGATTGCCTATTGATGTGTTAAGAGGAGTAATTGTTAACGAACTTAGTTTATACAAAAAACAAATAACAATATCTGCAATTAATAAACTTTGTAATTATTGTTTAAATGATTTAAGTGCTATAAATAATGAGATTGTTAAACTTACAAACTATACAAACAAAGACGTTATTACAGATGAGGATGTTGATGGTATAGTTTCAAAAAGTTTTGAGTTTCAAATTTACGAACTTAGTGAGGCGTTGGCAAAAAAACAAAGTGATAAATGTTTTGAAATAATTAATTCCTTGAAAGATAAAAAAGACAATATAAAATTAATTTTGCCAACAATTAGTAATCATTTTAGAAGGCTATTTTATGTGGCAATAAGTGATAATGACATCAAGGAACTTTCAACAATGCTTAATGTTAAAGAGTTTGCAGTTAAAAAGGCCATTGAGCAAAGTAAATTGTTTACAAAAAGGCAACTAAAAAGCATTTTAGACAGTTTTATTGAACTTGATTATGAAACAAAACAAAGTAATATTTCAGTTGAAAATGCAATAGACTATATTGTGCTTAAAATTTTAAATATGTAAGTTTTTTGTGAGTCGCTTGATGTTTAATAGAAAATTATATTTGTTATAATAAGTATTAAAAACATTTTGAATGTAAAAATAATTGTGATAAACTTTTTAGTGTTAATTTTGAATAGGGGAAATTATGAAAGTAGCAATAGTAACAGATAGCAATAGTGGAATAAAACAAAGTGAAGCAGAAGAACTTGGTATTTATGTTTTGCCAATGCCATTTACAATAGCAGGCGAAACATATTTTGAAGACATAAATTTAAACCAAGAAAGTTTTTATGAACTTTTAAAAAAGGGTGAAGACATTTCAACATCACAACCATCAATTGGAAGTGTATTAGATTTGTGGAATGAACTTTTTAAAAAATATGACGAGATAGTTCACATACCAATGAGTAGTGGGCTTAGTGAAACTTGTAATACTGCAAAAACTTTTTCAAAAGATTTTAATGGCAAAGTTGAAGTTGTTGATAATCACAGAATTTCTGTAACACAAAAAGCAAGTGTACTTGAAGCATTGGAAATGTCAAAACAAGGAAAGAGTGCAAAGGAAATTAGAGAATATTTAGAGTTGTCAAAAAGTGATAGCAGTATTTATATTATGGTTGACACTTTAAAATATTTAAAAAAAGGTGGCAGGGTAACAGCGGCAGGTGCGGCAATTGGCACACTACTAAACATAAAACCTGTTTTGCAAATACAAGGTGGAAAACTTGATGCTTACCAAAAAGTTATGAGTGTTAAACAAGCAAAAAACGCAATGATAAAAGCCATGCAAAAAGATTTGTCAGGCAAGTTTAAGGAATTGGTTGATAGTGGCAAAATGTTTTTAGCAGTTGCTCATACAAATAATAAAAAAAATGCGTTAGAATTTGTTGATGAAATTAAAAAAGCAATTCCTAATGTTGAAGTTGTTTATTGTGACCCATTGTCGCTTAGTGTGTCTTGCCATATTGGACCGGGAGCATTGGCTATTGCAAGTTATGTTAAAAATTATTAAAAATTTAAATAAAAAAATAAAAAGAACATTTTTAAATGTTCTTTTTTTAACCAACAAGTTCAAAATAAATTAAGTTTTGTTTTAATTTTTCACTATGTACTAAAAGTTTACTTATAGTTTTGTTTAAATTAGAAATTTGTTTGTAGGAGACACTGTTTGAATTGTTTATATATTTTTTAAGTAAATCATCAAGAGCGTTAATGTGGTTATAAAGTTTAATTTGAACATAGGCATATTCTTTTTTACTTTTTAATTCGTCCATATTTTTCTCCTTTAAATTTGAATTTAATTTATTATAACATTTAAAATTACCTTTTCAATAAAATTATGATAAAATGCAATAAACTTTTTTTATTTTCTACAAACAACTACAAAATATGCCACAATAAAACATATTTTTACAATAAATTCAATCATAATTTCAAATATGATATAAATTTAAAATGTGCATATTTATAATTAAAAATATGCACAACAATTAATTAATAAATATTAGGATATTAAATGTTTTTGCAAATTAATGTATAAATAATATCATTTAATATATGTTTTTTGACAATAAATGTATAATATGTGGCAATTACTTCATAAATTAAAGTTTGTTTAAATAATTTTTAACATCATTAAAAGTTAAATTATGAATTGCCATATTTAATGAATATGATATTATGTTGGAAGAAATTGAACTAACTTCTTCAATATCTTTTAGAGTTACAACCAAATTGTTTAAACTTCTTTTTGTTAAATTGCAAAATGTGTTTGCATATATAACTAGTGGAACACCAATAGAAATAAAATCTGCATTTAAGGTTTTGCTATTAAAAACTTTTCTTTTATTGTTTACACCACCACCAGGAATTATTGAAGCATTGTTGATTTGAAATGAACAGCCAAGCCTTGTTTCACTTGATGCACACAAACTATCGATTGTAATAACAAGTGTTGGTTTTGTTTCGTTTACGACGGAACTTACTATATCATAACTTTCAATTCCAGTTAAGCCTAAAACACTAGGGCATATTGCAGAAACATTTTTTAAAGTTTTTAAATTTTTTATGTGCCTTGTTACAATTATATTTTTTATTACCTTTGCACCTAAACTATCAGCACTTATATGTCGATTGCCAAGCCCTACAATTAAAATTTTTTTAGTGTTTGTTTTGGATAAAAATTTTTTAAGTTCCGTGCTTAATTTTTCAATTAAATATTTTTGATTTTCAACACTTTCAAAAACATTTTCAAAATTAAAAATTGAATATGCGCCAACGTCTAAATTATCAACTTTTTTATGAACAAAAAAGTGTTCTTTTTTAAGCCCAAATTTATAATTTTTATCTTCAACAATTTTTATGCTAGAATCGTTAGCATTTTCGATTTTTAGTTTTTCAAATATTTCACTTATTAATTCTGTTTTCATTTTTACCTTTTAAAATCTTTTATAAAATTGCTTTATAAAATAATTATTCCACTAATTTGTAAAATAATTCTTGCTTATTTTTTTTTAATATGTTAGAATACAATCGGTTTTATATATAATTAGTTAAATTTAAGGAGAAATTAAAGTGGCAAATATTAAATCAGCAAAGAAAAGAGTTTTAGTAAACAAAAGACAAAAGGCAGAAAATAGATTAGTAAAAACTTCTTTAAGCACTGAAATTAAAAAATTTAGAAAAGAATTAGCAGAAGGTAATTTACAAAATGCAGAAGCAAAACTTGCTTCAGTTGAAGCTGACATTATGTCTGCTAAATCAAAAGGTGTAATTCATGTTAATACTGCTTCTAGAAAAATTTCAAGACTTAAATCAGCATATAACTCTGCACTAAAAGCAAGTGGTAAAGTTGAAGAAGTTAAAGAAGAAGTAAAAGTAGAAGAAAAAGTGGAAGAAGTAAAGGTTGAAGAACCTGTTAAAAAAACCACAACTAGAAAAACATCTGCTAAAAAAGAAGTTTCTGAAAAACCAGCAGAAAAGAAAACTGCTACAAAGAAAACAACAACTAAAACAACAACTGCTAAAAAAACAACAAATAAAAAAGCAGAAAAGTAATTTAAAAAACCATGCTTTAAGTGTGGTTTTTTTATTTTTAAATTTTTTTAATAGAATATTATGCTTGTAATATATATTGTTTTTTAATTAAAATAAATTTAATTTTAAAAAGTAATATTAGAATTTTTTTATCATATTAAAAAGCAAGTTATTATTTAGTTAATGTTTAAACATAAAATAATTTTTAATGAAATAAAAATTTTTTATATTTATTTTTTTAAACCAAAAATTAAACTTTTAATTTTAAAATATAAAAATATTTGATATCATTATTATGCTAATAAATAAAGGAGAAGGTTATTATTGAAAGAGGAAGAATTAATTAAATTATCTGCAAAAGAATTAACTGATATGGGTGTGTGCCCAACTTGTTTAAATAGAAAATATAATGGTGCTGTTTTTGGAGATGATAGCAATCTTAAACTTTATGAAGATAAGGATATAGAGTGTTTGTTTGTTGCTAATCCAAGAGCAGTGGGACACATGATGATTTCAACACAAACTCATTATCACGACATGAGTGAAGCCCCTGACGAATTAAATTGCAAAATGATTGTTTTTGCAAAAGAGTTTATGTTGATTTTAAAAGAAGTTTATAAATGCGAAAGAGTTTATCTTTGCACCATGAGTGATGGACCTATGAATCATTACCATTTACAACTTATACCTAGATATATTGATGAAGAGCGTGGTTCTAAAAACTTTGTAAAACCAAGAAAAGATTATGTTTTTGATGAAAAATCGTTTAATATTATTAAGCAAAAAATTAAAGAGTTTGCAAGCCTGCATAATTAATAAAAAACACTTTAACTAAAAAGGTTAAAGTGTTTTTTGTTTTTTTTAATTTTGTTTAATATTTAAAATCTTATTATTGTTTTTTAATTTTTACAGATTTATTTTTGTTTAATTGTGACCATAATATAATTGCTATTTGCATTGGTGCACCAATTAAAAATATAACCCAAATATTATATTTTAAAAACTGGAGATAAATTGATAATAAAAGTGTCCAAACTAGTAAAGATGTTAACGTTATTGAAAACTTTTTCTTTCGCCAAATGGCATTAAAAACTACTAATACAATAAACGAAACGGGAAGTGCCCAAATATAAATTATCCAAAAATTAATTTTTGCCCAAATTTTTAGTTGAACATAAATTATTGTTGCAACAATCCAAACAACTGATGTGGCAAGCAATGTGATTATGATTTTATTTTTGTTGTTAGAATTGTTTGGTAATGTGTTTTCTGGTTTTTTTTCAGTATCATCGCTAATTAAGTAATCTACTGACACTTCATAAAAAGTTGCTATTTGTTTTAAAACAGCAATATCAGGAACGGCATCACCATTTTCCCATTTAGAAATTGATTTATCCGAATAATTAAGTTTTTGTGCTAATTCTAATTGCGTCAATTTTTTTTGATGCCTTAGTTCTAATAGCTTTTTTGATAAGTTCTTTTTAATTTCATCCATAACATTTATATATTATCACATAACAATAAAATTGTATACAAAAAATATTAAATTCTATTTTAAATAGAGTTAAAAAATTTTCATATCTCTTCAAATGAGAATATCTCTATTTTACTGATTTTAAGTTTATAGAAGAGTTTTTTAATTCTCTTGGTTATTTTGTTCTAAATGCGTAACATAAAAATATAATAAAGTAAAATTAAAATTTTGGAGCAAGTATGAAAAATTTAAAAAATCAAAAAACAATTCCTATATTTTTTGTGATTGACGAAAATTATGTTCCTTTTTTATGTGTTTCTTTAAAATCTATTGTTTTAAATGCATCAAAGGAATACAATTACAAAATTCATATCTTAAACACGGGTTTAACAAATAAAAGTATTAAAAATATTAAAAGTGTGTTAAGCGATAATTTTGTAATTGAGTTTAATGATATAAAAGAGCAAATAAAAAATATATGTGACAAGTTGCATACTAGAGATTATTATTCTAAAGCAACATATTATAGATTATTTATTCCAAACATGTTTCCAGAGTATGACAAAATTTTGTATTTAGATTCCGACATTACAGTTTTAGGTGACATTTCTAAACTTTATGAGTTTGAAATTGGGAACAATATGGTTGGAGCAGTGGTTGATGAAGCAGTTAACTCAGTGCCAGAATTTATAAACTATGTAAATAATTTTTTAGGAATTAATGAAAGTTGCTATTTTAATGCTGGTGTTTTGATTATGAATTTGAAAGTTTTAAGAGATGAAAAGTTTGAAGAAAAATTTTTGCAATTATTAAAAACCATAAAATTTACTGTTGCGCAGGACCAAGACTACTTAAATGTTTTATGCAAAGATAGGGTGTTTTACTTGCCAAATGTTTGGAATAAAATGCCTTTTAAAAACAATAAAATTTTAACTGAAGATATTAAACTTATTCATTATAATTTAACATTAAAACCATGGCATTATGATGGTATTTTGTATGAAGAAGAATTTTGGAAATATGCTGTTTTAACTGATGTTATAAATGATATATTTTTAATTAAAAGTGATTTTAGTGAAATTAATAAATTAAATGATTTTGCTTGTGGCGAGAGATTAAAAAGTATGGCAAAAGAACAAGCGGATAATGTTTGTACATTTAAGTATTTGATAAATAAAGGTAAAATTGTAGTATAAAATAGTAGGTTTGTTATGGGTGAAATTAAGAAAGCAAAAGATAGGCTTGAAGTGTTAGAAAAAATTAAACAATTCGAAAAAGAGAAATTGTTTGATTTAGATGTTGAAAATGATCCACCTGGCAAAATTTTAGAACCAAAAGATGTTGACTATTTAAATAAAAAATTATCTAGTAAAATTAAAACAAAAATTGCTAACTATGGTGGAAAAAAATTGTTTGATGGCTGGTTAAAAAACAAAAAAGTAATTTTTGGTGGAGTTGATGGTATTGAAAATTTAAAAAATTTTAGTGGTGGGGCAATTGTTACTTGCAATCATTTTAATGCGTTTGACAACTATGCTGTTTATTTGGCATTAAAGAAATATTTTAAAAAATTTACGCTTTATAAAGTTATTAGAGAAGGTAACTATTCATTGCCGGGGAAACTTGGATTTTTTATGCGACACGGAAACACTTTGCCACTAAGTGAAAATAAACAAACAATGTTAAATTGTTTGAAAGCGATTGACACTTTATTAAAACAAAACAAACTTATTTTAATTTACCCTGAACAAGGTATGTGGTGGAATTATAGAAAGCCAAGGCCATTTAAAATTGGTGCTTTTAGGTTTGCATATAGAAGCAATGTTCCAATAATTCCTTGTTTTATAACATTAAAGGATAGTAATATAATTGGCGATGATGGTTTTTTTGTTCAAGAATATTATGTTCATATTATGCCATTAATTTTTCCCAACAAAAATATGACTGAAAAAGAATCATCAAATAAGATGAGAGATGAAAATTTTGAATTATGTAAAAATATGTACGAAAAAATTTATAATCAAAAATTAGTATACGAAAGTTAAAGGTTGAAAGATTTAAATGATACTTTATTTATTAACAATTTTGTTTTGTGTTGCAATTTTAATAAGCTTAAATATTTTATTTTCTGTTCCATTTTTTGGTTTTAATGGAGGATATGTTTTTTTTGCTGTAACAATAAGTTTAATTGGAGTAATTGTCATTGATGGCATAATAGCATTTTTGGCGCATAGGCTTCCTAAAAAATGTGTTAATCCTTTTTTGAAGATATTTTTAGTTTCAAAAAAAGAAAAATTGTTTTATGAAAAATTAGGCGTTAAGTATTTTAAAAATTATTTGCCGGATTTGGGCTTTCTTTGTAATTTTAGAAAAAAAAATTGAACAACCAAAAAATAAAGAATATATTTTTAAGTACTTACAAGAAAGTTGCTATGGCGAAATTGGACATAATATTTCTGCAATATTTGGATTTTTAGTAATATTTATTTTGCCATTAGATTATGTTTATTGCTTTGGAATTCCAATTGGTGTTGTAAATGTTGTACTTAACATTATGCCAACAATTGCTTTAAGATATAATAGATATAAATTGATTAATATATATAAAAAACTAGAACACACAGATCCCATTGTTTTAGATGAAGAATTGGAAAACAAAGTAATAACAAGTAAATAACGCAAAGTTTAAAAAAGGCAATTGCCTTTTTTATTTTTGTAATTAATTAATATTTTTTAAAAATATTTGACTAAGTTTTTTGGTAAATATAAAATATAATTGTAAAATTATGGGAGAAAATTATGAATATTTTAGATTTATTAAAAAATGAAGAAAGACTTTTAAGTATTGCTGATTTTGAAAATAAAAAAATAAAAGCAGATGTTGAACAAGTTTATGCTAATTTTTTGGAAATGAACTCTGCAATTAAAACTTTTGATAGTTTTTCAAATAGCCAATTAAACGGGGAATACCATGATAAAATTGTTATGGTCAAAAGCCTTAGAAAGTTTTTTAATGATTGGCAAGGGGTTGTTGAAGCATATAACAACTTTGAAAAAGAAGAAAAACAAGAATTAGAAAATTATTATAATACCAAAACCAAACTTATTAATAGCTTAACTAATTTACAAAATGAATCTTTAAAAGAGCCAGTGCTTTCTTTGTATGATTTATTTAATGATGAATTAGTTAAATGCGAAGAAGGGCATGAAGTAATTATTTTAGGCAGTCAAAATTCAAGGATTTTAGAATATGTTATTAACTATTTAAACGAAAATTTGGAAGTTAAAGGCAATTTTGAAGTTGTTGAAGACAAACCACTTTCAAGCAACTATGGTAATGTTAACAAAAATGTTGAAATGTGCAATCAAAAGATTGATGAATTGTTTGCAGAAAAACTTGGAAAACAAGAAAAGTTTAAGAAGTTAATTGAAAACATGGAAGAAGTTGCCAAAAAAATTGTTGACTTTATGACATTTAAACAGGACTTAATTTCAGTTGGTTGTAGCGAAAAAGCACTAAATGATTATGAAAAAGCATTTACAAAACAATATATGCCATTAAAGAAAACCTTGCAAAAATCTTTAAAAATTGAAATGGTTGATATTTGTGATGTTGTTGTTGATGAAAATGATTATTCCGAATTTGATGAAGATGATTTACCAAATAGTTTTGAATCATCTAATGATGTTACAAATAAATTAAATGAAAATTACTTAGAAGAAAAACATGAAAGTGAAGTAACAGACGAAGAAGACACTAATAATATAACATTAAAAAGTGGTGTTGAAATAACAAACGAAGAAGATGAAGTTGATAAAACAGAACCACTTGAACAAAACCTACTTAATGAAAATGTAAATTCTTTTGATGAAAAAGAAGTTGAAAGTGATTCAATTAAAGTTGATGAAGAAAACAATATTGTTTCACAAGAAGAAAATGATTCTAATGAAATAGATACAAACGAAGAAGAAACAAATAATATTGAAAATGAATTAAACACAGGCGAAGTCGAAGCAGACAATATTGAAAATGAATTAAATATTAATGACGAAGAAACAAAAACAAGCGAAGAAGAAACTGGCACTAATGAAGAAGTAACAAAAACAAATGAAGACGAAATAGACACTAATGAAGACGAAACGGACACTAATGAAGACGAAATGGACACTAATGAAGACGAAATGGACACTAATGAAGAAACAAACACAAATGTTGAAAGTGAAGAAAATAATCAACTAGAAAAACCAAAGCAAAATTTTAGTAAAATATTGTCGTCATTGCAATCCAAAGTAAAAGATTTTAACGATAAGTCTAAAAATTAAAAAAAATAAAAGATACTTTTAAAGTATCTTTTTTGTTATTTTTAAAGAATATAATTAATGTTTATAGAATAAATTAATTTTCTTTTTTTGAATTTAAAACTTGTTCTTTAAATTTTAAAAGTTCTTCGTATTCTTGTTTTGAAATTGTTATAGTGTCATCATTATTTTTGTTTGGTTCGCTGTGTGCTTTTATTGAATTGTTTTTATTAGATAAAATTGATATTGTTATAAGCCCAACAATACTTAAAACAACTAAAACCCAGAATAATTTGCCAACTATGTCAACTTTAAAAATTGAAACCCCACAAATTAGTAAATCAATCAATATTGCAGTAATTCCAATAATTACATAAATTGGAATTTGAACGCCAATAAGTTTTTTTTGAAGTTTTATTGCGTTTGTGATTATTAAACTACAAACTACAGACAAGATAGCAATAGTTGCTGTGATTTTAACTAAAACATCAACATTTGACAAACTATTTATCCAAATAATTAGCAATGTTAAAATGGAAGATGTTGCAAGCAAGATTATGCTAACTAAACCCCATTTGTTTTTTGCTTGTAGCAAAGTTAAAGAATTTAAAGAAAGGGCTCCTGCAACTACAATTGTTCCAAAAGTGAACACTAAATTTAAAACAACTCCACTAAAACTAAAAACTCCAAAAATTGACAATATGCAAATTAATGTGCAAATACCTAAACTAGCAAGCGTTGTAATAGTTATACCTTTTTTCATACCTTATTACTCCATTTACTTTTATTTTATATAATATTATATAATTTATTTTAACATATAACAATTAATAAAAGAATTTTTTTAATAAATTAAATAAAATATATTGATTAAAAAATTTTTTGTGATATACTATTAGTAACAAAATAGGTGAATTTTTATGATTAAATTTTTAATTAACAACAACAATAACAATAATAATTTTATTAACACATTCTAAATGGGTTTCTTTTGTTGTTGAATATTAAAAAAAATTTTAGCATCTTCTTGAAATCCAAGAAGGTGCTTTTATTTTTTAAAAATTAATAAATATATTATATTAAGGAGATTTTTATTATGGAATTTAAAAAGGACAAGTATATCAAATTAAGTATTTTAGACAAACAAAAATATATTAAACTTATTAAAGATAAGTTTGAAAGATGTTTGGCAAAGGAATTAGATTTGGTTAGAGTTTCTGCACCATTGTTAGTAACAGAAGAATCTGGGCTTCAAGATGATTTAAGTGGGGTTGAAAGAAAAGTAAAATTTGACCTATTAAAAGATGGTAAAGAAATTGAAATTGTTCAATCACTAGCAAAATGGAAAAGGTTTGCATTAAAAAAATATGACTTACCTTTGCATAAAGGTATTTACACTGATATGACTGCAATTAGGCGTGACGACCAAATGGACGAAGTTCATTCAATTTATGTTGACCAATGGGATTGGGAAAAAGTTATTGATAGAAGTGACAGAACAATTAAATATTTAAAACAAACAGTTAGAAAAATTGTTAAAGCAGTTAAACAAACAAGTGATTATTTAAAAAAGTTTGATTTTGATAGTGTTGACATTTGTAGTAAAGTTTATTTTATAACAAGTGAGGACCTTCTTAAAATGTATCCAAACAAAACAGCAAAAGAAAGAGAATATGAAATTGTTAAAAAATATAAAACAGTTTTTATTCTTAAAATAGGTGGCAAACTTTCGCATGGGGCACCACACGATTTAAGGGCACCCGATTATGATGATTGGGAATTAAACGGCGATTTATTTTTCTATCATGAAGTGTTGGATATGGCATTAGAAGTTTCAAGCATGGGGATAAGAGTTGATAAAGATTCGATGCTTAAACAATTAAAATTGTCGGATAAAGAATATAGGCTAAACTTTGAATATCATAAAATGATTTTAGAAGATAAATTGCCATTGTCAATTGGTGGAGGAATTGGTCAAAGTAGGCTTTGTCAATTATTACTTGGTAGATATCATATTGGTGAAGTCCAATCTTCCTATTGGGATGATGAAAACATAAAAAAATGTGAAGAACTAGGAATTGAATTATTATAATAATCACAAAAAATAAGCAAAGTTATTTTGCTTATTTTTTATTTTATAAAATTTATTTTATAATTTTTTTTGAATATTATCTTGTCAAAAATTAATTTTAATTTAATTTATTTTTAACTAATAATGTGTTACTATTAATTAAATAGTGGAGAATTTATTATGTTTTTAAATTATATTTTACCTTTGATTGTAAGTTTTATTTTTGTTTTTTTATTTGTGTTTTTTTGCACCAAAATTTATAAAAATCAACCATACGAAAAAAAATTAAAACCAATTAAAATTATATTTTATTCTTTAGTTGTTTTAGAAATTTGGAAAATATTTTATTTAATTGCTCAAAATGGCCAATTCGAGCCTTTAAGATATCCTTTGGTGTTTTGTTCGCTAGTTATGTATGCTTATCCATTGTTTTGTTTTAAGAAAAATAAATTTTCTAATGTGGCAATGGCTTTTTGCGTGTTGCCTAGTTTTATTGTATTTTTAATGTTTGTTGCAGTTCAATGGCAGTATGAAATGTCAATTATTCAAGCACATAGTTACTATTATCATGCAGCAATGATGGCTGTTTCAATTTATTTGATGACTTCAAAACTATATGTTTTTAAAATTAAAGACTTTTATTCGGTTTTCTTATGTTTGTTTGGATATGTTGTTTTTGCAGTGGGTTTAAGTTTGTTTATAGGTGGGGATATTTCAATCTTTGGTCCAAATAAAAGTTTCATAAAATTTTTCTACGACAAGGTAGGATATGCAATAGGTAATTTAATTTTGATTATTGTAATATTTTTATTTTGTTTTGGAATTTATGGAATTATTGAATTATGTTCAAGGAAAAAAGAAAAATATAAAGATTGTGAAAACTTAAAGGAGAAAACAAATGATTGATGTTCTATGTTTATTTTTAATTGTTATTTTTGTTCCTATTATTGTGCTTGTTGGAATTAAAATTTACAATCCAAATAGTTACAAAAAACTTCTTGTTGCGTTTGCAATAACAATGTTGGGTATTGAACTTTTAAGATTTTTTGTTAATGCAAGTTTTTATGAAAGCGCTATTGTTCCATCTAACGATTTAAAACTTTCTTTTGTAACATTTTTGTGTGTTATAGTGTTTTTTGGAATATTCAATAAATCCAAGTTTGGCGAAACTTGTAAAAACATTTTTATTTTAACCAGTTTAAATCCTATTATTGTTGCTTTGTTTAATTCTAAAGTTTACTTAAGCCCTTTTGACAATTATGGACTAATCAAGGCATTGTATTTTTTAGAATGTGGGTTTGTTGTGCTTTTGGCAATTTTATTTGTGTTAGACAAAAAAGAAGAAATAAAACCATTGCAAATGTTATATTCTATAATTTTTGTGTTAGGATATGCCGTTGTTAACTTTATGGCAAATTATTTTTGGAAAACAGATATAAAGTTTAATTGGTTATGGTTTTTGCAAATGTCCGTTTTGATTATTTCTACAACATTTGTTTATTTAATATATTATTTATTAAGAAAATGGCTTTTGAAAGATAAAACAAACAAGGTTAAAAATATAGATGAATAGATGGATATATTATGGCGTTGCAAATGGGATAGGAGTTTTGTTTGGAACAATATTTTTAATTATATCTTTAAAAAAATATAAAAATTCTTCATATAATGAAAAATTAAAGCCTTTAAAATTTTTATATGTTTTGTTTATATTATTAGAAATTTTAAAAATATTTTATCATATAACATACAACCAATCTTTATCCCCAAAAGTTTTGTCTTTTGCTTTTTGTTCCAACTTTTTGTATGTTTATCCTATTATTTGCCATACAAAAGAAAATAGTATGGCTTCAAGAATATGCAAAGTAATTGCTGTTGTTCCAAGCCTTGTTATAGGGACTTTGTATTTGTTTTTAATACCAAAAACTTATAATTTAAGTACATTTTCATTTGTTTTAAATTTACACAGCAGGCTTTATCACATTACGATGCTTACGGGTGCAATTTATATGATTGTGGTTAAACTTTGCAATTTTAAGTTTAAAGACTTTTATTTTTCAGCAATAAGTGTTTGTGCTTACTTTATTTTTTGTACAGTTATGAGCATGGCATTAAACACAAATATTGCAAATTATGGACCAAGTAGTAAACAATTAGGATTTTTATATAATAAAGTAGGTTATGTGGTTGGCAACATATTTGTGTGTTTTGTGGTGTTTGTTATTGCTATGGTGATTTATGGTGCAATTTATATTATTAAAAAACATTATAATAACAAGTATAGTAAAAAAAATGATTAATATTTTTAAAACAAAAAATATTGTCAATTTTTTTTTGATTGTATTTTTGCTTAAGAATAAATATTGAAAACAATTTAAAAAAATGTTAAAATTAGGCATGGACGAAAATTTGATTAATATGTTTCAAAAATTAAAAAACATTGTACCTGATGCAGTGATTAAACAAGTTAACATAAAAAAAGCAAACAAAAATTTTTTATGTTTGTGTTTAGATGGTTCTACAAAAACTATAAGGCTTTATTCTGCTGAAAATAATTTAAATGAAGTTTGTGAAAATGAATTTAAAATTTTAAATTCTGGCGTTTTTATTGAAAAGTTTGAAACTGATGAATTTTATCAAAATGCTGGGTTGGGTAAATATTTATACAATCTTGCACTAGGCTATGCTGATTTTATGGGAAGCAAAAATAGTTTTGGGTATATTGAACCAATAAATGCAATTAATGGCATTTCAAATAGAGAAAAATATTGTAAGAATGAAGAAGTTGAATTTTTAAAAAATGTTTACAAAAAATTAGGAAATGAAATTGAAGTTATGAACATTGAAGGTATTGATGTTTACAAATTTACGGATAATTGGCAAACTAATGAAAAATTTGAAAAGTTGGACAATACACAAAAAGAAGTGGTTACTGAATTTGCAAATGTTGGTTTAATGCAAAAGAAAATTGGGGAATAAAATATACAATTTTATTAAATATTAAATTAATAATTGCAAAAGTTAAAAAAATATGTTAATATTGATTTGTTGAAACAAAAATTATTAACATATTTACTTGCCGAAGTGGCGGAATGGCAGACGCACACGACTCAAAATCGTGCGGGAAACCATGAGGGTTCGAGTCCCTCCTTCGGCACCAATAAAAACGGACTAGAGAATATTTGAAAGTCCGTTTTTTGTTTAAAAAAATATAATAGTTGTTTTAAATAAATAGTTTTTTTAACTTATTAGTATTTATTAATAATTTATAATTTTTAATATTAAAATTAAATTATTATTTAAACTAATTAATTTATAATATGATAATAAGGAGCAATATTTTGAAGCATTATTATGAAGCATATGAAGATAGATACAAGCAAGTGCATGCCCAAACAAACAAGGCTTGGTCAGGGGAAAGCCATAGTCCAACAATTGAAACATTGTTAAAAAAATATGGAGTGTGTAGTAATTCATCTATTTTAGAAGTTGGCTGTGGTGAAGGGCAAAATGCTATATATTTGTTGAAAGAAGGATATAATGTTGAAGCAAGTGACATATCGCCTGAAGCAATAAGATGGTGCAAACAAAATGCTAAAAAATGTGGAGTTGACGCATCGAAGTTTTTTGTTATGGATGTACTTAGTAATAATTTGAATAAAAAATATGATTTTATTTATTCGGTTGCAGTTATACATATGCTTGTGGAACAGTTGGATAGAGATAATTTTTTTAAATTTTTCTATGAACATTTAAAAGAAAATGGAAAAGGCATTATAATTACAATGGGTGATGGGGTGCAAACTTATAAAACAAACCCCAACGATGCTTTTAAATTAGCAACACGAAATTTTGAAGGAAAAAATATTGAAATTGCAACTACATCATGTAGAATGGTAACAAAAGAAGAATTTGTAAATGAAATTGAAAGGGCTGGACTAAAAGTTTTAAATTTGGAATTAGATGAATCAATACAAGGATTTAATATTTGTATGGTTGCAGAAGTTGCACTTAAATAAAAATAAAACACGCAAAACACTTTTAAATCAATTTAAGTTCTTGTTATATTTTAAAACATTAAATTAATTTGTTTGAATTATTTTATAATAAAAAGTAAGTATTTTATATTGTTGGAGTAATTATGAAATTAGAAGTTAATAAACAAAGTTCGATATGTGTTAATGATTGTATATTTTTTGACCCATTGGATATAGATGAAAATAAAAAAGCAAAATATATATTTATAACTCATCCTCATTGGGACCATTTTTCGGTTAAAGACATAAACAAAATTTTAACAAAAGAAACAATAATTATTTGTCCTAGAACAATGGAAAAAGATGTTGTAAATTTTGATAATAAAATTGTTTTAGTTGAACCGGAAAAAAATTACGAATTGCCTGATTTAAATTTTTCAACATTTTATTCTTACAATATTGGCAAACAATATCATCCAAAAGAAAATAAGTGGGTGGGGTATAGTGTTGAAATAGAAAATAAAATAGTTGTTGTAACAGGAGATAGTGACAACACACCAGAACTTAGAAAATTAAAAGCAGATATTTTGTTTTTGCCAATAGGTGGAAAATTTACAATGAATGTTAAAGAGGCTATTGATTTAACAAACACAATTAACCCTAAAAAAGTTGTTCCAACGCATTATGGTGAAATTGTTGGCAACAATGAAATGGGAAAAGAATTTTTTAGTTTATTAAATAAAGATATAGATTGCGAAATTTTACTATAAAATAACCAATATTTTGATTAAATAAATATTTGAATAGTGTAGTATTTTAAATTTATTAAAATAATGCAAAATAGTTATTTATTAATAACTAACATACATTAAAATTTTAGTTTTTAATTTATTAAATTTTTGTTATAATTATTGTTAGATACTTAGGAGAAGAAAGTTAAATGCAATTTAAACTACTTAATTTTTATAAAATTTTGTCTTTATTTGCAACCAATTTGGTTGGGGCTTTTATTCCGTTAATAATTTATAAAGCAACGGGCAGTTTAACGCTTGCCATGGTTTATTTGTTTTGTCAATGTTTGTCAAGAATAATATGTAACCATATTTTTAAAAATTTATATCAAAAATACCCTCAACTATTTTTGGTGCTAAGAATTATACCATTAACAATTTATAATGTGTTTTTATTGTTGATTGATAAATATATGATTTTAAGTTTGATTTTAATTACAATTTGTTATGGTATGAATTTATCAATCAAGGGTAATGCAGGGGACATAATTTTTAATTATTGTTCAGACCAAAAAAAATCAAGTTCTAGAATTGCATCTACTAGAATTCTTGAAAATATTAGCATAATAGTTTCAGTTTTGTCGGGTGGATTGTTTTTAGATTTTAATCAAACTGCATTAATTATTATTAGTTTAGCGTTGTATTTTGTTAGTGCAACTCCAATTTTGATTTATTACATTATAAATAGAAAATCTGTTGGCTTTAATAAAGATTATGAGTCTAATGCTGTGGTTGCATATAAAAGTGATGATGTTATGCACAAAAAAGCAAAAAAGTTGGGCTGGGAGTTAATGTTAAGTTTTTTCTTTATTTACACTCTATTTTGCATAGTCGACAACTTTACAAATATGTACAACTTGTATTTGTTTATAGACAATCCAACATTTACTAAGGCTGGATATATTACAGCACTATTTAATTTTTCTAAAACATTAAGTTTGCTAATGGTTTCATATTTAAGCAAAAAATTTGATATTTACAAAGTAACAAGCATTTCTGTATTACTAACAGGGGCATCGGTTTTGGCAACACCATATTTAAATAGTAATATACTAGTTGCTTTAATGTTTATAATTTTTGGTTTTACTTATGAAGTTGCGTCCTATTATATGATGAATTCTTTAATTACAAGGTCACGAATAATAGGCGTTGCAAATGGGGCATTATTAGCAAGGCAAGATGGTTTAATGGCTGGGCAAATGATAAGTTCACTATTTGTTATGTGTGTGGGAAGTATTATGCCAGTGTTTTACTTTATGATGATTGCCATGGTGGTTTTTGCAATTTATTTTCCAATTTCAGAAGAAATTATGCGAAAGAAAATGGTTAACTTTTTGCAAAATAATGAAATTGAATAAACTTACAAAACACATTATTTTATGTGTTTTGTTTTTTTTAGTTTGTTAAATATAGTAAAATAGGTTAAAATAAAGTCAAGGAGAATTGCTTTGGAATTGTTAGATAGTATTAATAAAGATAAATTACTTATTATTGATGGAAATAGTTTGGCATTTAGGGCATATTATGCATTGCCACCTCTTGCAAATTTTGATGGCGTTGTGTCAAATGCCGTTTTTGGTTTTTGCAATATGCTTATTAAAGCAATAACGGAAATTAAACCAAAATATATTGCTGTTGCGTTTGATTATGGCAAAAAAACATTTAGAAACGATTTGTATGAAGACTACAAAGGAAATAGACACGAAACGCCAGCAGACCTTAAACTTCAATTTCCTATTTTAAAAGATGTTTTAAAAAGTATGAATATTTCAACTATTGAAATTAAGGGTTTTGAGGCAGATGACATAATTGGCTCGTTAACCAAACTTTACGATGTGCAAAACATAATTTTAACAGGGGATAGAGATAGTTTGCAATTAATTAATGACAACACTCTTGTTATGCTAACAAAAAAAGGTATTAGTGAAACAAAACTTTACAATAAAGATTTGTTAAAAGAAGATTTTTTGGTTGAACCATATCAAATAGTTGAATTAAAATCAATTATGGGGGACGCATCGGATAACATTCCCGGAGTTAAAGGAATTGGTGAAAAAGGTGCAATATCGTTGCTTGAAAAGTACAAAACATTAGATGGCGTTTACAACAATATTGATGAAATTAAAGGCAAAATGAAAGAATATTTGATAGAGCAAAAAGATATGGCATATTTAAGCAAAAAACTTGCCACTATTGATTGTGATGTTAAAATAAATGTTGATTTAGATAGTTTAACTTACGATTTTCCTTTTAATGAAAATGTTATGGAATATTTTAAAAAATATCAATTTAATTCATTAATTAAAAGGAAAGAATTGTTTAATGAAAATGCTTATGAAATAACTTTAGAGCAAAGCAAAAATCAAAATATTGTTGTTGAAAATATTGATAGCATTGAAAAATTAAAGGAAACTGTTGATATTTTGTTAAAGGAAACAGAGGTTGCTATTTTTATTGGGGATATACTAAGTTTGTCGGCAAACAATGTTGAATATAATGTTTCTTTTGGTCAAGATTTGTTTACATCAAACTTGGATTATGTGCAAGTGCTAGATGTTATTGAGCCTTTGCTTTTAGATAAAAAAATAAATAAAGTTGTTTTTGATTATAAATCCTTGTTGTACAAATTGCATAATTACAAAAAGACTATTAATCAAGTTAATTTTGATATTTTGTTGGGGAGATATTTAATTAATCCAAACTCAAAAATAAATGTTGGGCTAAAAGATGTTTCAAACGAATTTATGTTGGACGAAACGAAATATGCAAGCAATATTTTAATTATTTACAAATTGATGATTGAAAAAATAAAGGAACTTAATTTGCTAGATTTATATTACAATATTGAGTTGCCTTTAGTTAATGTGTTGTTTAATATGGAAATTCAAGGAGTTAAACTTGATGTTGACGAATTAGACAAACTAGACAAAAAATATGAGTTTGAAATTAATGAATTAACAAATAAAATTTATGCGTTGGCAGGTAAAAAATTTAATATAAATTCACCAAAGCAACTAGCAGAAGTTTTGTATGGCGATTTAAAATTAAAAGCATTTAACAACAAAAAAAATAGCACTAAAGTTGAAGTTTTAATGGAACTAATTGATGAGCATGAAATTGTTCCTGCAATTATTAAATATAGGCAAGTTTATAAACTTTACACAACATATATAAAAGCATATAAAGATTTAATAAATAAAAATAATCATAAAATTTACACCATGTTTAATCAGTTTGTAACAACAACTGGCAGATTAAGTAGCAGTGAACCAAACTTGCAAAATATTCCTGTTAGAAGTGAAGAAGGTGCTAACATTAGAAGTATATTTATTTCAAGTTTTGAAGATGGATATATAGTTAGTGCAGATTATAGTCAAATTGAATTAAGGCTTTTGGCACATTTAAGTGATGATGAAAATTTAATTAAAGCATATAGAATAGGTGAAGATATCCATGCAATAACTGCAAGCGAAATTTTTAATATACCATTGCACGAAGTTACAAGTGAAATGCGTAGGGCAGCAAAAGCAATTAATTTTGGAATTGTGTATGGAATCAGTGATTATGGGCTTAGTCAAAACATAAACACAAGCGTGCAAACAGCAAATAAATATATTTCAAAATATTTTGAAAAATATCCTAATGTTAAAAAATATATGGAATCAAATGTTGCTTTTGCAAAACAAAATGGCTATGTAAAATCAATGTATGGAAGAATTAGACCACTTCCTGAAATTAATAGTTCTAACTACAACATTAGAACATTTAACGAAAGGGCAGCAATGAATATGCCTTTGCAAGGAAGTGCAAGTGACATTATAAAATTGGCAATGATTAAAGTTGAAAAAGAATTGAAAAACAATAATTTAGAAAGTAAATTAATTTTGCAAGTACATGATGAATTGATTGTTGACACAAAAAAAGAAGAACTAGAAATTGTTAAAACTATATTAAAAACTTGCATGGAAAGTGTGGCTGAGTTAAAAGTTCCTTTGGTGGTTAATGTTGGTGTAGGGAAAAATTGGAAAGATGCAAAATAGTTTTTAAAAATATAAAATAAAAACACATAACATTGTGTTTTTATTTTTTTGGCATAGTACTATGCATAGTATTAAATATTTGCTTTATTATGCTAATTTTTATGTTTTTTAAAAGGTTATTTTTATAAAATTAATTTGACTAATCAATTATATTTTGAAGCATAAATTTTTAAATTAAAATTAACTTTTTTAATATAATTTTCTGTTTCTTTAAAAGGTATGTTTTTTAGTTTGTTGTTAGCAAAATATTCATCATTATTAATCCATTTGTCTACATTATTTAAGCCTGCGTTATATGCTGCTAAGGCAAGGGTTAAATTGTTGTTGTATCTATTTAACAAATAATTTAGGTAATAGCAACCAAATTCTATGTTGGTTTCAACATTGTTAATATTAAAATCTTTTATTTGCAGTTTTGTTGCAATTTCTTCTGCTGTGCTTGGCATAAGTTGCATAAGCCCTAGGGCACCTGCGTTTGATATGGCGTTTTTGTTGTAACCACTTTCAACATTAATGATGCTTGCAACAAGTTCTGGTTGTAAGTTGTATTTTTTAGAGTAAGTGTTAATTTCAGTTTTGTACTTTATTGGAAACAAAAAAACACTAATTAAAAACATAATAAGTGTAATAAAAAAAATGAAACTAACTGAAATTATTAAAAACTTTTTCATATTTTTATTTTATTATTTTTTCTTTTAATTATACTTGTTATTAATTTTTATTTTTATTCTTCACTTTAAATTAATGATTTTAAATTGAAATTTTTAAATTCTTTTAAATTATTTGATATAAAACTATAAGTTTGGTTTGTAACTAATTGACTATTTAGGGTTTATTTGTTAATATAATATTTAGTTTATTATATATTAGGAGTAAATTATGGCAGAAGATAACAATAATGTACAAATATCATCAAAAGAAAGTGATATTAGGCTTGAAAAAATTAAAAATTTAAAAAATGAAGGTTTTATTCCTTATGCAAGTAAATTCGAAACCACACATGAAATAAAAGAAGCAAGAAAACTACCTATGGGAACAAAAGTTTCTATTGCTGGTAGAATGACTTTTAGAAGAGCATTTGGTAAATTTATGTTTATACAATTAAGTGACATTTATGCTAGAATTCAAGTGTCGCTTAGTGTTAACGAAATTCCAATGGAAAATTATAAATGGTTTAAAGACAATGTTGATATTGCAGACTTTGTTGGAATTACAGGTGAACTTTACACAACTCAAACAGGTGAAATTACTGTAAAAACTTTTGAATTTACCTTGCTTAGCAAAGCAATGTTGCCACTTCCTGAAAAGTTCCATGGTTTAACAGATATTGAATCTAGATATAGACAAAGATATTTGGATTTAATTACCAACGAAAATTCAAGAAAAGTTTTTCTTGGTAGAAGCAAGATTGAATCTATAATTAGAAGATATTTAGAAGATTTAGATTTTATTGAAATTGAAACACCAGTGCTTCAAACTGCTGTTTCAGGAGCATCAGCAAGACCATTCTTTACACATCACAACGCATTAGATTTGGAATGTAATTTAAGAATTGCAAAAGAAACTTGGTTAAAACAAGCAGTTGCTGGTGGAATTCCAAGAGTGTTTGAACTTGGTAAAGATTTTAGAAATGAAGGTATGGACGCAACACACTTGCAAGAATTTACACAAGTTGAGTGGTACGCAAGTTTTTGGGATTTTGAAAAAAATATTGTTGTGTTTAAAAATTTGGTTCAAAAGTTGTTAAAGGAAACTTTAGGAACAATGGTTGTAAATTACCAAGGTCACGAAATTGATTTTGGTAAGGAAAAGTGGGATAGAGTAAACTATGTTGAAGAAATGACCAAAGTTTTGGGATTTGACTTTTTAGATATTACAGACTTAGATGAATTTAAATCAAAAGTTGTTGAAAAAGGATTGTTTACTTACGCTGATTTAGAAGAATGTAAATCTGTTAGAACTTTAATTGACTTTATTTACAAAAGAAAAATTAGAGAAGGTATGATTGGACCTACAATTTTATATAATTATCCAGCAGTTTTAAAAACATTGGCAAGAAGAAATGACAATGATAGTAGAGTAACTGATGTTTTCCAAGTTGTTGTTTGTGGTGCAGAAATTTGTAATGCTTACTCTGAATTGGTTGACCCAATTATTCAAAGACAAACTTTGGAAGAACAATTAGTTGAAAAAGCAAATGGCGATGAAGAAACAATGGACGTTGATGAAGATTTCTTAAAAGCAATGGAACACGGAATGCCACCTATGAGTGGATTAGGATTTGGAATTGATAGATTTGTTATGTTAATCTATGATTTGCCAAACATTAGAGACACAGTTTTATTCCCATTAATGAAATAAGGAGAAAATATGAGCATATTATTTGCCGATAGCAATAGTGATTTAAAACAAGAACAAATAAATCTTTTTGGTATTGAGTATATTAATATGCCTTTTTCTTATGATGAAGAAGGCACAAAACCACTAAGTGTTGATTTTTATGATAACACTTTTAAACCATATTTGGAACAAGGAAATAATATTGTGTATGTTCATCAAGGAGAATTTTATTTTAAATCTTACGCAAACTTAAAAAAGGCTGTAAGAAGATTAAAAACCGAATTTCCAGACAACACAATTTATTTAGTAGATAGTGGGTCAACTTCTTCTGGATATGCGTTTGTTCTATATCTTAGTATGTTAAAATACAAAACTGGCTGTAATGAAATTGACCTTGTAAATTACATTAACAAAATAAAAAAAGAAGTTGTTGTGTTGTTTACTTTAAATGATGCTACACAATTAAACAAACATAAAATAAATGTAAATATTGATAATGCTTTAATAAAACCTATAATTAAACTAGAAAATAACAATTTTGAGGTTGTTGACAAAGCAACAAATAGGAAAAAAATATTTAGTTTATTTATTAATGGGTTTTCTAAATTTGGTGAAAATGTTGCAGATTATCCTATATTTATTTCTTATTCTGGAAATGAAAAAGATGCTGTTGAGTTAAGTGAAGAAATTACTAAAATTCTTGGTAAAGATGCAAAAGTTATGGTAAATGCTTTAAATCCATACGACACTTACTACACAAGTGGAAAAACATTAAGTGTTGCATTCCACAAAAAAATTTAATAAGGAAATTTGTTATGAAAATTAAGTTTACAAACGCAGTAATTGTTACAGGCAATGAAAATTTTGATATTGTTTATGGTGAACTAGTTACAAATGGAAAAGAAATTGAATATGTTGGACCTAAATATACAAATAAATGCGACAAAGTAATTGATGCAAAAGGTGGAGTTCTTATGGCAGGGTTTGTTAATGCTCATTGTCATAGTGCTATGACCATATTTAAAGGGCTTGGCGAAGATTGTTTGTTTGAAGATTGGTGGGTAAAACATATGAAGCCACTTGAAAATCAATTTAAAGATGGTGAATATTATAAAGCATGTATGCTTGCTTTTGCCGAAATGATTAAAAACGGTGTAACCACAGTTGTTGATTTGTATATGCATCCAAACGAAACAGCAAAGGCACTTAAAGATGCTGGGCTTAGAGGATTAGTTGGAGTTGGTGCAATTAGAAATGATATGCCAGCAGATGAAAAAGAAATTGAAGCACAAATGGAAAGTGTTAAAAAAGAAAATCCAGATTGTGGGTTTGTGGTTTATGGACACAGCACTTATTCTTGTGATGAAAACCAATTTGCTGAACTTTTAAAAGTTTGCAAAAAACACAATTTGCCTTTTACTACACACGCAAGTGAAACATTGTATGAAGTGGGTGAGTGTGTAAAACAAAATGAAAAAACACCTATTGAATTGCTTGAAAGTTATGGAATGTTTGACATAAAATGCGTTTTGGCACATGGCGTTCATGTTGAAAAAGAAGAAATGGAAATTTTAAAAAATTATGATGTAAGCATTGCAAGTAATCCATGTAGTAATTTAAAACTTGGAAGTGGAATTGCTCCAATTTACTCCTATTTAAAAAATGGAATTAATGTTTGCCTTGGAACTGATGGTAGTGCAAGCAACAATGCGTTTGATATGTTTAGGGAAATGTATTTGCTTTCAACTTTGCAAAAAGGTGTTATGCACAATGCAATGGCAGTTAGTGCAACTGACGCAATAAAGAGTGCAACAATAAATGGTGCAAAAGCATTTGGATTAAATAAAATTGGTGTATTGCAAAAAGGTTATTTTGCTGATATAATATTGCTAGATGGAATTAATTTAAAACCATTAAATAATGTTTGTGCAAATATAGTTTATTCTGCAAATCCAAGCAATGTAAAATTGACTATGGTTAATGGCGAAATTTTGTACGAAAATGGCAAATTTACAAACTTAAATATTGAAAAAATTGTTAGCGACGCACAAAACATTATAAATTCAATTAGTAAATAGGTGATGTTATGGGAGTAGAAGTCTTTTTAGTTGCGTTTTTCTTATTATTTTGTTTTGCATCTTCATTTTAATTACAAAAATATATAAATTTTAAATGATTTTATATTAAAATAAATTAAAATTGTAAAAAATATTAATATAATTTTTTGATGTATTTAAAAAACCACATTTTTTAATGTGGTTTTTTTGTTTTTTAAACTCTTAATTTAGGTGTTTAAATAAAAATTTTTATTGACAAATAAAATTGAGATATGTATAATGTAAATGTTAAAGGTCAAAGATAGTCAAACTTTTATTTTTAATTATTTTCACCTTTAAATAAATTTTTTAGGAGGTATTAATGAATTTAAGCGATTTAATTGAAGAATTTATTTTAAATAGTTTTGAAGATGATTTTGTTCAATTATCCAGAAACGAAATGGCTAAATATTTTGATGTATCTCCTAGTCAAATAAACTATGTAATTTCAACAAGATTTACTGCTTCAAAGGGGTATGACATTGAATCAAAGCGTGGTGGAGATGGCTATATTAAGATTTACAGACTTGACGAAAATAAAAATGAATATATTGCAGAACTTTTAAAAAGTGATTACACAAAAAGTTTAGATGAGTTTACTGCAAATCAATTATTATCAAATATGCAATCTCGACTATTTATTAATGAAGATGAATATAATTTATTGAAAGTTATTTTGTCTAACAAGTCATTAAAAAGCCCAATTAATATTGAAAATACTATAAGAGCAAATATTTTTAAGCAATTTTTAATTAGTTTGCTTAAAGGAGAAAAATAATGTTGTGCACTAATTGTGGTAATAATTTAGCAGTATATCACACAACCAAAGATTTAGACGGAAAAAAAATTGAAGTTCATTTATGTAATGATTGTATGGTTAAACAATTTTCTATTGAAAATAGCAATAGCAATAACAATTTTTTTAATCCTATAATTAGTAATGACTCGTGCAAATTTTGTGGTTGTACATTTGAAGAATTTAGTAAAACAGGGTTGCTTGGTTGTCCTAATTGTTATGATTTTTTTAGGGATAAGTTAAAAAGTGTAATAGGGAAACTTCAAGGTAGCACTATTCATTATGGTAAAGAAAATTTTAAGGGGATAACTGAATACGAAAAAGAGTTTATGGAACTAAACAAGCAACTAAAAGAAGCAGTTTATTTAGAAGACTACGAACTAGCAAGTTCATTAAAAGAACAAATTTTAAAATTGAAGGATATTAATGGATATAAATAATGTTGTTTTATCATCACGAATAAGATTGGCAAGAAATATAAAAGATATGCCATTTCCAAACAGACAAACTAAGTCCAGTGCAAATTATTTGTTGGATTTAGTTTTAAATGTTGCAAAAGAAAATTTGGATTTTGAAACTTTTAAAATGTCAAATTTAAGTGAAGAAGAAATTGCAACTTGTATGGAAAATAACATAATAAGCAAGGATATTGATTTAAATTATGGTGGATATGCAATAAGTAGTGATGAAACAGTTAGCATTATGGTTAATGAAGAAGACCATATTAGAATGCAATGTATAATTACAGGTTTAAATTTAAAAAAAGTTTATGATATTATTAATGACATTGACACTGTGCTTATGCAAAATTTAGATTATGCTTATGACAGTGAACTTGGATTTTTAACTGCTTGTCCAAGTAATGTGGGAACTGGAATTAGGGCTAGTGTTATGATGTTTTTGCCAGCATTAACTATTAGTGGAGGGTTGGAAGAATTATCTAGCACTTTAAAAAATTTAGGCATAACAATTAGAGGTATGAGTGGCGAAGGAAGTGAAAGCAAAGGCTATATTTACCAAATAAGCAATGAAACAACTTTGGGCAAAAGCGAAAAACAAATTATTCAAGAAGTTGAAAGTGCAGTAATTAAAATTTACACACTTGAAGCCGAAACTATTGATAAAATTAAAGAAAGCAATGATGTTAATTTGTTTGATACAATTCTTCGTGCTTTTGGAACATTAACTAATTGTTACAAACTATCAAGCTCCGAATATTTTGAACTTAGTTCACTAACAAAATTAGGTTCGGAACTAGGGCTTATAAAACTTAAACACAATGATATTTTTGACGAATTAAATTATGCAATAAAACCTGCAAATTTAATAAAGTTGAGTGGAAAATATTTAAACGAATTAGAAAGAGATATTTTCCGTGCAAATTATGTTAAAAAAATGCTAAAATCTGAAATACTTGAAGATGAATAATTTTGTTAATTTTATTTAATTATTTAATAAAAAAACAAAACATAATATTTTAAAACATTTACAAAAAATATGTTATTAAAACATAACTATATAAATAAATATTAGAAGTGATAACACACTTTACAAATAAACACAAGTTATTAAAATATAACGAACAAAATAAATATAAGTTATAATTTAATAACAAAATTAAGATTAAAAATATATAATTTAGTTTAATTATTAATTTTAGGTTTTAATTTAAAATTAGTAATTAAATTTGATGAATAACTTTAAAACAAAAAAGATAAAAAATAAAAGGAGAAAAAAATGTATAATGGAATTAGAGTAACAGAAAGTGTTTCAAAGGCATTAAAAAATGCTGGAAGAATTGCACTTAAATATGGAAGTTATCAAGTTGGAACCGAGCACTTGCTTTATGGTTTAACAAGTGTTACAGATTGTGTTGCCAGCAAGATACTTAATGAATATGGCGTTAATTCCATAGCAGTTGAAAATATACTTAGAAATAACGGTATACTTAATAGTATGGCATTATTTTCATATGATGTAGAATTAACTCCACGAACAAAAGAAATTTTTTTAATAGCAAACCAGTTTGCAAATCAAATAGGGCACAATTTTATTGGAACCGAACATTTGCTAGTTGCACTTACATTAAGTGATGGCAGTTTTGCAGTTAATCTTTTGGAACAAGGTTTTAATGTTGACATTGAAAGTTTAAAACAAACAGTTTTAAAAGTTTTAAAAAGTGAAAGTCAAAAAAGTCCAACAAGTAGCAAGTTTGAAAAAAGTTCCTTTGCTCAAAACAAAAATGTTAAAGAAAATAACGCTGTTTATGATTCGCAAGCCCAAAGCAGTTTACCAAAAGAAATTTTGGAAATGGGAACTGATTTAACTTTGAAAGCAAGACAAGGCAAAATTGACCCCGTTATTGGCAGAAAAGAAGAAATTGCTCGTGTTATTGAAATTTTAGGCAGAAAAACAAAAAACAACCCTGTTTTAATTGGTGAGGCAGGGGTTGGAAAGAGTGCTATTGTTGATGGACTTGCTCGTGCTATTGTTAATGGTGAAGTTCCAGAAATTTTAAAAAACAAAGTAATTTTTAGCCTTGAACTTGGTGGTCTTATGGCAGGAACAAAGTTTAGGGGTGAACTTGAAGAAAGATTAAAAAATTTAATCAACTTTATTGCTGGAAACAAAGATATAATTGTGTTTATTGATGAAATACACACTTTAATGCAAATTAGTAGTGAAAAGGGAGAAGTTAGCCCTGCTGATATGTTAAAACCATATTTGGCAAGAGGGGAATTTCAAACTATTGGTGCTACAACAACTGATGAATATAGAAAATATATTGAAAAGGACAAAGCATTGGAGCGTAGGTTTCAACCAGTTACAGTAAATCCTCCAAGCGTTACAGACACAATTGAAATTTTAAATGGAATTAAAGATAGTTTTGAAGCATTTCATAAAGTTGTAATTTCACATGAGGCAATAGTTGCAGCAGCAACATTAAGTGATAGATATATAACAGACCGTAATTTGCCAGACAAAGCAATTGATTTAATTGATGAGGCAAGTAGTAAGGCAAAAGTTAAAGGAACAAAAAAACCTATTGAATTAACACAACTTGAAGATGAAATTGAAATTGTTGAAACTGAAAAGAAAGATGCACTATTTAGTGAAAACTTTGAAAAAGCAGGAAAATGCAGAGATAAACTTAAAGAACTTTACGATAGAAAAAAGGAACTTGAAAATAAGTTTTCAATAAATGAAGGCAACATTGTTATAACAAGCGATGATATTTGTGAAATTATTAACAAATGGACAGGAATTCCTGTAACTAAACTTACTGAAAACGAAAAAGATAGACTAATGCATTTAGAAGAAATTTTGCATAAACGAGTTATAGGGCAAGATGAAGCAATAAATGCAGTATGTAAAGCAATAAGAAGAAGCAGAGTTGGGCTTAAAACAAATGACAGGCCAATAGGTTCATTCTTATTCTTAGGGCAAACCGGAACAGGTAAAACTGAATTAAGCAAAGCACTTGCAGAGGCTATGTTTGACAATGAAAATGCAATAATTAGGCTTGATATGAGTGAATATATGGAAAAGCATTCTGTAAGTAAACTTATAGGTTCTCCTCCTGGATATGTTGGCTACGATGAAGGCGGGCAATTAACTGAGCAAGTTAGACGCAAACCATATAGTGTAATTTTGTTTGATGAAATTGAAAAAGCACACCCAGATGTGTTTAATATATTATTGCAAATTCTAGACGATGGTAGATTAACTGACACAAAAGGAAGAACTGTTACATTTAAAAACACAATAATTATTTTAACAAGTAATGTTGGTGTAAGTGAACTACCCAAAAACAATACAAAACTTGGTTTTGCAGTTGATAATGAAGCCAATGAAAAAAGTTATGATGAAATGAAAGAAGCGTTAATAAATGCAATGAAACGCAAATTTAAACCAGAATTTATTAACAGAATTGATGTTATAACTGTGTTCCACCCACTTACATTTGAACAATTAGCAAACATTGCAAAAATATTTATAAGCAATTTAAACAAACGATTAGGTGCAAAAGGTGTTAACTTAAAAGTTACAGAAAGTGCCCTAAAATATTTAATTGAAAAAGGTTATGATAGTGAATATGGTGCAAGACCTCTTAGAAGATTAATAGAACAAGAAATTGAAGATAGAATTGCAGAACTTTTAATTTCTAATAAATTAAGAAGTGGCACAGTAATTGTTACAAACGACAATGGCGAACTTAAACTAAAAACCGAAAACAATTAATACAAAAAATAATAATAAAAAAATTGTTTTAAATGTTTTTAAATCATTGCAAGTACAAAAATTTAATTATTTTAACATATAAAAATGATATAATATGTGTCTTTTAGTTTGCTAAAATCTAATATTTTTGTTAATATGATATTAATAAGATGGAGGCTAAGTTATGAAAATAAGTTATGTTCAAAAAAATTATAAAGTATCAGACAAATTTAAAGATATTTTAGAAAAAAAATTATCAAAACTTGAAAGATATTTTGCAAATGAAGTTACTGTAAAAGTAAATTGTGAAGAACAAAATAAAGTTCAAAAATTAGAATTAAATGTTAATGCAGACAACTTTTATTTTAGAAGTGAAGTAAAATCTGACAATATGTACAACAACATTGACCAAGCACTTCCAAAACTTGAAAAACAAATTATTAAAAATTCTTCTAAATATAAAAGTAAATACAAAAAGGGTGGAATCAAACGCGAAGATTTACAATTCTTAGAAGAAACACCAGAAATTGAAAAACTAAAAGTTGTTAAGAAAAAGAGTTTTGAAGTTTATCCAATTAGTGTAAAAGATGCACAAGATAATATGGAAGCATTAGGACATAATTTTTATGTATTTATTAATAAAGACACAGGAAAACTTAATGTTATGTATGAAAGACAAGATGGAAATCTTGGACTAATTGAAGTTGTTTATTAAAAAATTTAGTTACTATGGAAACATAGTAACTTTTTTTGTTTGTTTATTTGCTAAAAATTTTTTTTAAAACAAGAAAAACTTGCAAATAATAATTTGTGTTTAAGCAATAAATTTTATTGAAAAAAAACATAAAAAATAGTATCATATATTATATAGTTATTTTGGTGGAGTAATAAATGATATTAGTTAAAAATGTTTATTTAAGTTATACTAAGGAATATTACACTTTAAACAACATAAACTTAGAAGTAAATAAGGGCGAAAAAGTTGTGTTGTTTGGCGAAAAAGAAAGTGGCAAAAGCAGTTTAATTAGGGTTATTGCTGGTCTTGAAAAACCAACAAAAGGCAATGTTTATTTAGACAATACTGACATATCAAAAGTTGATTTTAAAAATGGTTTAAGTTTGGGCTATATTGGTTCAACAGGGGTTTTTTTAAACAATAAATCTTTAAAAAAGAACTTAGAATATGTTTTAAAAATAAGAAAAGAGCAAAAGGAAGTTATTACAAGCCGTGTTGCAAATGCACTTATTAAGTATAATATGGAAAATATCGCCGACACTAAAGTTAAAAATTTAGGTCGTTTTGAAAAACTTAAATTAAGCATTGCTAGGTTAAGTTTAAGAAAGGTTGATTTGTTTTTAATTGATGATATTTTTGAAAACTTAACAAAAAAAGAAACTGAAGAATTAATTTATTACATTAATGAATTAATAAATTTTGAAAATGTTACTAGCATAATTGCTGTAAGCGATAAAAAAATTGCTGAAAAGTTGGGTGGAAGGCAAGTTAAAATTAAGTTTGGGAGTATTGAGTAGTAATTTATGGGAGTGATTAAAAAGCAAGAAACTGGAAAATTAGTTGAAAAAGAAATTAAGTTATTTTCAACAAAAAACATTTTTAACAATGACATTCGTCAAATGCTTGATGAGTATAAAAAATTTTACACAAATGTGGACATTTTAAATTTTTTGCATGATGAAGAATTGGTTAATACAGCATTATCATTTTTTGATAATAATTTAAACATTTCCACAACATCTAAAAAAACTTTTATGCATAGAAATACGCTTGTTTACAGAATAGAAAAAATCAAAAAAAATGTAGGATTGGATATTAGAATTTATAGTGAAGCAGTTTTGCTTGAAAATATAATAATATTTTATAGAAATATTATACAAAATATTTAAGTGGCTAAACCCACTTTTTTATTTAATTTTTAGTAAACATAAGAAAGAAAATAATTAAAAATATTATATTTTAATTACTTTAAAATAAGAGTTTGTAATTAATTAAACTATAACTATAAAAAATTAAATAAAATATAATTATAAGAAAAAAATTTAATTGTGTTATTCAACTTTTTTATAACCAGCACTAAGCACTGGTTCTTTTTTTGGTAGTTCGTTATTTTTATTGTTTGCACTTGAATTAAATAAGTCTTTTAGTGGTAGATTTTGATTTCCAAGCATAGGAGCAATTAAATTTATTAAATCATTTGATTTTAAATTTTTATTAAGAAGTAAGGGTAATAGTTTTGTAATATCAAAATTGCCTTTTTTGTTTGCATCCATACTTGACACATTTTGTGAGTTTGAGCTATAACCTAACATATTTGTTAATGCGCTTAAAATATTAAAATTTCCGTTGTTTTGATTACTGCCATTATTATTATTGTTGTTGCTATTATTATTGTTATTATTTGCGTTATAAAAATTTTGATTATTTTGATTTGAAAAACTATTTTGTGTGTTGTGGTTAGAAGAATTTTGGTTGCTAAAATTCTGTTCTTTTTCTGTTTGATTGTTTGGGTTTGTTTCGGCTAAGTACTTATCCAGCAATTCTTTTTGACCATTTTTGGTGTATTTATATGGAAATTCCATATTAGGATAGTCCATCATATTATTTGAATATTGCATAAATTTCCCCCTTAATTATTAAACATTATATTATATGAAAACATATAATAAAGTAGTGATAAATTTAGGAGATAAAATGGGAAATAAATTTAGTGATTTTTTAAATACCGAAATAAATGACAATAATAAAATTAATGAAAAAATAAGTGAAAAGAAATTTGAAAACAATAGTAATATCGACACAAAAAATGTTGAAGATTTAATAAATAAATATAGTTCATATTCTGAAAAAGAACTTATGCAAGAATTAATTAAGTTGTCAAATGAAAAAAAACAAAATGGAACGCTTAATCAAGACTTAAACAATTTTAGTAATGTACTTAGTCCGTACTTAAACGAAGAACAAAAGTCAAAAATGAACGATTTGTTTAATAAAATTAAATAGGTGAAATGTGTTTAATAAAATTGATCCATATTTGCAACAGTTAGTAAGTACTGCAAGTGCAAATAAAAAAGAAATTGATTGTTTGGTTTACACAAACAACATAAACTTTTTAAGAAAATATTTTAAATACAATAATTTGTGCAGTGTTGTTGCATCATATCCATTTATTTCAGCAGTTGGAATAAAAACAAACAACGAAAATTTATTTAAAGTGGCAAAGTTAAATATTGTTACATATATTACGGCAAGCACAAAAGTTAGTTGTTTAATTGACAATAGTAAAAAAACTTTAAATTTGCCAAACAAAATGAGTACAAACGGAAATTTTACTTGTGCAGTTATTGACACAGGTGTTTCGCCAACGCTAGACCTTTGTGTTCCGGAAAATAGAATTGTTTATTTTAAAGATTTTATAAACAACAAAACAGTGCCTTATGACGATAATGGGCACGGGACTATGGTTTCTAGTGTGCTTTGTGGAAATGGCTTAGTTAGTGGTGGAAAGTATAGTGGAATTGTTCAAAATCAAAAAATTGTTGCAATTAAAGCCTTAAATAGTAAAGGGGAAACCGATGCCTTTACAATTTTAGATGCAATGGAGTGGGTGTACAAAAACCACAAAAAATTTAATATTAAAGTTGTGTGTATGAGTTTTGGCAGTACAGTTTTAGGAGAAAGGGACCCCTTAATTTTAGGTGCAGAAGCATTATGGGACATTGGCATAACAGTTGTTGTTGCAGCAGGAAATAGTGGACCAGAATTAAGTAGCATAAAAAGCCCGGGAGCAAGTAGTAAAATTATAACTGTTGGGGCAATGTATGATGACAGGGTTGAAAGTGAATATGGCATTGCAAGTTTTAGTAGTAGAGGGCCAATACTAAACAACTACAAACCAGACTTAGTGGCTCCCGGAGTTGATATTGTTGGTGGGTGCAGTTTTAACCTTGTAAAGAAGCATTATTCAACAATGAGTGGCACAAGCATTTCCACTCCAATGATTGCAGGCATTGTTTGTTATTTGCTATCAATCAATCCCAAATTTACTCCAAATGGTATAAAGAACTTTTTAATAAGTAATTGCAAAAGTATAACAAACAACAGAAATCTTGAAGGGTTTGGGTATTTTGATGGCAGTGTTTTAAAATAAAAAATACATCTATTATGATGTATTTTTTTTAAATTAATAAATTATTTTTAATACTATGCAAAGTACTATTCAAATATTTAATTTAGGTATATTTTAAGGAGATTTTTTATACTTTTTATTAAATAATTAACTTCGTGCATTGTGTTAAAATAGCTTACACTAATTCTAACAAGACCTTGTTTTGTTGTGCCTAAAAATTCGTGGACTTTTGGTGCACATTGTAGTCCACCACGAACACATATTCCATAAACATTATTAAGCAAATTCACAACTTCGCTACTATCTAAATCTTTAACTTCAAAACCAATTACTCCTGATTTTGTGTTTGTTGTATAAACTTTTATTTTTGACTCACTATTCAAGTAATTTAATATTTTGAAACTTAATTTTTTTATTTTTAAGTTTATTTTATTGAATTTTTTACAAACAAATTCAAGTCCTGCATTTAAGCCAATTATATTTGGTGTGGGGCCTGTGCCACTTTCCAAACTTTCTGGATTTCCTGTTGGTTGAATTATGCTTGCGCTATTTGTGCCTGTTCCACCAAATTTTATAGGGGAAATTGATGTGTTGTTGATTAGTAAAAATCCAACTCCTTGTGGACCATACAAACCTTTGTGTGCTGTTCCGCATAGTAAATTTATGTTGTCTTTTTGCATATCAATTTGCTCGTGACCAATAGATTGTGCTCCGTCAACTAAAAATAGAACTTTATGTTTTTTTGCAATCTCGCCAATTTTGTTAATATCTTGTGTTGAGCCTATAACATTGCTTGTGTGATTTACAATTATTAAATATGTTTTTGGTGTTATGGCTTTTTCAATGTCGTAAGGATTTATAATTCCTTCTTTATTTGGGTTAACTAGGGTGTAGGTTATGTTATGAGTTTTTGTTAATTGAGTGATTGTTCTTAAAACAGAATTGTGTTCTAGCATAGTTGTAACTATGTGGCCATTTTTTTTGGCGCTTCCCATAATTGCTAAATTTAAACTTTCTGTGCAACCAGAAGTAAAAATTACATTTTCAAAATTTGGTAAATTAAAGTAATTTGCCAAATTTATTCTTGTGTCCAGCACTTTGTCTGATGCAATTAAACTTAAATTATGGCTTCCTCGACCCGGGTTTGCGCTATATTTTGTTAAGGCTTTTTTAACTGCTTTTATTACGCATTTTGGCTTTTTATATGTTGTGCTACTATTATCAAAATAAATCATAAAACTCCTTATTTTCACAAAATTAAAATTCTAATAATAGTATATTGTATAGACATAATTTTAGTGATTTTTAATTTAATGTTTGCCTAAATTAGCATGTTGTTATTAAAAGTTTAATTAAAAATTTATTTTAATTTTTTTATGTTAATTATGTCTTAAACACCTATAATAGTTGGTTTAAATAAATGATTGTTAAAAATATAAGCAACTTAAATTTTTAAAATGGAAGTACTATCAACAACTAAATTTATAATTTAAAAAATTTAATTGCAATTAAATTATACTTCCTTAAAATTAGGAGGTGTTAAATGGATTTTGTAATTGCTGTGTTTATAAATAGAGCACAGAGTCAAATGTTTTCTAAAATGCTATTAAAATTGGGTGTTAATAATCAAATTATATCAACTCCAAGAGAATTAGGAATTTCTTGTGGAATTAGTGTTAAGTTTAATATATCAAATTTAAAACAGGCAAAAATTGCTTTAAATAGCACAAGTTATTCAAGTTTTAAAAATTTTTATAAAATAATTCCATTATCCAATAATAAATATGCTTATGTTAAAGTATAGTTTAAAATAAAGGCAGTGTTTTGCCTTTATTTTTTGTGTAAATCAACTTTGAAAAAATATAATTGTTTGCTATAATATGTGTAGTATTTGGGTGTTAGTATGACTAGTAGAAATGAATATATTTATTCAACCTTAAAAAATTTAATAAAAGAGCCTAAAAGTGAACTAAATTACAACAATGCTTTTCAGTTGATTATTGCTGTTTTGCTTTCTGCTCAATGTACTGACAAGCGTGTTAATTTGATTACACCCAAACTTTTTGAAAAATACAAAACACCAAATGACCTTGCAAATGCAAAAATTGAAGATGTTGAAAATATTATTAAATCTTGTGGGTTTTACCATAATAAAGCAAATAATATTATTGAGTTATCCAAAAAATTAGTTAAAGACTTTAATGGCGAAGTTCCAAATAATTTAGATGATTTAGTAAAATTAAACGGGGTTGGCAGGAAAACTGCAAATGTGGTTTTAGCCATTTGGTTTAATGTTCCAGCAATTGCAGTTGACACTCATGTGCATAGGGTTAGCAACAGATTAGGGTTGTCAAATTCAAATGATGTGGTTAAAATAGAAAAAGATTTAATGAAGCAATTTAACAAAGAGGATTGGGCAGAGTTGCATCATTTGTTGCTTTTGTTTGGAAGATATTATTGTAAATCGCAAAATCCAAAATGTAAAGATTGCCAATTTAAAGATTTTTGTAAGTACAAAAAGGCAATACTAAAATAGTAAGAAGTAAAAATTTTTAAAATATAAAATAGCAAAATTTAAAGCAAATTAATGTTAATTAAAATAAGGAGTAAAAACAATGTTTTACGATAGAGTAAAAATAAAATGTAAAGCAGGCAATGGTGGTGAAGGTTGCGTAAGTTTTTTAAGGGAAAAGTTTGCACCAAATGGTGGACCAGATGGCGGTGATGGTGGAAATGGTGGAAACATTGTTTTTAAAACCAGCCCAAATGTAACAAACCTTGCTGATTTTAGATACACATGCGTTTTTAGAGCAAAAAATGGCGAACCGGGTGGCAAGAAAAACAAAACAGGTAAATCTGCACCAGACACAGTTATTTTGGTTCCTGTTGGAACTGTAATAAAAAATGCTGAAACGGACAAAGTTGTTGCCGACTTAAATGAACCTAATATGGAAATTGTTTTGCTTCATGGTGGAGTTGGTGGAAAAGGTAACACAAGATATGCAACACCAACAAGACAAGCGCCAAGATTTAGTGGAAAAGGTGGGATAACACAAGAATATAATTTAATTTTGGAATTAAAAACTATTGCTGATGTTGGGTTGATTGGATATCCAAATGTTGGCAAAAGTAGTTTGCTTGCAACAATTTCCAATGCAAAACCAAAAATTGCAAATTATCATTTTACAACGCTTGCACCAAATGTTGGAGTTGTAAAGGCTTATGACACAACATTTGTTATGGCAGACATTCCGGGTTTGATTGAAGGTGCTAGTGAAGGAGCAGGGCTTGGACATTACTTTTTAAGGCACATTGAAAGAACAAGATTGCTTGTTCATGTTGTTGATATAAGTGGAAGTGAAGGCAGGGACCCTTACTTAGACTATGAAACAATTAACAATGAGTTAAAAAAATATAGTGAAAAAGTTGCAAACATTCCACAAATTATTGCACTAAATAAAAGTGATTTGGTTGTTGATGAATCTGTAATTCAAGATTTTAAAAACAAAGTTAAAGGAGTTCCAATTTTTGTAATTAGTGCTGTTGCATATTTAGGAATAAATGAACTTTTAAAGGAAATTGTTGATAAATTAAAAACAATTCCAAAACCAGAAAGTTTGCAAGTTGAAGAAAAATTAAAAAGCCTTGCAAACATTAAAGAGTACACAATTAATCAAACTGATGAAGGATATTTTGAAGTGTCTGGTCCACTTATTGATAGCATTGCTTTTGGTGTGGTTTTAGATGAAGTGGCATCAATGGCATATTTCCAAAAACGATTAAAGGACGAAGGAATTATTGACAAATTAAAATCTATGGGATTAAAAGAAGGCGACACTGTAAAAATGTGTGATTTAGAATTTGAATATACAGAGTAAAAGGAGAAAATATGTTAAATGCACAACAAAGGGCTAAACTAAGAAGTATTGCCCAAACAGAAAAAGACTTAGTATACATTGGTCAAAACAATTTAACCGACAATGTTTTGGAACAAATAAAACTTAACTTGTATGCACACGAATTAATAAAAATTAAAGTACAAAGGGGTGCAAGTTTGGAACCAAAAGAACTTGCCAACGAAATATGTTTAAAAATTGGTTGTGAAACCGTTGGAGTAATTGGCAACAAAATTTTGCTTTACAAAAAAACAACAAAGCCAAATTTTGTTCACTTAATATAAAATTACATTAAGCATAAAATTACAAATTAAAAAAATAATGCACAAAAATTTTGCATTATTTTTTTTGATTTTAAATTCATTTACTAAACTAACTTATTTTGTTTTAATATTTAAACAAAATATTTACTAAAATTATTCATTGCAAGGTATTTTATCTAACAATTTTTTTGCAATTTCAATAGGGAAATTTTTATCTGGTGGATTCGCAACCAAATTTTCAAGTAAATCGTGAGCATTTTTACTTTGTGGTAGCATATAACCAGCTTCTCTTACAAGATCTTCAGCCATAAGTCTATTTGAGCGTTCGAAAGCTTTCATAAGTTTAAATAAACCATCTTTATTTGTGTTTTCGGCTATATTTTTTGCTATTTTTTCAGCTTTTGCTTTATTTTTTATGACCGAATTAATTGAGTTTATAACTCTTTTATCCTTTTTTTGTTGTGGGGGATAATTAATTGGAACCATTGAAATTGCACCACTCGGACAGGCTTTTGCACAAGCTCCACATCCGGTACATTTTGTTACATCAATTATGCTATTTTCTGTATCTGTTGCACCATATGGACAAACATAAAGACAAAGACAGTCTTTTGTACATAATCTTAAATTTCTTACTGCTACAAACTTATCCATTTTTTCTTCCCTCAACTTTTTCAAATTTCCAACTAGGCACTTTGCATACTGGACACATTTCAGGTGGTGTTTTGCCTATGTAAACAAATCCACAAACTGAGCAAACCCAAACATCGGTATTTTCAATCATTTTTTCGCCAACCGACTTGTATTGTAATAATAAACTATTAAGCATATTTGTTACTTTTTCGCTCCAAGTTTTTACCCTTAGTGCGCCACGATCATTCACATTATTTGCTGCATAATTTATTTCTGGAAATCCTTTTTCAATATCATTACTTATTAAGTTTGTTAATTCATCCACATTATTATTTTTTTCAGCAGGTGATATTTTATCAAAATATTCAGCTAGTTGTTTAAACAATTCCATTTCTTCATATTTGTATTGTTTTTCGCAACCACGTGCAAGGTTTGTGCAAAGAATTGACAATTCAGATATAGAAAGATTCAAATATTCATTTGAAGAATTGTTATTACTATTTGTTTGTGTTTTTTGATTATTTTCAGTAATGGATTTGTTAAAATTTTCTTTGTTGTTATCGTCTATGTTATCTTCTATTCGTTCGAACATGGATTTAGGTGCATTACAAATTGGGCAAATCCAACTGTCTGGTAAATCTTCAAACGGAGTTTTTTCTTTTGTGTCATCATAAACAAATCCACAAATTTTACATCTATATTTCATTAACTTTCCTCCTTTAAAAATTTTATAGCATAAATCATTATAATTAGCAAATAATTTATTTTATTATATTCAAAATTAATAATCATTCTTAATTTTGAGTTTAAATAATAAAATTATTTTTAAAATAAGTTTCAATTTTATAAAATTTTAAAAAAATATAAAAACTTGAAGTTTTTATATTTTGTAATCAAATAAAATCATTGCTCGATTCTTTGTTAAACCAAACATTAAAATAACTAAAATAACAAAGAATAAATAGCATAAACGCAAAAACAATATAATAAATTTTATATTTAATAAATAGGCTAGAAATTAGAATAATAAAAGCACTAAAAAAATATCCTTTTGCAGTGTGTTTGTTTAATGCAATACATAGTAATTCTTTAAATTTTAATTTTTTGTTCTTTTTAAAATTGATGTTTTGGGGGATAGTGGCATTTAATGGCTTTAAAAATTTAAAATAAACATCATTTTCATTTAGCACAACAAAATTAAAGTTGTCCACACTTTTGCTTAAATTAATTCCTGCGTTAGTGCAATTTTTACACATTACAACCAAATTTTTTGTTTTTACATTTATGCTTTTGTAAATATTTGTGATGTCATTTTCATCTAATTCAATTTTAGTGTAATATGGCAAAAAAGTTGTGTTGTTTATAATAAAATAATTTTTAAATTTTTTGGTGTTTGGATTTTTAAATAAGTCGCAAAAAAAATTTATGTTTTGAAATGTGGTTGAAAATAAAAATTGATTGCTAAAATCTAAAATCTTTTTCTTTTCTTCATTTTTTATTATTGCATTTGTGTTTCTTTTCTTTACAAAAATGCTGATAATAAAATCACAAATAACACTTAAAATTATTGATAAAACAAACGAAAAAACAAGTTGACGATTGTAATAATAAATCCAAATAAAAAACATACTAACATATAGCACATATTTAAAAATAACATTTAAAATTTTAGAAATTTTGTACATTGTTTTACTCCTTTGATTATTAATTATTTACACTTTTTGATTAGTTTATTCTTTAATAATTGCTATGAAATAAACATTGTGTTAAAATATCAATTAGTAGGAGTTATGTTTTAATTATAAATAAATTTTAAGTAACTATCCAAGTAAGGAGAACATATGGAAGTTAATATTGTTAAATTTTTTCAAAAAGCAAGTTGTTCATTTTTAGATGGCGTAAATTCTGTAATTACTGTTATTGGTGAAACATCTATGCTTTTTATGCTTTTTGTTGCAATTTATTTGTGTTATAGAAAGGAATTTGCAGTAAAGTACCTTTTCTTTTTTATGTTAAGTGGTTTAATAAATGGTGCAATAAAAAGTGCTGTTGCAAGGCCAAGGCCATACACCTATGATGGCGTTTTAGATGTAAGGCACACAACGGGATATAGTTTTCCTAGTGGACACTCACAAAATTACGCTTTGCAAGCAACTTTAATTGGTATTGAATATTCAAAGTACGAAAAAAGAAATTCAAAAAGATGGATTTTGTATTCTTCATTAATTGTTGTTGGCTTGCTTGTGGCAATTAGCCGAATTTATTTAGGTCAACACTTTTTAACAGATGTTTTAGTTGGATTGTGTCTTGGAACAATTTTAGCATTTGGTTTTGAAACTTTGTTTAACTTAATTCCACAAAAATTTAAAAAAATTGTTACAACTCAATCTGTGTTGTTAGGATTAATTCCTATTGCAATGATTTTAATTGTTATAATTGAATATTTAAATTTAGGAAGCGAAAGTATGCTTGATATGTTTTACACATACCTTGCAATATATGTTGGATTAGTTGTTGGTTATAGTGTTGATAAAGCATATATTAATTACAAAGAAGATGCAGTTTGGTATGTTCAACTATGTAAAATTGTTATTGCAGTTTTGGGAATTGTTACTCTTTCGTTTGCATTTGATTGGGTAAGTAACCAAGTTGTAAGAAATTTTTATTTTTACTTAACATCAACTTTGTATGTTACTTTGGTTTTGCCATTATTATTTAAACTAATTTTTAAAGACAAATATTTAAAGCAAGAAAAAGTTAAAGTTGTTAAAAATAAAAAGAATAAAAAAGATAAAGAAAATATTAATCAAGAAGATTCAACTGACATAGTTGAAGTTGAATTTGAAAAAGAAAATAATTAAAAAATAATGTTAATATAAGCAATAATATTTTAAATTAAATTAACTCAACGAGGACTTAATGAAAGTAAAAATTAATAACTTAAAAGAAACAAAAAAATATGCAAAATTGTTTTTTAAAACCTTATCTGGTGGAGAAATTATTTGTCTAGATGGTGATTTGGGTGCTGGCAAAACAACTTTTACAAAATATTTAGCACATTATATGGGAATAAAAACTCCAATAACAAGCCCAACATTTACTTTAATTCAAGAGTACAAAGGCAAAAAATTGAATTTGGTGCATTGTGATATGTACAGAATTGAAGATGAAAACGAACTAATTGAAATGGGGCTAGAAGATATTTTGTACAACCATAACCAAAACACTATAATAATTATTGAGTGGCCAGAAAAAATTCCAAATATTTTAAAAAATGTAAAAGTAAAGCATATAAAAATTGAAAAAGGAGAAGGGGAAAGTAGGATTTTTACTACTTTTTAAAGATATGAATATTTTAATTGTAGATTCGTCAAAGAAAAGAGCATTTGTTGATGTTGTAACAAATGACAAATCTTTTGGTTATACTCTTGATGAAAATGAAAAGCATAGTGAAAACTTGTTAAAAAGAATTGAAGAAGCAATAAACAGGGCTGACTTAGACATTGAAGACATTGATGTTTTTTCAGCAGTTGTAGGCCCCGGCTCATTTACAGGAATTAGAGTTGGACTTAGCACTATTAAAGCATTTAATTTTGTTTTTAATAAAAAACTTGTTGCAGTTAATTCTTTTGAGCCATTTTTAGCTATTGCTAAAAACGGAATTATTTTGTTGAATAGCACTCACACAACATTTTACTATGCTCGTGTAAAAAATAGTAAAATTGAAGATATGGGAACTGTTTCAACTGAGGAACTATTAAGTTTTATTAAAAATCAAAAAGTTTATATGCTTGATTATGAAAGATATGAAGAACTTAAAGATTATGATGTTTGCTATGTTGAAAATTATAATGAACTATTAAAAAATGTTGTTTGTGCAAAGTGTAAAAAACAAGAATTTACTCTTGATGTTGAATTTGAACCATTATATGTTCAATTATCGCAAGCAGAAGAACAATTAAAAAATAAAAACAATTAGTTATGGAAATAGTTAAATTAAATAAAGATTATGCAAATGAATTATTTTTAATTGATAAATCAGCGTTTAAAAATTGTTGGACGGCTGATGAGTTTTTTGTTGAATTAAACACGCAAAATAGAATTTATTTTGGAGTTAAAGAAAACAAAAAATTAATTGCGTACATTGGACTTAATGTTGTGTTTGATGAATGTGACATAATACGAATTGCTGTTTTAAAAGAAGAACAACATAAAGGTGTTGCAAAATATTTGTTAAATCAAGTTATAAATTTTTTAAAACAAAATAATGTTTTTAAAATTATGCTTGAAGTTAGCGACATAAACAACAATGCAATAAATTTATATAAAAGTGTTGGATTTAAACAAATTTTTTTAAGAGAAAAGTATTACGAAGATATGTCAAATGCACTAATATTTGAGTTGGAATTATAATCAATTTTTACAAATTTAACAAATTTAAAAGTTTAAAAATTAACTTCTTAAAGGTGTTTTCAATATACTATTTTAAGGAGTTTTTTTGTTGGAAAATATAAGGTATAAATATATAAAAAATAAAAACAAACAATGTGTGCTTTTTTTGCATGGTTGGGGTGGAAACGAAAATAGTTTTTATAATACTATTGAATTATTAAAAAATGATTATTCAATTCTTGCAATAAATTTAACTGACATAAATACTAATTATTTAAATAAGCCGTTAACTATGTATGATTACGCTATATGTGTTTATTTAATTTTAAATATGCTTAAAATTGATAGTGTACATATTGTTTGCCATAGTTTTGGTTTTAGGGTGGCATTAATTTTAAATAGACTTTTTAAATTAAAAATAAATAGCTTTGTTGTTATTGATGGTGCAGGGGTGAACTTTTTTTCATTTATTAAAAATCTTAAAATTTTACGATTTAAATTTGCAAAGTTTTTAGTAAAAATTAAATTAAAAAAACAAAGTTATTTAAAAAAATTTGGTAGTGATGATTATAAAGATTTAAATGATAATTTAAAGAAAACTTTCAAAAATATTGTAAATTATAATTTAAAAAATTATGTTTTTGATATTAAATCTAAAACAACAATTATTTGGGGGAAAAAAGATAACATTACAAAATTAAAAGTGGCAAAATTTTTACATAAAAACATTAAAAATAGTGTTCTTAAAATTTACAACGCTGGACATTTTAGTTATATTGATTGTCCATTTGATTTTTCCTTTGATGTTTTATCACATTTTAATTTGGTTTAGAGTATATATTAATATAATTTTTAAAAAATCTAAATTTTGTTATAAATTATTTAAAACACTAATAATTTGTTTATTTAAGTAAATTTTTATGATAAAATATGATTGTTAATAAGGAATAGATATGAAAGAATTTTTAGATCCAAACTTTGCACATCTTTATTTATTAATTATTTTTTCTCTTGCAAATGCAACTTTGCTTATTATGTGTTCTTACAAATATTTGCAAGTTTTGCAACTATCCATGTACCACGCTCGTGGAGTTTTTTCGTGGATGAAGGAAAGTAAAAACAAATATTATGTTAATTTAACTTTATGCAGTTTGTTTTCTTTTTGTATTGCATTGATATTAAACATAGTTTTAATGTTTTTTAGTTTTGGGGTGTACATTGCTTACATATCTATTGTAATTTATTTTGGGTTTTTAGTTTATTTTATTGTAAATAACAAAAGAACTCCTTTAAAAAAGCCTCTAAAATATACTAAGAGAATGTACAGACTTTGCATATTTATGTGGTTTGTTTCGTTCTTTATAACCTTTGGATTATTTTTGTTTTTGCCAAACAACAATATATTAAGGTTTTTACTAGTAACTTTAACTCCAATGTTGTTGCCTATAATTACTGTTGTTTCGAATTGGATAATGTATCCTATAGAACTAATAATTAAAGAAGTTTATATTTTAATAGTTAAAAATAAACTTAAAAAATATAACCATTTAATTAAAATTGGTATAACAGGCAGTTATGGTAAAACTAGCACAAAATATATTTTAAGAACAATTTTAAGTGAAAAATATAATGTTTTAATTACTCCGCACAGTTTTAACACTCCAATGGGAATTGTTAAGGTGTTAAGAAATATGTTGCAACCAAATCATCAAATCTTTATTGCGGAAATGGGAGCAACTTATGTTGGCGACATTAAATATATGTGTAACTTTGTAAAACCAAGGTATGGAATAATTACTAATGTTGGGAATCAGCATTTGGAAACTTTCAAAACTTTGGGAAATATCAAAAAAACCAAAGCAGAATTAGCAGAGGCAATTCCTGAAAGTGGATTTTGTGTTTTCAATTTAAGTAATATTGAAAGTGAAGATTTATACACAAATGCTAAATGTAATAAAATTTACACAAAAATTAATGATGATAATGCGTTTGTTACAGCAAAAGATATTGTTGTGGACAAAAATGGAACAACATTTACTTGTAAAATACAAGGCAAAAAAGAATTTAAAGTTAATATGAAATTGCTTGGCGAACACAACATTCAAAATGTTCTTGAAGCAGTTGCGCTTGCTTATAAATTGGGTTTGAGTGTTGAACAAATTAAAATTGGTTTGTCAAAATTAAAACCTGTTAAACATAGATTGGAACTTGTGCAACTAGATAATGGTGCAGTTTTACTTGACGATAGTTTTAACTCAAACATTGTAGGAACAAAAAGCGCACTTGATGTTTTAGCAAAGTTTAAGCAAAAAAATAAAATTGTTATAACCCCTGGGCTTGTTGAACTTGGAAATAGGGAAATGATTGAAAATTTAAAATATGGCAAAAACATTTCCAAAGTAGCAACTAAGGTTTATATTGTTAATGATGTTCATAAAGACATAATAACCAAAGGATTGCTTAACAATGGCTTTAATAGGGACGACATTGTTTATGTAAGCAATTTTAAAACAGCATGGAATATGGTTTCTAAAAATCTTTCTAAAGATGATGTTATTTTAATAGAAAATGATTTGCCAGACAACTATGTTTAAGCCTTTAAATAAATTTGTGATTTTTAAATTTTTATATATTCTAATAAATTAGAAATTAACAAAAATTTAATAATTATAATAAAATACTCTTGAAAAGGAGTATTTTTTTATGAAATTAAATATTGCAGTACTTTTTGGTCATTTAAGTTGCGAACATGACATTTCAATAATAACGGCGTGTCAGGCTATGAGAAATTTGGATAAAAACAAATACAACATAATTCCAATTTACATAACAAAAGATAATAAATATATAACAGACGAAACACTTTTATTAATTTCAAACTATCCTAACAATATAAAAGGCACAGAAGTTTGTTTTTTGCCAAATAGTAAATATCTTTACAAAAAAAATATGTTTGGATTAAAAAAATACAAACAAATTGATGTTGCATTATTTTGTTTTCATGGACATTTGGGTGAAGATGGGGCAATGCAAGGATTGTTTGAATTAAATGACATTCCTTACACTTCAACAGACATAATTGGTAGTGCTTGTGGTTCAAATAAAATTATTTTTAAAGAAATTTTAAAAGGAATTGATGTGCCACAAGTTCCATCAATTTGGGTTAGAGACAGCGAGTTTTATTTAAGAAAAGAAAAACTACTAAAATATATCATAAAAAAATTAAATTTGCCAGTTATTGTAAAACCAAACACATTGGGCAGTTCAATAGGAATTACGGTTGCAAATAATGAGTATGAATTAAGCAATGCATTATCATTGGCTTTTGAATTGGACGAAAGGGTTTTAATTGAAAAGTTTGTTTCAGATTTTAAAGAAATTAATATTGCAACCTTGTTTGACGGAAGTAAATATATATTTAGCGATTTGGAAGAAGCAATCAAAAACGACAAAATTTTAACTTTTGAAAACAAATATATTAGTGGTTCCAAAACTAAAAATGCAGATAAAAAAATTGTTCCAACCCAGACATACTTAAATGGTAATTTAAAAGCAAAATTAACAAGAAGTCAAAATTTTAAAATTAAAATGTACACAAAAAAAATTTATGATATTTTAAATTTAAAAGGGGTTGTTAGGTTTGATTATATTGTAACCAATTCTAACATTTACCTTAATGAAATTAATACAATTCCGGGCAGTTTGGCTAATTATTTGTTTAAGAATAAAGGGCTAAATTATACAAAACTTTTAGATGAATTAATTAATTCTGCCATTGTTAATAACAGCAAAAAACAAAATTATATTCACACTTTTAATAGTTCGGTTTTAAAATCAAATTCAACATTAAATGGAATAAAAAAATAGAACAATATCGAACAAATGTTTGACAAAATAATTTTAGCATGTTAAACTAATAAAAATTTTAAAAGGGAATAAAAATGCAACAAGATGTTATTTTTGGTATGCTATTGACAATACTTAATAAAGAAAAAACCACTGCAAAATATTTGGCAGACAAATATTTAATTAGCACTAGAACGGTTTATAGGTATTTAGATGTTTTAAACTTAAATGGAATACCAATCGTTACAAAAACAGGAAAAAATGGTGGTATTTACATATTAAATAGTTTTAAATTAAATAATCTATATTTTACAGCACCAGAAAAAGTTCAATTAATGGCTTTAGTTCATTTAATTCCAAATGATAAGATTAGAAATAGTTTAAAAGAAAAATTAGCATTGTTGTAAAGTTTTTTTAATAACATAAATTATTTGAAAAATAATTGATTTAAAAAAATACAAAAAAGTACAGTTTATTTGCTGTACTTTTTTATTAGTTCCACAATTTTATTGGTTCCGTTAAAATTAGGTTCTTTTTGTAAATTTAACTTGTATTTATTTCTGTTTGAATATAATGTGTTAATTGAATTAACAAAAGATTTTTTGGTTAAATCTTCTTGATATAGTGTCATACTCAAATTTTTGTTAGTTAAGTACTTGGCATTTAAAATTTGGTCGCCTCTTGAAGATGTTTTAGGAAGGGGAATAAGAAGCATTGGTTTGTTTAAAGCACAAAGTTCGAAAATTGAATTTGACCCTGCACGGCAAACAACAATATCTGCAATGTCAAAGTAATCTTCAATGTTGTTAACAAACTCAATTTGATGGTAATTTGAAATGTTAATTTCTTTATTTATATTGTTTTTACCAACAATGTGAAAAACATTAAATGATTTGCAAACAACATCAATAGTTTCAAATACAACTTTGTTTATTGCTTGTGCTCCAAGGCTTCCACCAAAAATTAAAAGGGTAGGAAGATTTAAGTTTATTTTAAAGTTTTTTAAAATATTATTTTTATTTCCTGTAAAAATATTTTGTCTTAAAGGAGTTCCAGTAAAAACACCTTTTTGTTTGTAATTTAAAAATGTGTCTTTAAATGTAAAACACATTACATTACATTTTTTGTAAATCAATTTATTTGCCAATCCCATAGAATAGTCGCTTTCGTGTGCAATAATTGGAACTTTTAATTTATGACCAGCAAAAGCCACTGGAACAGAAACAAACCCACCTTTTGAAAATATTATACTTGGGTTTAAATTTTTAATTATTTTTTTACTTTCATTTATTCCTTTAAATAATTTAAAAGGAATAAGTAAATTTTTTAGTGTTAGTTTTCTAATCCATTTAACAGTGGTTATAGGGTGATATGTTACAAATGAATATTTAGAAATTATTTCTTTTTCTATTCCAGAAACACTTCCTATGTAGTGAATTTCATAATCATTTTTTAATTTTTCTATTAAACTTAAGTTTGGGGTAACATGTCCAGCACTGCCACCACCAGTAAATATAATTTTTTTCAATTTTGCATAACTCCAAATATTTCTTTATTAAAGCCATAAAACAAACTTTGCATAGTAATTAAATAAATTTTAATATTTTGCAAATTTGTTTTAATTCTTAAAAATATTTTATGCTTTAACATTGCTTTTTATTAATATTTAATATTATTATTTATATTTATTTTTCAATCTATTTATTGTATAAATATACAAATTTGTTTATAAAAATAAAAATTATATGTTAAAAATTTTAACTATTAAAAAGAATAATAAACAAGGATATGCAAAAATTAAAGTAGTTAAATTTTTATTTTGTTAAGTCAACTTTGGAAATTAATAAAATTGTGATATAATAATTTTAGTTATATATAAGTAAAATAATTGTTTAAATCATAAATTTAATTTATTTTTTTGTGCTTGTATGGTAAAATATCTTGGAAAAAATATTTGGAGGCATTGTGGGTAATTCAAATTATAGTAGTGATAAAATTGTAGTTTTACAAGGTCTTGATGCAGTTAGGTTGCGCCCTGGTATGTACATTGGAACAACAGGAAGCAAAGGTATGCATCATTTATTATGGGAAATTGTTGACAATTCTGTTGATGAAGTTGCAAATGGATTTGGCTCTAATATTACTGTAACAATTCATAAAGATAATTCAGCAACTGTTGAAGATAATGGTAGAGGAATTCCAACTGACAAACATCCAACTTTAAAAGTTAGTGGCGTTGAAGTTGTATTTACTCAGTTGCATGCAGGTGGCAAATTTAATAATGAAAATTATAGTTACTCAGGTGGCTTGCATGGTGTTGGTGCAAGTGTTACTAATGCACTAAGTGAGTGGTTAAAAGTTAGTGTTTATCGTGATGGTAACGAATATGCAATGAGTTTTAAATCCATTGAAAAAGCAAAGGGCAAAATAAGTAGTGGTGTTCCACAAGGGCCATTGACAATAGTTGGCAAAAGCAAAAAAACAGGAACAAAAGTTACATTTTTACCAGACAAAAGGATGTTTGGAGATTTAAAATTTGACCATTCAACAATTAGTAAAAGATTAAAAGAAATTGCGTTTTTAAACAAAGGTATTGAAATATTTTTTATTGATGAAAATGTTGAAACTGAAACAGGTTATAAAACAGTTTGTTACAAATATGACAATGGATTAAAAGATTTTATTTTGTATGTTAATGAAGGTAAAACTGTTTTGTATAAAGACCCAATTTATATTGAGGGCAAAAGTGAACTTGTTACTTTGTCGTGTGCTATTCAACATACTAACGATTATAGCGAAAATATGTTTAGTTATGTAAATAACATTCCAACAAGTGAAGGTGGAACTCACGAAACTGGTTTAAGAAGTGCAATTACTCGTGCATTTAATGAAATTGCAAGGGGACTTGGACTTATTAAGGAAAAAGAACAAAATTTGTTGGGCGATGATTTTAGAGAAGGTTTAACTGCAATTCTTTCAATTAAAATGAAAAATGTTCAATTTGAAGGTCAAACAAAAGCAAAATTAGGTAATCCTGAAGCAAGAATTGAAGTTGAAAATATTGTTTATGATGCGCTTATTGCTTATTCAAAACAAAAAGGCACAAAAAATGCAATAACAGAAATTATCAACAAAGCAAAAGGTGCACAAAAAGCAAGGGAAGCGGCAAAAAGAGCAAAAGATTTAACTAGACAAAAAAATAGCGTGGATAGTTACAGCCTAGTTGGAAAACTAGCAAGTTGTTCTGGCAAAAACAGTCAGTTAAATGAATTGTTTATTGTTGAAGGTGATAGTGCTGGTGGAAATGCAAAGCAAGCAAGGGACAGAAGTTTTCAAGCAATATTGCCACTTCGTGGAAAACCATTAAATTGTGAAAAGAAAAGAATAAATCAAGTTTTAGATAATGAAGAAATTAGAACAATAATTAGTGCTCTTGGAGCAGGCATTGGCAATGATTTTAATGTGGAAAACATTAAATATAACAAAGTTATTATACTTGCCGATGCAGACCAAGATGGTGCTCATATTAGAGCAATCTTGCTTACTTTCTTTTATAGATATATGCGTGATTTGGTTTCTGATGGACATGTTTATGTTGGTGTTGCGCCACTTTACAAGGTTTACAAAAAAGGATTTACTGAATATGTTTATGATGATTCAACATTGCAAGACGCAATAAAGCGTTGTGGTGCTGGCTATCAAATACAAAGATATAAAGGTCTTGGTGAAATGAGTGCCGAACAACTTTGGGAAACAACCATGGACCCAGAAAAAAGATATATTATTCAAGTAACATTAGAAGATTTAGCCGAAGCAGAACTTATGGTTACAACACTTATGGGTGACAACATAGATGCTAGAAAAAAATATATTATTGATAATGCAAACTTTAACAAACAATCGTTTATGGAAATTAAGGAGGGAAAAGTAGATGGCAAATAATGTAATTACAAAATCCTTAGAACAAGTTATGCACGATAGTATGATGCCATATTCAGAGTTTGTTATTTTGGATAGGGCATTGCCAAGGGTTGAAGATGGATTAAAACCTGTTCAAAGAAGAGTTTTATATTCTATGCTTGAAGTTGGCGTTACACCAGACAAGCCATATAGAAAAAGTGCAAGAATCGTTGGTGATTGTATGGGTAAGTACCACCCACATGGTGACACTAGTATTTACGACACAATGGTTAGAATGGCACAAAATTTCAATATGCGTGAAGTGTTGGTTGACGGACATGGAAACTATGGTAGTATTGATGGAGATGGGGCTGCAGCAATGCGTTATACTGAAGCAAAGTTGGCACCAATTGCTCTTGAAATGCTAAGAGATATTGAAAAAAACACTGTTAAATGGGATTTAAACTTTGATGACACTTGCTATGAACCTGTAACACTTCCAGGAAGATTTCCAAACTTGCTTGTAAATGGTGCAACGGGAATTGCAGTTGGACTTGCAACAAATATTCCTCCACACAATCTAGCCGAAACAATTAATGCAGTAGTTGCTTATATTGACAATAAAAACATCTCAGTTGATGAACTTTTAAAAATTATGCCGGGTCCAGATTTTCCAAGTGGTGGTTATATTTTAAAAAGCACAGACATTGGTGAAATATATAGAACAGGCAAAGGCAAAATTATTATAAGAGCAAAACTTCATATTGAAAGTGGGGATAATGGCAAGAAAAATATTGTTATAACAGAACTTCCTTATCAAGTAAATAAATCTGCACTTTTAATGAAAATTGCCAAATTGAAAGAAGATGATAAAAACGGACATTTAAGTTATATTCAAGACATTATTGACGAATCGGACAGAAACGGAATTAGGGCAGTTATTAAACTTAAAAAAGATGCAAATGTTAATGCTATTTTAGGAATTTTGTACAAACAAACTGAATTACAATGTAATTTTAATGCAAATATTGTTGCAATTGCTGATGGTAAGCCTAGACAACTTAATTTGCTTCAAATTTTAGAATATTATGTTAATTACCAACAAAGCGTAATTTTGAATAGAACTAAATTTGATTTAGAAGCATGTTTAAAGAAAGAACATATTTTGGAAGGTTTGTTAATTGCAATAAAAAATATTGATGAAGTTGTAAAAATTATAAAACAATCAAAAAGCACCAATGATGCAAAACTTGCATTAATTAAAGCGTTTGCTTTAAGTGATGTTCAAGCACAAGCAATATTAGATATGCGTTTAGCAAGGTTAACAAGCCTTGAAGTTAATAAATTGGTTTATGAACTTGAAAGATTAAAGTTGTTAATAAAAAAATATACTGCAATCATTAAAAGTCCAATTTTGCAAATGCAAACAGTTAAGGAAGAAATTTTAAAAATTAGAGATGACTATGCCAATCCAAGAAGAACACATTTTTTGGAAGATGAAGATTTGGCTGTTGAAGTTAATCCAGAAATTGAAGAAATTGTGCAAGATGAATATGTAATACTTAGTGCTAACAACACACTAAAAGCAATTTTGCCTAAAAATTACAATCTTGCAACAAAAGAACTTGGCGCAAACGCAACATTAAATGAAGTTCCTAAATTTATTTCACAAACAAATACTAATGGAATTTTGTATTTATTTACAAATTTAGGAAATTGCCATAGAATTAATGTTTGCGATATTGAAATTGGAAAATACAAAGACAAAGGATTTTTAATTTCTAATTTTGTTAAGGCTTATTTAAAAGAAGAACAAGTTGTAAGTATGCTAGAACTAAATGATGACGACAAGTTAATATTTACAACAGAGCAAGGTTTAGTAAAAGTTTCAAATGCAAGCGAATATAACACTTCAAAACAATCAATAAGTGCAATAAAACTTAAAGAAGGTGATAAAGTAGTTTCAGTTGAAATTTTAAATCCAAACAAAACTATGTTTATTACAACTAGGGACTTTATGGCTGTTAATATTGAAGTTAATGATATTGCTGTTAGTGGAAGATTAACTAGTGGAGTTAAGGGAATAAACTTAACTGGAAAAGATGTTGTAGTGTCAAGTATTTTAGTTGAAAGCAATGATTTGATTTCAATTATTTCAAGCAACAGTTTTGGAAAACTTGTTAAAATAAATGAATTTGAAATTTCGCAAAGAAATAGGAAAGGTTTGAAGTGCATGTCCTATAAGGGCATGGCTGAATGCCTTGGTGCGTTTGTTGCTAATGACAAACTAAATTATGTGTTAGAAGGCGAAAAATTAATTTATGTTCAAAATAAATCATTAAAATTGGCAAATAGAACAAATGCTGGTTTAACACTAACAACAAGCAAAACAGGCACAAAAATTAAAAATGTTTATAGATATACATTAATTTAATTAAATAATCTTTTGCTATTTTAATTTATAAAATATTATAGAATTTTATTAAAATTTAACAATAAAAAATTAAGAACTTAAAATTCAATTTTTAAGTTCTTTTTTCTTTTTATTATTTTAATTTTTTGTTGCATAATTTACTAAGCATAATCATAAAATTTTATATCAATATATTAAATCCTTTTTTGTTTTTTAAGTTGTTAAAACTAAAATTTTAACTAAAATATGAACAATTAATATTATTTCAAAAAACTACAAAAAAGGCTTAATTTTAACAAAAGTAGACTTGTTTTAAATTTAACTTTTATATTGAAATATTTTATTATAAGGAAGGGTTAAATGAAATTTTTTTGTATGAAGAAAAAACATATAAAATATGTTTTAGTGATTTTATTAACCGCAGTGTTGCTTGCACTAAATTTTAATGGAAGTAGTGCACAAGTTTATTTTGGAGTTGCCCCAAGGCTAGTTCCAATATATTCTGTTGACACAGATGAGAAAAAAGTTGCAATTTCCTTTGATTCGGCTTGGGGAGCTGACAAAACATTAAAAATTATAGAAATCTTAAAAGAATATGATGTTAAAGCAACATTTTTCTTAGTAGGTTTTTGGGTTGAAAAATATCCTGAAATGGTTACAGCAATAAAAGAGGCTGGCCTAGAAATTGGAACTCATAGTAACACTCATCCAGACTTTGTTAAGTTAAGTGAAGACCAAATGAAAAAGGAACTTGAAACATCTTGTCAACTTATTAAAAACATAACAAATGAAAATCCAACACTATTTAGAGCACCATATGGTAGTTACAACAACACAGTAATAAAAACAGCAACAGAACTAAATTTGAAAACAATTCAATGGGATGTTGACACTTTAGATTGGAAAGGACTTAGTGGCGTTGAAATTTGTAATAGGGTGTTAAATAATGTTAAGGAAGGTTCAATAATTTTATGTCATAATAATTCAGACCATATTTTAGATGCACTTCCATTAATTCTTGAAAGATTAAAACTAAAAGGCTACACCGTTTGCAGTGTTGGTGAATTAATTTATCAAGAAGATTATGTAGTTGATAACTTGGGAATTCAACATAAAAATTAATTATAAGGAGAAAATTTAATGAATTACAATAATTTGAAAAATAACATTGTAAATATTTATGGCGAAATTTACACAATGCCAGAATATTCACACGAAGTATATGGGGAGGAATTTTACGAATTTATTTTAAAAGTAAATAGGTTAAGCGATAGTTATGATTTAGTTCCCGTAACAATTAGTAATAGATTAATTAACGACTTTAAAATTGGCAAAAAAATAGGAATTGAAGGTCAATTTAGAAGTTACAACAAACAAGTTGACAACAAAAGTAAATTAATGCTTACGGTGTTTGTTAGAAATCTTGTAGATTACAATGAGCTAACAAATCCAAACTATATTGAAGTTATTGGATATGTTTGCAAAGAACCAACATATAGAACAACGCCTTTTAATAGAGAAATTTGTGATATATTAATTGCAGTTAATAGGTCTTATAACAAGAGCGATTATTTGCCACTTATTGCTTGGGGAAGAAACGCAAGGTATAGCAAAAATTTTAAAGTGGGAGATAGAATAAAAATTGTTGGAAGAATTCAAAGCAGAGATTATGTTAAAAAGATTAGTGATGAAGAAAGTGTAACTAAAACTGCGTATGAAGTTAGTTTAAATAAAATTGAAAAATTGATTGATGAGGTTGAAATACAAAAAAATCGTATGCAAATAGGCTTAGTTGACAACTACTATGCAAACTAAAAAATAAGTGCTATGCAATATATAAATTTTCATTTTATATAGCCAAAATTTAAAAAAACTCTTAAAAAATTTTTAAGAGTTTTTTATTTTAAAAATTGTTGTTATTCTTCATTATTTTCGTTGATATTGTCGTCATTAATATTTTCATCTTTATTTTTTAATTCAACTTTTTTAGTGCTGAACTTTTTAATATTTTTTGGCGCATTGTTTTTAGATTTTTTTAGAATAACATTGTAACCATTTGTGTTGATTGGACCTGTTTCTTCAATTTCTTTTTGTTGTTTTTTGTAAGAAACTATATAGAATGTTGTAATTCCGGAAATTGCAAGAACTGCTAAAACAATTAATATAATTGCTGAAATATTTGAATTTTTATCATTGTCCATTTGAATACATTTTGTTAAAACATAACCTGAGTGTTCGTAATTATTTTCGTCCAAATATTTAATTAATGTGTACTTTGAATTTATGTCATAGTTTTCAACATATATTCTTTTACCAACAAGTAATTTTCCCACAACAAAACTACTACTTCCAGCATAAATGTAAACGGTGTTGTATTTATCTTCACTTACAACTAATTTTGCGTTGGTTTTTAAAATTTCTTCTGTGTGATTAACTTTTGAACTAATAACATCAACTTGTTTAACATAAGCAATTTGGTCATTGTATGAAATTATATAAAAATCACAGTTGTCTATTGTGTAAGTTTCACTAGACAATTTAACATAATCACATTCAAATTCATCTCCAACTTCAAGTTCGCCAACAAACAAATTTTCACCATTATATTGAAGTAAAGTAGGAAGTGAGTAAAGTTTTGTTTTGTTAATAACTGTAAATTTTTCGCTAAGTGGAAGTGTGGAATAAGAAACAAGTTCAGCATCACTTTTTAAAATATAGCCAGTCTTTAAAATGTTAAAGTTGTTTTCATTTAAGTAATTAAAGCAAATGTAATAATAATCACTTAATGCATCTTCATTTAAGATGTAAACATTTGTTTCATTTAAATAATAACTTAAGCCATTATCAAAAGGATATTCAAAAACATAAACATCATTTTTTGTTTTTGCAATTTTAACTGTTGATGAACTGATATAATTTTTTAAATCAACAGGATGATTAAAATTTTCAGTTAAAGATTTAATTGCTTCTGGATTGCTATATGTTACAAAATTTTGATTTGTTTGGTTAAACAAGTAAACTAAGCCTGTTTCTTTTTCAATTTTAAAATAAAAATAATTTGTGTTTAGGTTAATTGTTTCAATTTGTTCTAAATTAGAAGATTTATAAATTTTGTTTTCTGATAGAGTATAAATGTTTTTATAATAATCATGAGAAATAGCAGTGCAATTTGATTCAAGAGTAATTGAAGAGGTTGTGTTTTGGGTAAAGTTAATTAAATTCAAAACATTGTCACAAAGAACAACCAATGTGTTATTTTCTTTGATATAATCAAGTTTAGAATTTTTTGAAATTGTAAAATTAACCAATGAATCGCTTACAGGATTTAAAATATCGTTGTCATAGTAATACAATTTGTTTGTTTCGCTATCAATTAAATATAAAATATTATTAATAATTTCAATGTCGTCAATATTGTTTAAACCATGATTAATTTTTTTAACAAGATTAAATTCAAAATCTAACATTAAAATTTCGTATTCGCCTAAATCAGTAACTTGTAAAACATAATAGTTTGTATTTGTTTGCAAAATTTTAATTGTGTTTTCAAACTCAACATCAATTCCACCACTGTTATATTTTGTGTACATTGTTGAAACATTGTTTGTAATAATTTGAATTGCTTTGTTATATGTATCAGCAACTAAAATAGTGTTTTTGTTAGCAATTTCAAAACTTGATGGGTTAAAAAATTTCCCCGGAGTGTATTCGGAACTTGAAATAACAACTTTTTCAAATTCTATATCAGAAGTATATGAAAATTTTTGTATTGCATTATAAATGTTGTCTAGTATATATAAATTGTTGTTAAAAACATAGTAATCTTTTATTTTGTAATATCTTCCACCAACCATACCTTGTTCGCCTTGCGAAATTAGTCTTTCTGTGGTGTAGCTAATATAATCACCATTTATTATGCAAAGCAAACTTTCAGTGTAATCCACAAAAACAGGTAGGTTGTTAGATTGTGTTAAATATAGCAAATTACTATTTTCCATATCATATTGGCTGTTGCTTATGATATTTTTTTCATTATGATAAATATCTAAAATTTTTGTTATATTGTTTTGTTTTACAACAACATAAGAATTAGTTGAATTGTTTGCCAAATAAATAGGGGTAAATGCTGAATTTAATTCAAGAGTAAATATTTTATTGTTAATTCCATTAATAATGGTTGAAAGTGTAAAATTGTTTCCTAAGATATATGATAAGTACAAGTTGCCATTTTCTAAGTACATACTATACATATCACAGTTTATAAGTTCATCTTTTGTTCCATCTGTAATATCTATCTTATATAAAACTTTATTTGAAAATGCATACAAAAAATTGTTTCCAAAACTTAGCCTTAAAACATTTTCTAAACTGGTTAGTAATTCAAGTTGTTTTGTTTCTAAGTTGTATTTATAAATTTCATTGTTGGTTGAATAAAATAAGTAATCATCACAAATTGCAAAATGGGTTGCATCATCTAAACCTAAATAATGCTCATGACCATTTAAAAACAGATTGTTGTAAGTTTCATTTTCTTCAACACTTATGTTTTCATTAATGCTGTTTTGAAAAAATAAACTTGTTTCAACAACTAATTGGTTTGTAGGAACTAACACCATTATTAAACTAAAAAATAAACTTAAAAATGTAATCATAAAAACTCTTAAAAATTTTGTAATATTTTGTAATATTTAATTGTAACAAATTAGTTAAAATTTTTCAATTTAATTAATCAATATATATATAATTAGTTTGTATATATAAATAAATAATATGATATTTTTTATTTAATAACTTGAGGGTGGGGGAAGTAAATAAATAAAAAAATTTATATTTAATGACAAACAGTTGTCAATAATATAGCACTATAATAGAACAAATGTTTGATAAATCGCTAAAAAACTTAATTTATATTTTACAAAAATTGACAAATTTTTACAAAATAACTAATTTTTTACAAAAATGTGACATAAAACTTTGACTTAATAAAAATGTAAAAATATAATAGGGGAAAGGTTTTATAAAACATTTTATAAAAAAGGCAATTTACTTGCTTTATTTTTAAGGGGGATAAAATGGAAAACAAGGCTTGGGCAAAAACACTATTGGAAATTTATAGGTATTTAGAAACAATTTCCAATTCTATTGATGACATAGTTAAAAAAACTTCACTTAATGGGTTTGGTGTTAGTTTAAACACAAAATATAGTGCAGAAAAAATTATAGAATTAACATATAAAAAACAAACACTTATTAATTTAAAAATCTTGATTGAAGATAGTTTGAGTAAACTAAATGATGCAGACATTAAAATATTAACTTTGTTTTATATTGATGGTGTTACTGCAAAAAACTTATCAACAATGTATAACATAAACATTAGAACATTTTTCAGAAGAAAATCAATGGCTCTATCAAAACTTTTTGAAATGTTTAAACAATGTGGTTATTCAAAAGAAAAATTGGAAAATGATTTAAAAAATGAAAATTGGATTATGAATATTTATCAAAACAATTTACATTTTTTAAGTTGTAAAAAAGAGCCTGAAATAAATTATAATATTATATTAAAAAAGGCTCTTAGTGAATTAAAAAACTTTTCAAAACAAAAATATGCTTACAATTTTTAGTGCATAATTATACAACAATATTTATAAAATTACATAATAATTTAATAATAAAAAAATAGCATAGTTATTATTTCATAACTATGTTATTTTATTATAATTTTTGTTGTTATTTTCAAAATTTGGATTTAGTTGGGTTAAATTAAGGTGTGTAATTTTTAAATTTAATTACTCGTTATTACTTTTAATTTTGTTAATAAATTTATATATCAACATCATTATATATGTCTGTAAGTTCGTTAATATCTACAACTTTAACATCAGTTTTGCTATCTCTAATTTTGCTTGTTTTTGGCTTTGGACAAAATAGTAATATTAAAATAATTAAGCAAGGAATCATTATTGAAACAACAATAATTAAAGTTGTTGTGTTTGTTAATGGGTTAATTAGTGTTGAAGAATAATTATTATTAAGTAAATTTATTTCTTCCAAATTTGGATATATTGTAACTTTGCTTTCAACATAATCTGAATAAATGTATCCAATATCTGTTCCGTATTTTACTAAATACCATAAGTTTCCTTTTAAATCTACACTTTCATCGCCATGAACATATCCAATAAATAAAATGTTTTTTGTGCCTTTATCTAATGTTTTGATAATGTTATTGGTTGTTGTTTTTGAAATTGGTGATGAACGCATATAACAACCACTTTGAGAGTTTATTGAAACATTAATTCCGCTAGGAAATGGGCTAGATGGAACACTTACAACTTCATTTATGTTCTTTTTGTAAGCAAATCCAATTATTGAATTGTAATTAACTTTGTAAAAATCGTCGTTGTAATCTGAAACAATTTCAACAAAGTAGGAATTTTCAAGTTCGCACCAAATATTGCCAATTTGTGGATTTAGTGTTGCAGTTCTATATAGGTAGCAACCACTACTATTTACTCTTGCAAATTTTATGCTATTTGCATTTACAACAATGTCGTTTGGTAATAAAAATTGAAATAATGCTATTACTATAAATATACTAAATAAAAAAATTTTTTTCATAATATATTCCTATTATTTTAAAAGATTTTAATTAAACAACTTAGTAATGATGATTAACTAAAATCCACATTATTATTATATTTATATGTAATTTTTTATAAAGTATTAAAATGCGATGATTTAATCGAAAAATAATTCTTTTGGTGATAATATGGAGATTAATCAAATAAAAAGCAGGTTAGAAAAAATTAATTTAGAAATTTTAAAAAGACAATCAAATAATAATTTAATTAATTACAATGCCGGAAAAATAAAACATAAAAAACAAATAGAATTTCATAAGTGTTTAAAAAAGAACAGATGGGTGTTTGGTGGAAACAGAAGTGGCAAAACAGAATGCGGGGCTGTTGAAACAATTTGGATTGCAAGAGGTTGTCACCCATATAGAGAAAATAAAAAAGACACAGTGGGTTGGGTTGTGTCACTTAGCACACAAGTGCAAAGAGATGTTGCACAAAACAAAATATTACATTATTTAAACAAAGATTGGATAGTTGATATTATTATGTTGCAGGGCAGAAAAGACAGCCCAGAACTTGGAATAATTGACACAATTGTTATAAAAAATGTGTTTGGTGGAACAAGCAAAATTGGATTTAAAAGTTGTGATCAAGGTAGAGAAAAATTTCAAGGCACAAGCCTTGATTATGTTTGGTTTGATGAAGAACCACCTTACGACATTTACAAAGAGTGTTTAATGAGAATCATTGACAAAGAAGGAATAATTTTTGGAACAATGACTCCTTTAAAAGGTTTAACTTGGGTGTATGATGAAATTTATTTAAACAAATACAACAATCCAGAAGTTTGGCATGAACACATAGAGTGGAACGACAATCCATTTTTGAGTAAAAAGGAAATCAACTTACTTTCAAACACTTTAAGTAAGGAGGAACTAGATGCAAGAAGATTTGGTTTATTTACTAATTCTAGTGGGCTTGTTTATCCTGAGTTTAATGAACAAGTTAATGTAATTGAACCTTTTAATGTGCCTTTTGATTGGTATGACAATATTTCTATTGACCCAGGGCTTAACAATCCACTTAGTTGTCATTGGTATGCAGTGGACTATGATGGAAACATATATGTTATTGCCGAACACTATGAAGCAGGAAAGGATATTGAGTATCATGCAAATTCAATAAAAAGCATTTGTGACAAACTAAATTGGTTTACTGTTAATGGAAAAATATGTGCATTAATCGATAGTGCAGCAAATCAAAAAACATTGGCATCAACAAAAAGCGTTAGCGAATTATTTTTTGATTATGGAATTAATGTTAATACAAGAGTTAACAAAGATTTATTTTCAGGAATTCAAAGGGTAAAAAGTTATTTAAAAAATGCAAACGGGATAAGCAAACTTTTTATTTTTAAAACTTGTGTAAATATGATAAGGGAAATCAAAGGTTACTTTTGGGGAAATGCAGATGTTCCAATAAAAAAAGATGACCACGCTATGGACGAACTTAGATATTATATAATGTCAAAACCGCAAGCAAAAAGTGTTAAATTTGAAAAAAGTGAAATTCAAAAAGACAAGGAGAAAAGATTTTTAAAACTAAAAAATGAAAGATTTAGGTTAATGTAATATGAAAAAAATTAATAAAAAAATTGAAGATGCTTTAATTAAAAAAGCACTTGGCTACACACTAACTGAAACATGTGAAGAGTTTGTTAAAGGTGAAGATGATATTGTGTTAAACAAAAAAAAGATTACTCAAAAAGATGTTGCTCCAGATATAACGGCATTAAAACTTTTAATAGAGTATTTTAACATTAATGAAAAAGAAATTGAAAACATGAGCATTCAAGAACTTATGCAAGAAAAAGAAAAATTAAAACAAATTTTAGAAACTTATGATGAGGTGTCAAATGATGAAAATGTCAAAAGTAAAACATAAAATTAGATGTGATATTGCTGGCTGTAATAATTATGCTGATTACAATTTTGAGTACAAAAAAGGGTTTTTTAGTAATGGTTTAAATTTATGTAAAAAATGCGTAAATGATATGTATATGACAATAGGTAAAGAAATAGTGCCAAAAAGTCCTATAAATATGCTAAATACTGAAAAAAGAAAGGAGAAAAAAATTGAAAACAAAAAATAAAGAAATGTATGTTGAAGACATAGTTACGGAAACTAAGGAAGATTTTAAAAGAAGGCAAAATGCAAGAAAAAGTTTTGAAAATGAGTGGTTGCTTAACATAAATTTTTATGTTGGTAATCAGTACTCAACAATAAATTCTAGTGGGGAACTTGAAGATTATAACAAACAATATTTTTGGCAAGAGAAGGAAGTTTTTAATCATATTACACCAATAGTTGATTTAAGAATGAGTAAGTTGAGCCGTGTAAGGCCAAGTATGAGTGTTGTTCCATTTAGTGATGAAGAAGAAGATATTGCTTGTGCAGAAATTAGCAAAAAAATTTTAAAAGCAGTAAATTACAAAACCAATCTTACTAAAATTTTACAAACAGCAACAATGTGGAGTGAAATTTGTGGAACATCTTTTTATAAAGTTGTTTGGAACAACAATGCTGGATTAAAAATTGGACAAGATGAAAATGGAACTGACATTTTTGAAGGGGATGTTGAAATTAATGCTGTTAGTCCATTTGAAATTTATCCTGATAGCAATGCTTATGAAAATATTGAAGATTGCAAAAGCATAATCCACGCAAAAAGTTATCATGTTGATGAAATTAAAAACATTTGGGGAGTTGATGTTAAAGGACAGGATATTGATGTTTTTACTTTGGACACAATTTCAAATAATGGTGGGCTTGGATATTCTTCAAGTGCAGTAAAGGCAACTTCAACAAAAATTAGCAATCAATGTGTTGTAATTGAAAAATATGAAAGCCCAAGTGTTGAGTATCCTTTTGGTAGACTTATAATTGTTGCTGATGACAAATTGCTTTATATTGGCGAATTGCCATTTATTAACCTTGCTGATGGCAAAAGAGGTTTTCCTTTTATAAAACAAACTTCAATTTCAACTCCATCTTGTTTTTGGGGTAGTAGCATCATTACAAGATGTATTCCTATTCAAAGAGCATACAATGCAATTAAGAATAGAAAACACGAATTTTTAAATAGACTAAGCATGGGAGTTATGGCTGTTGAAGATGGAAGTGTTGACACCGACAATTTAGAAGAAGAAGGTTTGTCACCCGGAAAAATTTTGGTTTATAGGCAAGGTAGCAATTTGCCCAAAATGATAAGTTCTGAATCTGTGCCAACTGATTTTACATTGGAAGAAGAAAGATTGCTTAACGAATTTTTGTCGGTTAGTGGTGTTAGTGATTTGCTTAGAAACGATGTTTTAAGCGGTGGAAATATTAGTGGTGTTGCGTTGCAATTATTAATAGAACAAGATGAAACTAAACTTGTAAATTCTGCCGAACAAATTCGAGATGCTGTTAAAAATATTGCAAAATTTATTTTAAGATTATATAAGCAATATGCAATTTATCCGCACTCATGTAAGTTGGTTGAAAACGATGGTAGCGTTGAGATGTTCTATTTTAAAAATAGCAATATTAGGTCCGATGAAATTGTTTTTGAAACTGAAAATGAGTTAAATGAAACATTGGCACAAAAAAGAAGCACAATTTTGGAATTATATAATTCTGGACTACTGCATGATGAAAATGGAAAAATTAGTAATTCGGTTAGATATAAAATTTTGGAACAGTTTGGTTTTGGTATTTGGGAAAATAGTCAAGATTTAAAAACTTTGCAAGTAAAAAGAGCAAATAAGGAAAACTTTTTGCTTTTCAAAAATAAAGAAATGCCATATCCAAAAATGATTGATGACAATGAAATTCACATAAACACTCACACATGTTATATGCTTAGTGAAGAATATGAAAAATTGGTTGAAAAATATCCACAAGTTGAAAATATAATTTTAGAACATATTAAATTACATAAAGACATATTAAGCAATAATATTGCAAATAGTTTACAAAATCAAAATATAGAAAATAATTAGGAGTAAATTATGGAAGAAAATAATATTTTAGAACAACCACAAGTTAACGAATTAAACAGCCAAAATGATTTAAATGTGGGGCAGAGTGAAAATAACTTAAATTGTGGCTCTAATATTTCAGATAAATTTAAAAGTGTTGAAGCACTTAATTCTGCCTATAACAGTTTGCAGGCAGAATTTACAAAAAAATGCCAAAGGTTAAGTGAGTTAGAAAAACAAGCAGAAGAAAATAATATTCCTAAATATAAACTTAATAATTGGCCAGAAAAATTAAACAATTTCTTTAATGAAAATCCCGGGGCAAAAGAATATTCAAAAGAAATTGCAAAACAAATTTTAGATGATGAAAATTTAGCCAAAAAATCTGATTGTTTAACTCTTGCTTGGGCAAACATTTTAAGCAAGAAAAATTTAAACGAAAAAGACTTGGTAGAAAATTCTGACTTTCTAAATAATTATATTTACAATAATGACAAAATTAAAGATGTTATTATAAAAGAATACATTTCAAAAAAAGAAAAAGCACCTTTTGTTATGACTTCAAACAAGGGTGCATCATTAAATTTAACTCCTAAAAACAAACCTTCAAATATGAGCGATGCTTACAAAATGGTTCAGGAGTTATTTAAATAAAGGAGAAAATTATGATTACATTAGAAAGTGCTGAGAAAGCGTTAAAAGATGTGTATTTAGATGTGGTTGCAAACCAACTTAATATGAATTCAAACCCATTACTTGGCAAAATTAAACAAAGCACAGGTGATGTTTGGGGTAAAAAAATTATTAAAGCAATTAGTTTTGGAATAAATGGTGGCATTGGAGCAGGCAGTGAAGATGGTGCATTGCCAAATGCAAGTGGAACAAGTTACTTAAATTTCCAAGCAGAATTAAAAAACTTGTTTGGTAAAATTGAAATAAGTGACAAAGCAATTAGGTCAAGTTCAAGCAATACTGGTGCTTTTGTTAACTTGTTAAATAACGAAATGGAAAATTTAATCAAATCTAGTTCTTTTAATTTGGGTCGTATGTTATATGGTGATGGTAGTGGAATTTTAGCAAAAATTGACCAAACAACTAGTTCCGAAGAACAAACAGCAAAAACATATAAAGTAGATTCAACAAATAAATTAATGGAAGGAATGATTGTTAATTTTGTAAATACAACAAATGGCGCAAGCATTTCAGGTGCAAAACCTAACTGTAAAATTGTTTATGTTGATAGAATAAACAAAAAAGTTGTTTTAGACCAACAATCAACAATTACATTAACTGGTGTTGAAGGGCTTGTTATTCAAGATTCTTTTGGTAAAGAAATTACAGGACTTGGAAAAATTTTTAGTGCAGATAGCACACTTTATGGAATTGATAGGACAGCATACAAATGGTTAAATCCATACGATATTACTTTAAGTGGAGAATTTAGTGAAATTTCTATGCAAGAAGTTTTAGACTTGCAAGAAGAAACTTACGGAACAGAAGTTGACTTTATTGCTTGTTCTGCAGGGGTTAGAAGATTATATCAAGCATACTTAAATAGTTATAAACGCAATATTGATATTATGGAACTAAATGGTGGTTACAAAGCAATTTCATACAATGGAATTCCTGTTGTTGCTGACAGATTTGTTGATGACGAAGAAATGTATTTCTTAAACACAAAAGATTTTACTTTGCATCAACTTTGTGATTGGGAATGGTTGCAAGGAGATAATGGCAAAATTTTAAAACAAAACGCAAATTATGCTACATACTCTGCAACTCTTGTTAAATATGCAGAATTAATTTGTGACAGACCATGTGCACAAGCAAGACTAAAAGGCATTAAATAATAAACTTTTAATGTTAAATTAATATTTGGAATTGTACAGTTGCTTAAATTTTAAGCAACTGTATAAATTTTTTAATAGGTAAAATTATGTGTAAAATTGAAATCAAAAATGATTTATATAATGTTGTTAGTAGATTAAAAAAAATAGATGAAAATTATTTTGTATTATATGTTAAAAACAAGCAAGTGTTTGAAATTCACAACAAAAACCAACCATTTGGAACATATTGCCTAACACTTCCATATAAAAATTTGGACAAAAGAGCCGTTGATTATGTGTTAAAAACAAGAAAAGAAAATTTTGATAAATTAATAAAAGAAATGGATATTTCAAATAAACGATTGGAACAAAAAGAAAATGAAGAATTAAAGTACAAAGCAAAATATGATTTAACTTCTATGTTAAAGTATTTGCAAAAAAACTAGGTGTAGGAGGTAAAAATGAAAGTTATAAATGTTATTAAGGACACCTGCACATATTTACAATTAGAAAATGAATTAGAATATTTAAATACTTATGATGAAGAAACCAAAACTTTTAATGGTGAAAGTGTTGTAAATAACACAAGTTTAGTTAAAAATTTAAACTTGCTTGTTAAGTGTTTTAATCTTGTTTTAAACACTGTTTGTAGTGAATATGTAAAACTAAAAGATAGTGTTTGGGTTCACACAACTACTGGCAAAATTAGTTATGATGAAATTTCATCTAACGAGATAGTAAGTGTAATAAGTTGTGAAAACGAATCAGGCAAAAAAATTCAATTTGCTGATTTTGGTGGCGAAATTGTAATTAATCAAACTGGCAAAATTAAAGTAAATTACACTTATATGTTAAACGACTTAGAAATTACTGACGAAGTAAATGTTGTAACAATACCAGAAAAAACTTTTGCGTATGGTGTTGCTAGTGAATATTTGTATATTACAAAATTGTTTGATGATGCTAGTGTGTGGGACACTAGATTTAAAAATTCATTATTAAATTTATTGTCCACAAAAAAACAACTATATATTAAGCCTAGGAGATGGTTTTAATGTATAAATTAAGGCTTAATCCATACAAAAGCATAACATATAAAAAAATTGATTATGCAAACTTTGGTAATGGAATAAACACAAGTTATGACGAATATTCAACACCGATAACATATAGTAAAAACACTTATAATTTTAACTTTAAAAATGGAGCGTTAAAAACAGGAATAGGCATAGGTCCGTTAGAAGTTGATGTGGAACGAGATGGTGGAAGATACTTTAAAACTTTGGTTACGCCCGATGGTTTAGATGCTATTGCTGTTTGGTCATTTGATAGATATGTTGAACAACTAGATTCTTTTGAAACTTATATTATAATTTATTGCTCGGACAAAAAATTGTATTATGCATCATTAATTGATGGTACTACATTTTTTAGTACTATTGATAGCACTTTAACTTTTGAAAGTGTTCCAACGGCAATTAAATATAAACTTGATGGCTACGATTGTATGATATTTTCAACACCAGAAGATGGGATGTATGTTTTTACAGGTACAAGTTATTATAAACAAACAAGTGATTGTCCACCAATAACAAGTATGTGTTTGCATTATGAAAGACTGTTTGCCACAGTTAACGGCGAAAAAATATCATTATGGTTTAGTGATGACCTAGACCCAACAAACTGGAATATTTCAAGTGTTGAAGCAGGATTTATTAATATGATTGATGCAAGGGGGCCATTAAACAAGGTTGTTAATTTTAAAGATTATGTTTTTGTTTTTAGAGAATATGGAATTTCAAAATTAACTGCTTATGGCGACCAAGCAGAATTTAATGTTACACATTTATTTTTAGGCAGTACAAAAATTTATGAAAACACAGTTTGTGTTTGTGGTGATGTTATTTTAATGTTGTTAAAAGATGGAATTTATGCTTTTGATGGAATTAACACTCAAAAATTAACTTTAAACATTGAAAACATAATAAATCCAACAAAAAATGCCGTTGCTTGCTATCATAATGGAAAATACTATCTTGCTTGCAACATAACTTTTCCTGATGATGAAGTTGTAGGTTGTGAAAGCGAAAATTTTACAAACAATGCTTTAATTGAATTGGACTACTTAAATGGCACTTTTAATATTACTCGTGGAATTGACATAACATATATTTATAGTTCGCAAGATGTTTCATTTTCAAAGTTGTTTTGTTGCTACAAAAATAATGGAGCAAGTGTTTTGGGTTTTATTGATGAATCGGGTGGAGTGTTAGATAGTCCAACAATAAAATTTTGGCGTTCGCCAAAAAACGATTTTGGGTATCCAAATAAAGACAAAATTTTAAAGGAAATTTATTTTAATGCAAAACAAGAAACTGAAGTTATTGTTGAAAGTGAAAAAGAAACAAAAAGCTTTGTGGTAAACCCCGTAAACAACTTAATTAAAATTAATGCAAATATGGTTGGGAAAGAATTTGCAATTCATTTTAGAGTAACAACAAAAGAAGCATATATTTCAAATCCACAAATTGTGGTGGGGTTTTACTAATGAAAACAGATTATGGTAAAATTGCCTATCAAAAAACAGAAGATATTTTAAAACAAATAAAAGTTGTTGAAGATGAAATAAAGTGTGTTACAAAAGTTTTTAGAAATCAAACCATTGATTTTTCAAATAATTTTTTTGAACACTCAATTAAAGCAAAAAGTGGAACAGTTATTCAATTAAATATGTGTTTTGAATACGCACAAGAATTAACAATAGATGTTGAATATTGTTTAGTAATTAACAATGCAGTAGTTTTTATTGGTAAATTGCAAAATTTAAGTTTTCCTTTTGTAAGTTCGGGGCAGGACAGTGTTTGTTTAAAATTTACAACATCAAGCACACTTCAAGATGACACAGTTTATCCAATAATTAACTATATAAATTTTAATTATTGCGGAGTTTTAAAAGAAGACATAAACTACGAACCATTATATTTTGACGACAATATGACATACTATGTTGTTTATTTTAATGATGTTTACACTAGATACACATCATTGAACAAATTATTTGATGAATATAGGTTTGAAAATCCAGTTAATAATTTATATTCTTTTAATAGTACAATAAATGGAACTAGAAAAGCTGCAATGTATGGTTTGTTTTACAATGAAGAAACATCAAAACTAACTTTAAAATATTTAATTAGTGGTGGTAAATTTGCATTAAAAAATGTAAAACCCGACCATGCAATTTTTACTCCTGTGTCGTCATCACAAATTAGAGTATTTTATTTGTTAAACAATGAAATTTATTATTTTACAACATCGCTTACAGGAACAAATATTAGTTCCGAAACAAAAGTTCAAGTTCCAATCAATTCTAAAATTAAAAGATTATTTCCAATAAAACTTGTTAACGGCAACACAAGCAATTTTTATTCTTTTGGTGTAATATGTGAAGATGGTGCTTATGTTATAAGATACAATAGTACAAACAAAACTTTTGACAGCAAAAAGTACATAGGCAAATGCGATTATGCTTCTGGATATTACACAAAGTCGTCGGTGTCGATTGTTTTATATAAAAATGGTGTTGCAACAATAAAAACATTTAGCGATAGGCTTTTAACATGTGTTACAAATGTTTCAAACTATTATAATTATTTGGCAATTTACAATGTTAGTGGAACACTTCTTGGTTTAAATTATAATGGTCTATCAGTCATAACAACATAAAGGAGAAAAAATGTATCAATATAAAGTTACAAATGAAATAGAAAATCAAGCAAACAAGGTTTTATCTACAAATTCAAAAAACAGTACTGATGATTTAATATCTAAGTTAAAGGAAATAAATGACACATTTTCGACAAAAGATAGTATTAAATTGCCAGAAAGTCCTAATTTTACATATTTAGACAATGTGGAAATTAATAATGAAAAAATAAAAGAAGATGCAATAACTCAATTAGAAGATTACAAAAACACTTCAATAAACAACATAAACAAAAATTACGAAACTAGCAAAAACGAATTAAATAGCAATATTGAAACATTAAAAAATACAGCAAGTGACCAAAAAGAAAGTGCAAAAGAAGATTTTAATACTCTAAGGGAAAATGCAAGCAATGACGCATTAAAGCGTGGGCTTGCTCGAAGCAGTATTGTAATCAACACTCTTGATGCTTTTAATAACAAAGAAATTGAAACTTACAATCAAATTGATAAAGAATTATCAGATAATATTAATGCAATAAATTTTGAACTAAGTGCTCTAAATTCTAGTTATCAAGAAGCATTGAATGATTTTGATATTGAATATGCGTCAAAATTATCTGAAAAAATAAGTAGTGTTACTGAAAAATTAAAAGAAGAACAAGAAAAGGTAATACAGTACAACAATGAAATTGCAGAAAAGGAAGCAGAGTTTAATAAAAATTTAGCTGAACTTGAAAAAGATATTGCTGATAGTAATTGGGACAAAGAAGTAGATGCTTTGGAACTTTACGGCAAGTACGGGGCATTGGTTGTAGATAAATACAAAAGCAATAAAATGTATGACACAGCGCTAAACTATTTTTCAGGTTATTCGAAAGAAGAAGCACTTGATGTTTTGGAAAACAATTCAGAGTTTAAAACATTGCTTGGTGAAACAAACTACAACAAATTAATTGAAAATTTTAAAAAATAATATGTGGGACAAAATTGTTGACCTAGCAATAACAAATGGACTTTGGGCTGTAATGTTTTTAGGATTGCTTATTTATTTACTAAAAGATAGTAGGGTAAGAGAAAGTAAATATCAAAGCACAATTTCAAGTTTAAACAAATCTTTGGGTGTTGTTGAAAAGGTTGAAGAAAATGTTGTTGAAATAAAGCAAGATGTTTTAGAAATAAGGCAAGATGTTACAAAAATTAAACAAAAAGTAATTTCTAGCAGAAAAAAGGCAGGTTAATATGAAAGAAAAGTTAAAAAATTATTCCTTTTGGGTAGGGCTTACAGCATCAATAATGTTAGTTGTTAAGTTTGTGGCAGAAAATTTTGGTTTTAAAATTGATGAAAATTTAGTAAATAACATAATAAATTCCATTTTAGGAATTTTAACTATTTTGGGTGTAATAAATAGCCCAACTAAAAATGAAGAAGAAAATTTAAATGAAGATACACATAATGAAGAAAATAGTGATTAAATAATAGTGATTAAATAAAAAACACCAACTTTTGTTGGTGTTTTTTTGTTGAATTGTAAATTGAAAAATTAAAGTAAAATTTATTGTATTAAAAAGTATTAAAAAATTTTAAATTATTTTACTATTTACTATGTGTGTTTAAATTTTACTTTAATTATCAAAAACAAAAACTACATTAAAATTTATTTGATTTGTAAAAACATATAATATATACTAATAGTATATTTAGGGTGATTTTATTATGATGTACAAAAATTCAATAAGGATATTATTTTCTAATTTTAATTTGGTTTGGAAAGTTATGTTATACACACTAATTACACTTGCAGTAATTGGTGGATTAGCATATGTTTCAGCAGTTCCTGTTTTTAATGTTTTGGCAAATAATGGTTTTTTTAATTTAATTAAAGATGTTTTTGAAGGTTTTGTTACAAACTTAAACTTGTTAGAATTCATAAAGGGATTGGGCGAAATATCAACTTCATTTTTTGAAATTATTATAAATAACTTTTCTAACATTTGGGTTTCTATTGTTTTATTTATTTTTATTGTTGTTTTTTTAGGACGCTTTTTAATTGGTCAAACAAAACTTTCTAGTGCTTATTGTTTATATGCAAGTATGAGCAACAATATGAAAATTGGCATTTTTTCAAGTTATTTTTCTAACTTTTCAAAGGTTGTTTTATTTGAACTTGTTAAGTTTATAACAACTTTTCCTATTGACATATTTATTGGATATGTTATAATACAATGCTTTAAATTATTTTCATTAGGCACGGCAATGGCAATTTTAACACCTTTTATTATAGTGTTGGTAATTGTGATTTTAATGTCACTAAAAATTAGTTTATTTAGTTGTTGGATGCCAATGATTTCTGTTAAAAACGATGGTATATTTAAATGTTTAAAAAACAATTTTAAACTTATTAATCGTAGATTTTTTAAAATATTTGCTAATAGCATAGGGATTGTTTTAACAATCATTATGATAAATGGTTTTGCATTAATATTCACTTTGGGTGCAGGATTAATTATTACAATCCCATTAAGTATGGTGCTTGAAACAACTTTTCAAATGTCTGCATATTATGGTAGTTATGGTATGCGTTATTATGTTGACAATAACACAATTGTTGAACCTAAAAAAATGGAAGCAACTGAAAAGTTAAAAAGAACAAAATATTTTATATAATTATTAAACTTCCTTAATTTAAAGCAATTTAGGAAGTTTTTTAATTTAATTTGTCATAAAAATTTATATTAAAAGAAAAAAATGTAAAATATGTTTAAAGTTTTTTAATTTTAGTGTATAATATAAAAAGCGTTAAATATTTTTGTTAAATATTTTTAATATTTTAATTTAATAAAGTCAATTATGTTAATTTTTTAATTAACTTAAAATAAAATAAAAAACAAAAATTCTTTAAATTAATTTGATTGTCAATAAATTTAAAAGTTTTATTTTAATAAAAAATGATTTTAAATTTATTAAAAATGTTATTAATTTGTAGTTTGTCTACTATGATTTTTTGTTGCAAAAAGGAAAGTTTGTCAACAAATTTTTATAAAACATTATAATTGGTTTTTATAATATTATTTAATCATTTTAATTTAGGAATAATTGCAAAATTTAGGAGGAATATGGAAACAAATAATAATATTACAAAAGAAAACACAAATAAAAAAGGTTTTAGATATAACCGTAAAAAATCTACAAGTAAAAATCTTAAAACAAATGAATTAAATAATGAAGCAAATGTTGATGTAAGTGAAGCATCAAGCAATCTAACAATTAACGATTCAAACGTTTTAGCAAGCAACTTAAATAGTAGGTTTGTTTCAAACAATAAAATTGTTTGGGAAGATGAAAATGCAAAAGCAAACAGTAAAACAAAAACAAAAGTTACAAGAAGCAAACCAGTTAGACACAGTATGCAAAACTTAAAAATTAGTTTTTTAGGTGGTGTTGGCGAAGTTGGCAAAAATATGACAACTTTGGAATATGGCAACGATATGATTGTAATGGACTGTGGGCTAACATTTCCGGGCGACGATATGCCGGGAGTTGACTTGGTTGTTCCAGACATAACTTATTTAATACAAAATAAAAGCAAAATAAAAGGCATTATTATTACACACGGACACGAGGACCATATTGGTTCAATACCTTATGTTTTAACAGATATTGAAGCACCAATATTTGGAACAAGATTAACTAATGCTTTAATTGAAAACAAATTAAAAGAACATAGAAACTTAAAAAAGGTTAAATTAAACACAATAAAATCAAATCAAAAAATTAAACTTGGTTGTTTTGAAATTGAATTTTTAAAAGTGACTCATAGTATTAGTGGCTCAGTTGCTTTTGCAATTAAAACACCTGTTGGAATGTATGTTCACACAGGAGATTTTAAAATAGACTTAACTCCACTTGACAAAGACAAAATGGATTTAGGACACTTTGCTGAACTAGGCAACAATGGGGTTTTGCTTTTAACAAGTGATAGCACAAACGCTGAACGCCCAGGATATAGTATGCCAGAAATTAAAGTTGGCGAAACTTTGGATAATATATTTAATGGAAACAAACAAAAAAGAATTTTTGTTGCAACATTTGCAAGCAATATTCATCGTGTTCAACAAATTTTAAATATTAGTAAAAAATATGGCCGTAAAGTTGCGTTTAGTGGCAGAAGTATGGTTAATGTTTGCGAAACAGCAAGCAAACTAGGCGAATTGCAATTAGATAAAGGGCAAATTATTGACATTTCAACTATTGACAAATATGCCGATAGCGAAATTTGTATTATTTCAACAGGAACACAAGGGGAGCCAGCAAGTGCATTAACTCGTATGGCTGCAGGGGAATTTAACAAGGTTGAAATTGGCGAAAACGATTTAATTATTTTGTCAAGTTCAGTAATCCCTGGAAATGAAGTTACAATAAATAGAGTTATAAATTTGCTTTATCGTAAAGGTGCTTCTGTAATATATGAACAAATTGCTGATGTGCATGTTTCAGGGCACGCATATAGTGAAGAATTAAAATTGATGTTGTCATTAGTTCGTCCAAAATTCTTTGTGCCTGTTCATGGAGAATATAGGCAACTTAAAGCACATGCAAATATTGCAGAAAGCGTTGGAATTCCAAAACAAAATATCATTATTCCAGACCTAGGAAACCAAATTTTAATTAATAAGCAAGCAATTAAATTATCAGACAATGTTCCAAGTGGAATAAGGTTAGTTGATGGTCTTGGTGTTGGCGATGTTGGTTCAACTGTTTTAAAAGATAGAATTCAACTTAGCGAAGAAGGTTTGTGTGTTGTTACAATAACAATTAACAATATGACAGGTGCATTAACTTCAAAACCAGAACTTATAACTCGTGGTTTTGTGTATCTTAACGACAACGACCCAATGCTTGAAGAAGGCAAAGATGTTGTTATAAATGCAATTAGTAGTTTTAACTTTAAATCACAAGATTGGTCACAAGTTAAAATAAATATCAAAAAATTACTTGGAAACTATTTTTATAAAAAACTTAAACGCCGTCCATTAATTTTGCCTGTTATTATTGAAGTTTAAAAGGAAATAAAATGTTAGAAGAATTAGAAAGATACGCAAGACAAAACTATATTCCTGTTTTGCTTAATGAAACAAAAAACTTGTTAATAGAAAAAATTAAGGAAGTTAATCCAAAAACAATTTTGGAAATTGGAACTGCTGTTGGTTATTCAGGCACAGTTATGTTAAAATATAGCAATGCAATTTTAACAACCATTGAATTAGAGGAACAAAACATTGCAATTGCAAAACAAACATTTGAAAGCAACAATGTAATTGATAGAGTAAATCAAATACAAGGTGATGCCAAGGAAGTTATTAAAAACTTAAACCAAAAATTTGATTTTATATTTTTAGATGGTCCAAAAGGTCAGTATATAAATTATTTGCCTTATCTAAAAAAATTATTAAATGATGGCGGAACGCTATTTGCTGACAATGTTTTGTACAAAGGAATGGTTGAAAGTGCTGAATTTATACCACACAAAAAACGCACCATTGTTGTTAATTTAAGAAAGTATATTAATGCAATTTGTAATGATTTTGAACTTGAAAGCAAAATTTATCATATTGGCGATGGTGTTGCAATTTCAAAAAAGATAAAATTAAAGGAATAATTTATGAATATAGAAATTTTAGCCCCAGCAGGGAATATGGAAAAATTAAAAACAGCATTTTATTTTGGTGCAGATGCGTGTTATTTTGCTGGAACAAAACTTGGACTAAGAGCCTATGCAGGAAATTTTAATGATGATGAGTTAAAATCTTCAATAGAATATGCACACAGCCTAAATAAAAAATGCTATATAACAATAAATGTAATTGCACATAATCCTGACTTTGAAAATTTAAAAGAATACATTTTATACTTAAAAGAAATTGGTGCAGATGCACTAATTGTGGCAGATGTTGGGATTATAAAATTTATTAAAGAAGTTTGTCCTACTATGGCAATACATGTTTCAACACAAGCAAATATTACTAATAAATATAGTGCTAAATTTTTTGCAGATTTAGATGTAACAAGGCTTATTTTGGCCAGAGAACTAAGTTTAAAAGAAATTAAAGAAATTAGAGATTTTATTCCAAAAGAAATAGAAATCGAAACATTTGTTCATGGTGCAATGTGCATAAGTTATAGTGGAAGATGTTTGCTTTCAAACTATTTTACAGGCAGAGATAGCAATCATGGCGAGTGTGTTCAGGCTTGCCGTTGGAATTATTCACTTTGTGAAAAAAATAGAGAAGGTGAATACTTTGACATAACTGAAGATGAAAGGGGAACATATATTTTAAATAGCAAAGACTTGTGTTTAATTGAGCATTTAGATAAATTGGTTGATGCAGGAATTACAAGTTTTAAAATTGAAGGCAGAATGAAAAGCCCATTTTATGTTGCAACTGTTGTAAATGCTTATAGGCGAGCATTTGAAGTTTTAAAAAAGGCAAAAGAAAATAATATTCCTTATGTTTGCCCAAAAGAACTAGTAACTGAACTCGAAAACACATCTCATAGAAGATACACAACAGGATTTTATTTTGGTGCAAATGATAAAGAATATATTAAAGATAGTATGCCAATTCAAAATAGTGAGTTTATGGCAAAGGTTTTGAAAGATAGCAGTAATGGTAAAGTGCTAATTGAACAGCGTAATCGTTTTAAAGTTGGCGACACTTTGGAAGTTCTAAGCCCAACAAATAATTTTAATAAAAAGATAGTTATTACAAAAATGGAAAATGAAAAAGGCGAAGATGTGATTGACGCAAAAGCTGTTCAAGAAAAACTATATCTATACACAGATTTACAACTTAGCGAAGGGGATATTTTAAGAAAATAAATAAAAAAACACCATAGTTTAAATGGTGTTTTTTTTGTTTATAAACACAAATAATGGAATGTTTTACTATGATTAAATGATTTTAATTTTAATTATAACAATTAAAACAAACTATTAAAAAAATAACAATTTGTGTTTTTTAATTAACTAAGTTGAAAGTTAAAGTTTTAATTTGGGTTGTACAAGCAATTTTTGACAAATTTCTACATATATATATAAAACTAATAATTTATTTATTGTTAAGGAGTTTATATGATTGTAGAAAGTTTTGTTGCCTTTATGCAAAAGATAATGTTTTTTTCTGGCTTTATAAACAACAATTCGTCATTCCCAAAACCACTAACTGCCAAACAAGAACTAGAATACTTAGAAAAATTTCATAATGGCGATATGAAAGCAAAAGAAATTTTAATAAATCACAATTTAAGGCTTGTTGCACATATTGTTAAAAAATACAATGGTTGCGAAGAAGCAGATGATTTAATAAGTGTAGGAAGTTTGGGGCTTATTAAAGCAATTAATACATATAAGATTGGAATGGGAACTCAACTTTCAACTTATGCAGCAAAATGCATTGAAAACGAAATTTTAATGTTACTTCGAGTTCAAAAAAAACATAAAAGCACCACAAGTATTGAAGAAAGTTTGGGAGTGGACAGCGAAAACAATGAAATAACACTGCTTGATATTATGTATGATGAAGATGAAGATGTTGAAAAAAATGTTAACAACACAATACTTTCGCAAAAATTAGACAAAATTTTAAAAACACACTTAACAAAAAGAGAATACGAAATAATTTGTTTGAGATATGGACTTAAAAATTTGCCAATGCTAACACAAAGGGAAGTTGCAAAAAAATTAAATATTAGTAGAAGTTACATAAGCAGACTTGAAAAAAAAGCGATATATGTTTTAAAAGATATTGTAAAAAATGAAAATTTTTAAAAAATAGTATTGACTAGCAAAGGTTTATATATTAAAATATACCTTGTTTTAAAGGTGGAATTATGGCTGATTATAGAAGTTATAGAAGAAAAAAATTGTCAAACAATTATTTAGTGGCAGGGTATGGAACATTTGCATTTTATCTAAAAAGGTTTTCAAGCGTAATAGTAGAGTTTGAAATGTATGAAGAAATGTTTAATATGTTAAAAACATATAAAAATATGTCTAAAAATTATTCAATAATTTCTTACTTTGATTTAAAAGATAAAACTATTGATGTAAAAATTTTAGAAAAAGATAGCAAAAAAATTGTTTATTTTGATACATATTCTTTAACACAAACATCGTATTTAATAATGAGAGAAACAAGAAATTATGAAAATGGGCTTTACACAAAAACAGTTGCAAATCCTGTAAAGAAATATCATCATGCATCTTTTTATTTGGCAAAAAAATATAATAGAGCAACAAAATCGCTTGAAAATAAGGTTGTTATTATTAGAAACAAAACTGACTTTTTAAACAATTTTGATTGCTATTATGTTGTAAAAGATGAAAATACTAATGGCAAATATATGCAAATTGAATCAAACATTTCATCACAACTTCTTGATTATAACAATCAAACAATTTTGTCTTCAACAAGTTTTGGTGCTGTTTTAAAAACAGAAAGTGAAAAAGGTGTTGTGTTTTACAAAAGCAATAGAGATAAATTTTATAATGACAAAACTATGAAATACAACCATGTTTCAGAGCCAATAACTTCAAAAAATATTCTTGAAATAAAACCTGAAAGTAGTGTTATTGACCAACAAGATGATTGTAAAGAAATTAATGAAAAAGATGATAATGCTAAGTTAAACACAAATTACGATAGCACAATGTAATAGCAAAAAGATATTGAATTTTTTTGTGATTGTGATATAATATTATAGTTAGATATACTTATGGTTGCGTAAAAGAAATTTTATGAGGAAAGTCCGAGCACCACAGAGTAAGAGTGACGGCTAACGGCCGCCGGGAGCAATCCTAGGGAAAGTGCAACAGAGATATACCGCATAAGTGAAAACTTATGTAAGGGTGGAAAGGCACAGATAAGAGCGTGCCAAAAATATAGGTAACTATGTTTTTATGTAAACCCCACTCGGTGCAAGTTAAGGGGCGTTATAAAACTACTCGTAAGTCCCAATACAACGCATGAGCATATTGGTAACAATGTGCCTAGATAGATAACCATATAACACAGAACTCGGCTTATGTGTATCTAATTAATACCACTTTTTGTGGTATTTTTTTTAAACCTATGCAAAACTTAAATTTTGCCTTTAAAATAGAGTTTTTAAATGCTATGCAAAAATAATTTCAATAAAATTTATTTACATAGATTTTACAAAAATTTAATAATATGCTTTTTAAAAAGATTAACAAAATAATTTTTTAAAATTAAAATTACATATTGTTATTGTTAGAACATTTGTTTGCTTTATTTGATTGTTAAAGTTGGTTTATTATGTTAAAATATTATTAGTTTTAAGAGGGTATTATGAACAACTTATTTGAGGAAAATTTAAAAAGGTTTGCACCACTTGCTGATAGAATGCGTCCACAGTCGTTAGAAGAATTTGTTGGGCAAAAGCATTTAATTTATGAAAATAGTTTTTTGGTTAAGGCAATAAAAACAGGTGCTATTGGCAGTTGTATATTTTATGGACCACCGGGAGTTGGCAAAACAACTCTTGCAAGTATTATTGCAAACACTTGCAATGGAAATTTTAAAAAGTTAAATGCTATAAGTTCTGGTGTGGCAGATGCAAAAAAAATAATAGATGAAGCAAGGACAAACTTAGAACTATATGGCACAAAAACATATTTGTTGTTAGATGAGTGTCATAGATGGAACAAAGCACAAAGCGATTCTGTGTTGCAAGCCATTGAAGAAGGTAGCATAATTTTTATTGGTTCAACAACTGAAAATCCTTATATAAATATGACAAGAGCAATAGTTTCAAGGTGTCGTGTTTTTGAATTTAAAAAATTAAGTAAAGATGATGTTAAGTTGGCAATAAATCATGCGCTAACAAACAAAGAAAGAGGTTATGGCAATTACAAGGTTGATTTAAAACCCGATGCACTTGAACTTTTGGCTTGGGCAAGTGATGGTGATATAAGGTGTGCATTAAATGCATTAGAAATGGCATTTAAAACAACATCTGAAAATAAAGATGGAATAAAAGTTATAACAAAAGAAATTGCCGAGGAATGTATACAAAAAAAGTTTGTAAGTTTGGACGAAAACACATATTACGACACACTTAGTGCATTTTGCAAAAGTTTAAGGGGAAGTGACACAGACGCAGCATTATTTTATGCACAAAAATTATTGTTAAATGGTGTTGATCCATTAATTATAGTTAGGCGTATGATTGCACATGCAAGTGAAGATATTGGCATGGCTGATAGTAATGCGTTGCTTTTAGCAAATGCAGCACTAAATTCAGTTCAAAATTTAGGTATGCCAGAATGTAATTTGTCAATATGTCATGCAATAATTTATATATGCGAAGCCGAAAAGAGCAATAGTGTTGTGGTTGCAATGAATAAAGCAATGTATGATGCAGAACACGAAAAGCAAACTGATGTGCCAAATCATTTAAAAAATCATCCAACAGGATATAATGATGGACACGGAAGTTACAAATATCCACACGATTTTGGTGGATATGTTAAACAACAATATTTGCCAGATAATATTAAAGATAGGGTTTATTATGTTCCAAGCAAAAATGGAAAAGAAGCCAATTTAATTAAAAAGAAAGATAAATACAATAAATAAAAATATTGTTACTTTGTAAAATAAAAAACAAATAAATTTTATTTTACTATTTATTTGTAATGGGGAAATAATAAAAAATTAAAATAAAAAAAATTTGAATATATAAAGTTATAGTTTAAATAAATTTTAAAAGTTAAATAATTAATTTAAAATACAATAAAAATAATTTAAAACAAATAAATTAAAAATGGTTTAAAATAGTTTACTAAAAAAAGAATATTGTATAAACTTATAAAAAAACTTTTAGGAGATAAAAAATGGAATTAAAGGGTAGTAAAACCGAAAAAAATTTAATGACAGCATTTGCCGGTGAAAGTCAAGCAAGAAACAAATACACATATTACGCAAGCCAAGCAAAAAAAGAAGGATACGAACAAATAGCAGAAATCTTTACAAAAACTGCTGACAACGAAAAAGAACATGCAAAAATGTGGTTTAAATATCTTCATGGGGGAGCAGTTCCAAAAACAGAAGAAAATTTAGTTGACGCAGCAGAAGGCGAAAGATATGAATGGACAAGTATGTACAAACGCTTTGCAAAAGTTGCAAGAGAAGAAGGTTTTGAAGAAATTGCACTTGCATTTGAAGGAGTTGCTGCAATCGAAAAAGAACATCAAAAAAGATATAATTCTTTCTTAAAAAATATGCAAGACAAAATAGTTTTCAAAAGAGAAAAGGAAGTTGTTTGGATTTGCAGAAATTGTGGACATATTCACAAAGGTTTAGAAGCACCAGAAGTTTGCCCTGTATGTAAACATCCACAAAGTTATTTTGAAATTGAAAAGAAAAATTACTAAAATTATTTAAAAAAGCACATATGATATGTGCTTTTTTATTTTAAAAATCAAATAAAAGTATTAGCAAAAGATAATAAAATTGTTATTATAATTTCTCACGATAAAAGATGCTTAAATATTGCCGACACAAAAGTAGAATTATAAAATAAAAACACTTTAATTTAATAAAGTGTT